>VDMG01000259.1 GCA_006514895.1 Beijerinckiaceae bacterium
GCTTGGCGCCGGCGCGCAGACGCTTCTTCATGCGCGAAGCAAACACCGGATGCGCGTCGGTCGGATTGGCGCCGATGATCATCATCACGTCGGTCTGCTCGACCGAATCGAAATCCTGAGTTCCGGCCGACGTGCCGAAAGCGGTCCCGAGGCCATAGCCGGTCGGCGAATGGCAGACCCGCGCGCAGGTATCGACATTGTTGTTGCCGAAGCCGGCGCGAACGAGTTTTTGGACGAGATAGGTCTCTTCGTTGGTGCAGCGCGACGAGGTGATGCCGCCGATCGAATCGCGGCCATATTTGGCCTTGATGCGCTTGAATTCGGAAGCCGCGTAGTCGAAGGCCTCGTCCCACGACACTTCGCGCCAGGGGTCGCTGATCTTCTCGCGGATCATCGGATTGAGGATGCGCTCCTTGTGGGTAGTGTAACCCCAGGCGAAGCGGCCCTTGACGCAGGAATGGCCGTGGTTCGCCTTGCCGTCCTTGTAGGGCACCATGCGGACGAGTTCCTCGCCCCGCATTTCCGCCTTGAAGCTGCAGCCGACGCCGCAATAGGCGCAGGTCGTTACCGCCGAATGTTCCGCCTGGCCGATGTCGATCACCGACTTCTCGATGAGCGTCGCGGTCGGGCAGGCCTGGACGCAGGCGCCGCAGGAAACGCATTCCGACTCGAGGAAGGGCTCCATTTGGCCCGCCGAAACGCGGCTCCCAAAGCCGCGCCCGTCGATGGTGAGCGCGAAGGTCCCCTGCACTTCCTCGCAGGCGCGAATGCAGCGGTTGCAAACGATGCATTTCGCCGGATCATAGGTGAAATAGGGGTTGGATTCGTCCTTTTTGTCGGCGAGATGATTGGCGCCGTCATAGCCGTAGCGCACATCGCGCAGCCCGACGTTGCCCGCCTCCGTCTGCAATTCGCAATTGCCGTTGGTGGCGCAGGTGAGGCAATCGAGCGGATGATCAGAGATATTCCATCACGCCTTTGCGCAGGGCTTTCAGCCCCTCGGTCTGGGTCTTGACCACCATGCCCGGCGCGACCGGCGTCGTGCAGGAGGCAGGCGTCCCGGCACGGCCCTCGATCTCGACGAGGCAGAGGCGGCAGGAACCGAACGCCTCGATCATGTCGGTGGCGCAAAGTTTCGGGATTTTTGTCCCGATATCCATCGCCGCCCGCATGATGGAGGTGCCTTCCGGAACCTGCGTCTCGATGCCGTCAATGGTCAGCGTGACCATTTTTTCTGACCGCGAGGCAGGTGTTCCGTAATCGATCTCGGTAATTAGTGGCATGGCAGCCTCCATCATTCAGCGGCGGCGAGAACCCGCGGCGTGAAATCTTCCCTAAAATGGCGAACGGCGCTCATCACGGGATAGGGCGCAAACCCTCCGAGCGCGCAGAGCGAACCGAATTTCATCGTATGGCAAAGGTCTTCGAGGAGCGCCATATTGTCCGCCGGTTTCACTCCGGCGAGCACGCGATCGATGACCTCGACGCCGCGGGTCGCGCCGATCCGGCAAGGAGTGCATTTTGCCGCAACTTTCGACCGCGCAAAACTCCATCGCGAACCGCGCCATTTGCGCCATATCGACCGTATCGTCGAAAACGACGATGCCACCATGGCCGATCAGCCCGTCGCGCGCCGTAAAAGCCTCATAGTCGTAGGGCGTATCGAACAGCGACCGGGGAAAATAAGCGCCGAGCGGTCCGCCGCATTGGACCGCCCGCGCCGGCCGCCCGCTCAAAGTGCCGCCGCCAATCCGATCGACGATTTCGCCGAGCGTCAAACCGAAAGCGGTCTCCTAAAGCCCGCCGTAGCGGACGTTCCCGGCGATCTGGATCGGCATCGTCCCGCGCGAACGCCCGAAGCCGAAACCGGCATAAAAATCGGCGCCGCGATCAAGAACCGTCGGCACCGCCACGAGGGATAAGACGTTGTTGATGACGGTTGGGCGCGCGAAGAGCCCCTTGTGCGCGGGCAGCGGCGGCTTGGCGCGCACGATGCCGCGCTTGCCTTCGAGGCTTTCGAGCAGGGAGGTCTCTTCACCGCAGACATACGCGCCGGCACCCATCCGCAGTTCAAGCTCGAAGGCATGCCCCGAGCCTTGGATATTGGGACCGAGGAAGCCACCTTCCCGGGCGATCCGCAACGCCTCCGAAAAGGTCTTCCCGGCATGCGGATATTCGGAGCGGCAATAGACATAGCCCTTGGTGGCGCCGACGCCGATGCCGCAAATCGTCATGCCTTCAATCAGGGCGAAGGGATCGCCCTCCATGATCATCCGATCGGCGAAAGTGCCGCTGTCGCCTTCGTCGGCGTTGCACACCACATATTTGCGGTCAGCCGTCGTATCGGCGACGGTCTTCCATTTGATGCCGGTCGGAAAACCGGCGCCGCCGCGGCCGCGAAGCCCGGATTTCGTCACTTCGGCAACGATCGCCTGCGGGCCGATCGCGATGGCCTGTGTAAGCCCGCGCCAGCCGCCATGCGCGGCGTAATCGGCAAGCGAGAGCGGATCGACGATGCCGCAGCGGGCGAAGGTGAGGCGCGTTTGGGGTGCAAGGAACGGATGATCTTCCGGTTTGCCGATCCGCAGGGCGTGCGCGCCGCCGGTGACAAAGCCCGCCTCGAAGAGGGAAGCGACATCGGCGGCTGAAACCGGGCCATAGCCGCGGAAATCGTGATAGAAAGTCATGACCCCATGCACTTCGGCGCGCGTTAGATTAAGTGCGTCGGCTACAAGGGGCACGGCGGCGGTGCTAATATGGCCGAATTCTTCCTGCAACGCGTGCAGAATAGGAAGCATCGGGCCCTCAAGCCCGATGTGTTCAGCAATAATTTCCCGTGCGCGCTCTGCATTCCAAACGGAAGCCTCAGGCATGCGTTTCCTGTCCATCTTTACAGGCTTTCTAAGTATGAGGTTTCGGCGCCGAAAGATCAATAATCCAGTTTTGTCAACTTATAGACTTCTTCTATCAATCACCTGAGCCAACCATGGAAAAATCTATCAATGAGGATTGCGTCGAGATCCTTGGTTTTGGGGCATCGCCAATTTGCTCGCTTCGGCTGCGAGTGCCCTCTGAGCGGCGGAATTGGCTCCTGGCGTGGCGATACGAGCCCAATCGTGTAAATCTCTTGTGGTTCAAGAATGGGGATTGCGCGCAGGGGTTCCCTCAAGCTGAGCAGGCTGGCGAGCTTTTCGGGGGCGACACAGGCGAACCCGCCAATCCGGACGTGCGAAAATAACACCAGCATGGAATTTGATTCGAGCGGCGGGGGCGCCGCCGCGTTCACCAGAAGCCGGTCGATAATGCGGCGGTTTTGCATGTCAGGGGTAAGCAGACAGAGGGGAATGCGGGCCACATCCGCCCAAGTCACCTTTTCACGCTCGCCGAGCGGGCTTCCGGCGCAGGTCAAAGCTGGTAGCGCTCGCGGAAAGGAATCGTCAGTTCCGCGGCTATGGAGAGCGCGGTCGGGACGGCGGCGAGCGTCAGTTGCCCGGTAAGCGACGTCTTTGCGGTCTGAACGTCCTGGCGCATGGCGCGCGCGTCGCTGACGATGCGCCTGCCCCATTCCAGCACGCGCTCGCCTTCTGCCGTCAGCCCGTAAAAGCGCGAGCTTCGATTGACGAGCAGCACACCCAATGTGTCTTCGAGCTGCTTGATGCCGACCGACAAGGTGGGCTGGGTCACGCCGCAGCTTTCGGCGGCGCGGCTGAAGTTGCGTTCGCGCGCCAGCGCTATCAAGAATTCGAGCTTGTCAATCATCGCGATGCGCCGGTTAGGACCGGAAAGTTTTGCGCGCCTAAAGCGGCTTCCCGGCGGGCGAAGGCGGTGATGAACGCGGCGTGGCTCCAGGCGAGGGTCTTTGCCGAAGTCTGGGCACCGGTTGCCTGATCGAATTGCTCCGAAAGTTCCCCGGAGGCTGGCGTATAGGCTGAAACCGTCGCCATGAATTGGTCGCCACGCCGAAGCAAAGCCTCAAAAAGGCGTTGCCAGTCCTCTCGCGGCAAAAGCGCCAAAGCAGCATCCGCTATGCCAAGCCGGAATAAGAAGGCCTTGTTCGCCGCTGTGACCGGAAGATCCGCGCCCGCCGCCACCGCCCCCGCGAGCGAATAATAAAATTCCGCCGCGCCGAGCGTCGAAAAATAATAGGCGCCGCCGCTGAAATAAGTGTCGCCCGCATAGCGCCCCATGGCGGGGCCATGGTTTTCCGGACGGCCCTGGTTGATCTTATAGCTCGCATCAAACAGTTCCTCGAGCCGCGCCAAGGTTGCCATGACGCTCGGATCGAGAACGCTATGAGCTCCCTCCTTTCGCCCGGCGTGGATGACCGCGAGGATCGTCGCGAAATCGAGTTCCTTCCCAGGAGACGGAGAGGCGACAGCGCGCCGGCTCATGTAAAAGCCCTTGTCCTCGCTCCAATAGTCATCGAGGGATTGGGCGATCTCTTGCGCTGCCGTCAAGCAGGCTTGCGCCGGCGCGCCTTTTTCGTCCGTGCCGGATTCGCGCATCCAACAAGCGCCATCGACAAGCGCCGCGTGGTGCAAAAGCCGCGTACAATAATGCTGGCCTTGTTCTTCTTCCCAAATATCGAAACAAGGCTCGCGCCAATGCTTAAGGATAAAGCAAAGATCAGCCTCGATCAACGCGCGCATGGCGGCGCGGAGCCCCTCGTCGAGGGTATTGAGCGGCCAGAATCGCATCAGGACGAGAGCCCGCAATGCTGGACCGTCGTGCTGCGGGCGCGACCATTTGCTGATGTCGAGCGTGGCGTCCGGATTAAAGCGCGGCTCGCCAAATATGCGATCCCCGGCTATCGCGCGAAGCTCGCTGTCGTCGCGCACGAATTGCAGAAATCTCGGATCGACACTTTTCCTGAAATCGGCGGACTCGCGAAGAAACGCGCCGCCATCGAGACGATTGAGAGAGAGGCTGAAGGCGACAAACTCTTTGAAACGGGCAAGCCCTTCGCCCGTAACGTTTCCTGCCGTGATCACATGCCGCAACGCATCGATGACGATGGTCGAATCGCGCAGCCAATGGAAGAAATAGTCGGGATCCGGGTCCCAAGAGCCAAGCGCCGTCGAGGCAATCACAGAACCAGGCAAGGGCCGAATCGTTTGGCCAAAACCCCGCCGTTCCTTGACAAGATGCGTCGCCGAAATCGCGCCCAGAACCGCCGCCGCCGAAATGGGGTATTGCCGCGCCATCCATGCGTGCAAATGATCTTCTGCTGCACGCGCCGGAACGCCCCCGGTAGCCGCCCCGGCTTCCACCATCAGGCCACCTCCCTATCGTTTTTTTGTCGCCTGGTCTCATGCAAACAGCCGGCAAGGTTTTGGGATCAGGCTCTAGCTCACATGCGGGCTTGAAAAGCCAAGCCGCTTCAGGCCGGCCCGGACATCGGGGTCGGCCATGAACAGTTCCCACAAAAGCCCGCTCCTGTGATTCTCGATCATGATCACGATTGGCCCTTCGTCTATCGCGAGATATGTTTTCGCATACCAATCATGACTCTCGCTGAAGGCATCGGTGAACCCAAAGCGGCCCCAAATCCTGTCGCCGAGACGGTCGTGGAAATGCCGGAGCGCACGCATCGCCTGCTCCGGTGTATAGGGAAAGCTTGAAAGCGCTGCCGTGGGACTGATCACGCCATTATCATGATCCGGAGCATGCGCGGCATAGCCGGCGGGGTCGCCGCTCGCCGTCAAACCCCAGCAGGAAGGCCCAAAGCCTTTATGGCGGTTCGGATTGCGCACGCAGTGCTCGTAGTTGATCAGCGTGTGCTGGACGTTTTGTTGGAAATAGCTTGCGTAAACATCCTTCAGCCCGCGCGGATCGAGCCCGCAGAAAGAATAATGGCAGTAAAACAAAGGCCCGCCATAGTCGGGCCCCAGCGGCAAATCGAGATCGTAGTAGCGGCGGCGGTTGAGGAAGGTGCGGCTTTGCGCGAAGCCGTCATGGTATACGGCGGGTTCGATCGCGTAATGTGGCGAGGCGGCGGCGAGCACGTAAGTGATGAGGCATTCGTTCCAGCCGCGGATTTCGTGATCGAGGCTGAAGCCATTGTTGGGGCTCCAGTGCCAGGTCAAGACATGGCGGCCGTCGCGCGCATGCCAGTTCCACTCGGCATCGTGCCACAGCCAGGTGACGCGATCGCGCAGGCTCGTCTCGGCGGGGTTGTCCGCGCTGAAATATTGGCGCGCGCACAAAAGCCCTTGAAACAAATATGAACTCTCGACGATGTCGGAGCCGTCGTCCTTGCGGCCAAACCGTATTACCGCGCCGGTGCGGCCGTTCATGTAATGCGGGAACAGACCATGAAAGCATGGCGCCCGCTCGAGAAAGTCAAGCATGATGCCGAGACGGGCCAGGGCTTCGTCCCGCCCGATCCAGCCGCGCTCAGCCGCGACAATGATCGCCATGACGGCAAAGCCGGAGCCGCCGGTGCAGACGAGATCATCATCGGGGTCCATGGCAAGCCCGGTCCGGTCACGCGCAAGGCCGCAGACGGGATGCGCGCCCTCCCAAAAAAAACGGAAAGTCTGGCGCTGGACGAGATCAACGAGCGCTTCGTCCGGCAAATTACCAGGCGGCTTGTGGCTTGGCGAAGGTTTCTTAGAGGCCGGCATCCGCGGACAATCCTTGTTTGCGACGGTCAGATGGCGGAGGCTTTTTGCTTCGCCGTGGGCGCGAGAAATGAGGCGGCGGCGGAGTGCGCCAAACGCTCCCCCTGCGGATCGTCGATCAAATGCAGGACACGCGTGAAAAAGCCTCCTTGGGTATCCGCGTGGCCGATATTGACGATTGCCGCGTCTGCCAATTCCTGGCCGAGAACGTCAAGAACCAAGCCGCGCGTATCATCGTCGAGGTGATCAATCGCTTCGTCGAGCAATATCCAGTGCGGTTTGTGCAGCAACAGACGGGAGAAGGCGAGCTTGTGCTGGTCCTCGCGGGTCAATTCCCGTTCCCAGCGCGCGGCACGGTCGAGGTCCGGCGACAGATGGGGAAGTTTCATCCGCTCCAGCGCTGCAATGTATTCCTCGCCTGCGAATTGGGATGGCTGGGACGGATAGGCAAGCGCGCCGCGCAGCGTGCCCGGCGGCATATAATCTTGTTGCGAGATAAACATCATGGTTTGCGCGGGCGGCAGCAAGATGCGCCCGCATCCCCACGGCCAAAGACCCGCGATCGCGCTAAAGAAACTGGTCTTGCCGCCCCGCCGCTTGCCGATGATCAGAACCCGCTCTCCCGGATTAATCACGACATGCTTCTCGCTGAGCCGCGTGCAACGCTCGGGCGAGGCGATGCCGATCTGGTCGAACACGAGCCGGTCGTCGGCTGTCGGTACAAGCTCGATGCGGCCTGTCTCGGTGCCGAGCTTGTCCATCTCGATAAGGGCGAGACGAAAGCTCGCAACGCGCAAAAGCGTGGCCCGCCAATCGGCGATCGTGCTAAAATTATCAACAAACCAGCGCAGCGCCTGCTGCACCTGATTGAAGGCCCCGACTGCCATCATCAATCCGCCGAGCGACATATCGCCGGCGAAATATCCGGGCGCCGCCACAATGAAGGGCGCCACGATAGCGAACCATCCATAACCCGCTGTGACCCAGGTGAGGCGGGTAATCCCGCTCACGAGCCGCCGCATCATCAAAAGAACCTGATCGAACTCGCGGTTCAGAAAATCCTTTTCATCAGCTTCGCCGCCATAAAGGGCAATGGCCTCGGTGCGCTCGTTGACGCGCACGAGAGCAAAACGCAAATCCGCCTCGCGTGCATAGCGTTCGGCGTTGAGCGCGATCAGCGGGCGCCCGATGCGCCAACTCCCAAAGGACGCGATACCGGCGTAGACCAGCGCGAACCAGACCATGTAGCCGGGCACAGCGAAGCTTATGCCGGCGAGGGAAAAGGTTACGCCGTTCGAAACAGCCCATAGGACCGTAATAAAGCTTATGAGAAGAAGGGTCGATTGGAGCAAACCAATTCCGAGGTCGGTCGAGAGCTCCACAAGGTGACGGGCATCCTCATGTATGCGCTGATCTGGATTCTCGCCGATTTCGCCGGCAGTCGAGAGGTGAAACGCACGCCTTGGCACGAGCCATTGATCGAAGAGATCGTGTGTAAGCCCGTCGCGTAATTTCAGTTTGCTCATCTCTCTGAGCCAGGCCTGGGCAACATTTAAGCCCAACAGCGCCCCGGCGATCACCCCAAAGACCACGAGCTGGTACAAAAACCCATGAAAGTCCTTGAGCGAGAGCGCATCGTAGAATGGCTTGTTCCAGGCATTGAGCTTGATTTGGAGGAAGGCGGTCAGCGCCACCACGATGCAAACCGCGCCGCCGAGCAAAAAGAGCTTGTTGCGGCCCGGTGAATTTAAAAAGGTGGTGATCATCATCCAGAGCTGCGGCGCGAGCTTCTCGTCCCGCGCCGCGGTCGCCACCTCGCTCCTGGACGGTTTTTCGGTCTCGTCAGCCATTTGCGCCCGATTCCATTTTCGTTGGTATCGCTATAGCATGAGGTTTAGAGCATGATCATCAGCAAGTGGAAACCGGTTTCGCGATCAATTTCCTAGGATAAAACAAGCTTTACATCATAAAAGCTGGACCGGGCCTCGCCAATGAATAGCATTGAAAAGCTTCTTGCGGCGATGACCGTCGAGGAAAAGATCGGCCAGCTCAACATGGTGGCGGCGGGACATACCGTCACCGGGCCGGTCCTCGCAAGCGGGGCAGTAGAGGATATCCGCGCCGGGCGAATCGGGAGCCTTCTCAACCTTTGGGAAGCCGCAGACGTGCGTGCGATGCAGCAGATCGCTGTGCAAGAAACAAGGCTTGGTATCCCCTTGCTGATTGGCTTTGACGTTCTGCATGGGCACAGAACCGTCTTTCCGATCCCGCTCGCCGAAACGGCTTCCTTCGACCCCGCTTTGTGGGAAAGTAGCGCCCGCGAGGCGGCGGTCGAGGCGGCCGCCGATGGCATCAATATGACCTTCGCGCCCATGCTCGATATCGCGCGCGACCCGCGCTGGGGGCGGATCGCCGAAGGGCCTGGCGAAGACCCCTTTGTCGGCGGGCTTTTTGCCAAAGCCAAGGTGCGTGGTTTCCAGGGTACTGGTTTGCCGGATGGCTTGGGTGCCACTAGCGCCGTCGCCGCCACGGCCAAGCATTTCTGCGCCTATGGCGCGGCCCTCGCTGGACGCGACTATGCCTCAGCGGATGTTTCCGAACGGCTTTTGCGCGAAGTTTATTTGCCTCCCTTCGCGGCGGCGGTGGCTGCTGGATGCGCCGCGATCATGCCGGCCTTCAACGATATAGCAGGCATCCCGATGACCGCGCATATTCCCTTGCTGCGCGACTGGCTGCGCCGCGAGACCGGCTTCGACGGCGTCATCGTCAGCGACTATAATGCAGTCGCCGAATTAATCCGCCACGGCATTGCCGGCGATCTCGCCGAGGCGGCGGCGGCCGCGCTCAGGGCCGGCGTCGACATCGACATGATGAGCGGCGCCTACAGCCAGGGCTTGGCCCCGGGGATCGGGCGCGGCCTCGTCTCGATCGAGGATATCGATGCCGCCGTGCGCCGGGTACTCAAGCTCAAGGAGCGTCTCGGCCTTTTCGACGCGCCCTACCGGCGCGGGACGGACGCCGCGCCCGCTCCCGGCCTTTCCGCGGCCCGGCGCGATCTGGCCTGCGAGGCCGGGCGGCGTTCGATCGTCCTTCTCACAAACGATCAAGTGCTGCCGCTTTCGTCGGGCCTGCGCCGCATCGCGCTCATCGGTCCGCTCGCCGATGCCCGCGCCGACATGCTCGGATCATGGGCGATGGCCGGGAATGCGGCCGACGCCGTGACGATCCGCGAAGGCTTGACGGCGGCGCTGCCCGATGCCGAAATCGCCTTTGCGCCAGGCGTGAGCATTGCGGGTGACGACACCTCGGGCATCGCCGCCTCCCTAGAAATTTGCCGGGGCGCCGATCTCGTTCTTTTGTGTCTGGGCGAAGCCGCCAATATGAGCGGCGAGGCGGCGAGCCGGGCAAACCCCGGTCTGCCCGGTATCCAGAACAGCCTTGCCGAAGCCATTTTCGACCTTGGCAAACCGGTCGTTGTGCTGCTTTCCTCGGGACGTCCACTCATGATCGGCGCGATCGCCGCGAAGGCCCAGGCTTTGGTTGCCACGTGGTTCCTTGGCGTCGAGGCTGGAAATGCCATCGCCGACGTGCTGACCGGAACATTCAATCCCATCGGACGGCTTCCCATCACGTGGCCCCGCGATGTCGGCCAAGTGCCGATTTTCTTCGCCGAGCTGCCGAGCGGGAGGCCCGCCAATCCGGATGATCGTTACACAAGCAAATATCTCGATATGCCTGTCGAGCCACTGTTCCCGTTTGGACACGGCTTGAGCTACAGCCGCTTTAGCTTGACCAGCCTCCGGGTAAACAAAGTGGCGTTCAAGCGCGCCGACGAATTGACGATCGAGGTGGACGTTACCAATGAAGGCCCCTTGGCCGGGGAGGAAACGGTTTTCCTTTTTGCGCGAGACGTCGTCGCGAGCGTGGCGCGGCCCTTGCTTGAACTTAAGGGCTTCGGCCAGATCGCTCTCGCTCCAACGGAAAGCGGAACCGTTTGCTTCAGGCTTGCCGCCGAGACACTGGCTTTTCCTGGGCTCGATCTCAAGCCGGTTTTCGAGCCGGGCGAATTTCTGTTGTTCGCCGGCCAAAGCGCCGATCCGCATGGCTTGCTGACGATGAAAATCCGTGCCCTGTCCGGCTAAACCGGCGGTCGGGCAAAGATTGCGCGCGGGCCGGAAGGTCCTGTGCGCGGGGCTTGCGGTCGCGCCCAGGCACCGTTATAAGAGCGGCAAAATAAAGTGCGGCCGGAGAAATGGTTCGGCGGCGCGCCGGAGTGTAGCGCAGCCTGGTAGCGCACCTCGTTCGGGACGAGGGGGCCGGAGGTTCGAATCCTCTCACTCCGACCACCTTCATTCCTTTTGTTTTTCGATACTTACGCTGTTATTACAATGCCAAGGCGCCCATTTACAATGAAAGTTCACGTTTCCTTCGTCTTCCGGCCGAACATTTCGACCACCTTCCCCATGCCGGTCACGGCAAGCCGGGCTTTCTCGGCCTCGCGGGTATAGCGTTCGACCTCGGATAACGTCTTGTGCCCCGTTACGGCTTTGATCTCATGCACGCTGCACCCGGCCTGCGCCATGCGCGTCGCAGCAGCCTTCCTAAGCCCGTGCAATGACAGTTTCTCGGGAAGCCCAGCCCTTCGCAGCCAATCGCGGAACTCGTTGCCGACACCCATTTGGAACGATCAAGTCGTGGATGGGATCAACCCACTTCCAGATGAAGACCTTGAAGCACGTCGGCACCGAAATGGCACTGCACGTCCTGGCTTACAACATGAAGCGCGTGATGCAGATCCTGGGCAATGGTGGCTTAATAGAGGCCATGCGCGCCTGAGACGCACTCGGCAGGCTCAAGAAAACCGGCGAGCCTCAGCTCAAGGAGTGAATACGCCTTCACAGACCGATTCTGACGGAACGACGGCGCCGAGCGATGAAATTCCCGCAGAACCGGCCATTCACACCTTCAACTACTACGCCCTCGCGTTTTCACACGGCCTCGGTCGAAAGCAGAAATTCAAACCTGTTGAGGCTTTGGCCCCGGCCTCCCGGCCCTCAACTCATGAGCTTGGAGGGGTCCTTGGGACCCCCTACGAACTTGACGAGGCCGAGGCTGCCCGGCTGGAAGCGCTTGGCGTTGTTCACAAGCCCGGTGGGCCGGTCATGGTGAGGATTTATGACTGGCCGAGGGACCGCCCTGCGGACGTTGACATGGTAGGCCCGCTTATCCCGCGTGATAGGCTGCGCGGGACATCCGAGCACACTTACCAGCCTAGTCAGGCAATCGGAACGAAGAGGTAAGCACAATGGCGGAGACCAAAGACGGCGTCTCGCTTGCGGAGATGGCCGGGATTTTAGACATGGACGAGAGCCAGGTTCTCCGTCTGGCGCGCAAGGGAGTTGTCGTGCGCGTCGGTCCCGGCCGATATGCGTCCGGTCGCTCAGAAACTACTTGCGGCACCTTCGCGCCGCTGGGGAGGCCCGGGCGGCGAGCGACGCAAGCGGCCTAAATCTGCCTGACGAATCGGCGCGGCTAAAGGCTGCACAGCGCCACAATTACGAGTTGAAGAACGCTCAGATCGAGCGCGAAGTGGTCATGTTTGAGCACATCCCGGCCGCCTGGAGGCGGGTCGTGAAGACGACGTCGCGATCCCGCGCGGTTGCGGTCGCTGTTGCCGCACATGACTGCCCAGGACGAGAAGGTGATTGAGAAGGCCATCAAGGACAGCGTGCGCACTGCGGTCGCGCTACCCCATGGTTGAGCGTTCTATGGCGGAGTGGCGTGACTTGCCCGGCGTTTATGCGCACCCCCACGATTATGCGCTCGCCGTCTCTTACTTTGGTTTCAAAGATGAGCACCCCAGCTACAGTTAGCGCATCGCCGACCTGGAGGGATTCGATGTGCATGGCGCACGTTTCGACCCCGGTACCGAGTAAATCATGTCGTCGACGCGGGTGGTGACCGTGGCCCGGGGGAGGCCTGATGAGGGGAAATTATTAACCTTTGGCGGGCTGACGACGATTCCGGCAAGCAAAACGTGCGGCATGCGGTGGCCTCGCCAATCGAACGCGCGGATATTGTGCAAATGGCGTAGCCTCGTCAAGCGGCGTCCGGGGGGAAGCGAACTGACATTGAAACTAAGGTTGGCACCGACCCTCGTTTTGCGACCCGCAAAGAAGCCGCGGAGCAAGCCGACCTTTCGCCGCGCCAAGCAAAAGAAATGATCCGCGTCATCGCGCGCGTCGCGCTGGCGAGCTGTTGCCTGAGTTGAAGCCAGGGAAACCAGGGCCGAAGCCTGCCGAATTAAAGCCCGGCGCCGGACTTAATTTGCCAACACGCAAGGAGGCAGCAAAAGATGCTGGCCTCTCGCCGCGCCAAGCGAAAACGATGGTCGAGGTGGCTCGCGTCCCGGCCGATCAATTCGACTGCTGGTCGAGTGCCACGAGCCCGCGACCGTCAACGAACTCGCGGAACTCGGGACGAAAAAGCGCGCGTGCTCGACGGCCGCAACCGACTCGCGGCGTGCGAGAAGGCAGGCATCAAGCGCCCCGTATTCTAGCAAGCGGTACAGTTTGATAACGAATATTGCCTCGACTCAACTGTCACCCCGTGCTACGAAGCGCTTCTCGGGTTAATCGTCGTAACCCATGCGGTCGATCTCTTCCTCGGCAAGCCTCTTGAGCGTTTCCGCTTGGTCGAAGCGGTAGCTTTTGAAGACTTCGAGGGCGACTGCCATGTGGTTGGTTATGCCGGATTGGAGCCCGGAGGCTTCTTCGAGGCTTCGAGAAAGGCGTCGAACTCCGCTTGCGTTTTTTGCGAGAGCGCCGCTCTCGCTTGCGAAACGGCGCAAGCAGCCGAAGGCTGCGCGGTCTTGTCTTGTCTTACTTGTCACTGTCCCTCATTGCGCGAACCGCGCTCCAGCGCCGCGTGTTTCCTGTGAACGCCGCGAGGATTTTTTCGTCCTTTGGCAATGATCCGGCCGGAACTTGCTTCCATGCGAAGCACCAAAGTCTGACGGCGGCTTTGAACTCCTCGCCAGTTGAAAGCGCCATAATCTCGGACCATCAAGCGCTCGACGTTCAGCATGAAGCCGTCGAAATCGCGGAGATCGACTTCCGGCGGGACAAGAGGCCCGGGCAATGGCGCGCCTCGTGCGTCGCCGTTGGGCTTTGGCTCTCTCATGACTGCGCCTCCCCGAACCCCGGCGGAAAATCGTCATTTGGGTCGCATGGCGTGCCGCGCGTTGCCTGGCGGTCCGCCGGTGGCGGCTTCTACTTCGGCGGCTTCGGCTTTTTGGGTGGCGGCGGATGGCGCAACGGCATGACGAGATCGCGGGCTCGGCGAGGCCGATTCCGTCTTTTCAATGGGCCGCTTGCCGGTCCGTGACAAACCAAAGTATTGATTTGGCGTGAAAGCCGCTCCGCCATCGGGATCGCCAGTTTTCAGCCATGCCGCAATGAGCGCGAAGGCCAGCTCAACGCGGCAAATTCTCTATTGGTGCCCAACCCAAAGCGGTAAACACCACACATAAAACATTCCGGCCGGCACGCCGCGACCAGACCGCAACTTTCTGACACCGCAAGCTGGACGCCGGCGTGTGAAGCCGGCTGCCTCACCCGATTACAGAACCACGACCCGTGTGCCGACCCCGACCCGCTGGTAGAGATCGATGACATCGGCGTTCATCATCCGGATGCAGCCGGAGGATACGGCCTTGCCGATCGAATCCGGCTCGTTGGTGCCATGGATGCGAAACAGCGTGTCCTTGGAGCCCTGGAAAAGATAGAGCGCGCGGGCGCCGAGCGGATTCTCAAGCCCGCCGTCCATCTCTTCCGGCAAATCCGGGCGGCGCTGCAGCATTTCCTTGGGCGGAATCCAGCGCGGCCATTCGGATTTGCGGCCAACGCGGGCGACGCCTTTCCACTCGAACCCCTGGCGGCCAACGCCGATGCCGTATTGTATGGCGCCACCGCCGGGTTGTACGAGATACAAATGCCGCGAGCTTGTGTCGATGACGATCGTGCCCGGCGGCTCTTTGGTCGGGTTCTGCACCATCGCGGCGGTTCTCTGGTTGAAATTGACACCGAGCTCGAGATCATCACTGCCGTAGGATCGGCCGCGCGATGCCGGCGCATAGGGGTCTTCGTAGAGAGGCTCGCCATAGGCATGGGCGCGGCCACGGTAAGGCGGCACCGCGGGCGGACTTACGGGATCGTAGTAAGAGTCGGGATAAGAGGGATATGCCGGATAGGCGGGATAGGACGGATACCCCGGATTACCATTGGACGGATAGGCTGGATAGGCCTGATAACCTTCATAATTGCGCCATTGGGCGATCGCTGGCGCGGCCGGAATCAAGAGCACGAACGCCAGAACGAGAGCGGCTCCGCGCGCCGCGGTATTGCTGAGGGATGTGGCAAACATGTTGAAGACCCGGGTTTCGCTTTCCCCCGATTAAAAGCGCATATTGATTTGAACAAACAGGAAACATTGGCCGCCGCATGGAAATTTCGCGCCGGACCGGCGGCTTTGAAAGCAAAAATAAACCGGTTTGGCAAGCCGCCAAACCGGTTTCGCATTGTCTTGATCAATTGCAAGCCGCAATTACCAAGTGTTTCAGAGCACGACAACCGGCGCGCCGACCTTTACCCTCTCATAGAGATCGACGATGTCGTCGTTCAAGAGTCGGATGCAGCCGGAAGAAACCGCCCGGCCAATCGTATCTGGCTCATTGGTGCCGTGGATGCGAAACATCGTATCGCCGTGAGCATTGTAGAGATACATGGCGCGGGCACCCAGCGGATTGGCAAGGCCGCCTTCCATCACGCGCGGTAGATCCGGCCGGCGCAAACGCATGGCGGCAGGGGGTGTCCAACTGGGCCATTCGGCCCGCCGCCCGATGCGGGCGCGGCCACTCCATCCAAAGCCCTCGCGCCCAACCCCGACCGCATAGCGCATCGCTTTGCCACCTTCCATCGACAGGTAGAGATAACGTTCTTTGGTGTCGATGGTAATCGTGCCGGCGCGCGCATGTGTTGGATCATCGACCAAGGTGCGTGTCGGTTGTACTTCGCGCTGAACTATCGTGGGCAGGCTCACCGGCTGAATTTGACGGTTCATGAGCCCGGCTGGCGAACCGCTGTCAAAAGCCTGCGCGCCTGTGGCGATCAGCGTGGCGAATCCCGCCACGGCAAACAACTTTGTCTTCGAGATATGCTTCTTCGACATTCGTTTGGTATCCCCTCCGAAGCTGCAACCAAGGTTGCTAACTTATTAACGAGGAAGCTGTGCGGTTTGTTCCATCGCGGCAACCGCAAAGCAGCGTTTTTTTTGGGGAGGGGATGGCCAGGAATGACTTGCCCATCCCCGTCGCGGATGGGTCAGGGTCTTGGCCAGGAGAAATCGTCGGCCCGGCCCGGCTTGGGGGCGATCGGTTTGCCTTGCTGCAAGGTTTGCTCGATCAAATTTCGCGCATCGTTGTTCGCTGCCCGGGCAGGTATCACCCTTGTTGCGAGTTGGCCGCCGGGAGCAAGAGCAGGGGCGGTCAACGGCAGGACCGGGCCGGCAATCGGTTTCGGCGGCGGCGCGGCTTCGCCTCCCGGCAAAGCCGAGACATTCGAAGGCGCTCCCGTGTTATCGCTGGGAACATTCGCAGGATTCGGCGGCAGCCCTTGCGTCATTCCCGGCTCGATATTGGGCTGCGCCTCATCGAGCTTGCGGCGGATTTCCGGCTCCACGAAGCTCGCGAGCTTGCGGGCGCCGGCCTTGGTGAAATGGACCCCATCGGCGGCGCGTAACCGCACGGTCTGACCGTTAATGTCGGGGCCGGAAGCGCTGTATTGCCCGGCCTCGTCGGCGAAGGCCTCCCATATGTCGATGTAGGTGGCGCCCGCCTTTTCGGCGTAGGCGCGATAGAATTGGTTTAAAGTCTGCGCGCTGGTTGAGAGCCGCTCGCTTTTCAGAATCGGAAGGCCGACCCAAACGAGCGGAATTTTCTTGTCGCGGAACATGCCGGCAATCGTTTCGATTCTTTGCGTGTAGGCCGCCTGCCATTCCGGCGATCCTGGCTCATAGCTGCCATTGGCGTCGTGTAAGGTTTGCCGGTCGTTGCTGCCGATCAGCATGACCGCGAAATCGACTTTCTCGCCGCTCGCAAGCAAATCCTGCGTGGCCTTGACCCAATCGAAGAAATCATCGCGGACGAGACCCGAATCCTCCTTTGCCTTGCGAAGGATGGCGACCCCCGGCCGGTTCTCGAACGCCGCGCTCAGTCCTTGCGCCAGCATTTGGCCGAGGCTGTCGCCAAGGACCGCGACGAAATAGGTTGGCGCGACGGCGGGTTTTTCAGGCGCTTTCGCGGTTTCTTGTCCGCTCGCCGGCCTGCGGGCCGCCGTCGGGTTGTGTGGCCGTGGCCGTTCCCGCGGCGCGGCCCGGTGGAATTCCGGCCTCGGTTTCGCGACGTGGCTCGGCTGTTGCGGCCGGAAAAATTGCTCGAACCAGGCAAAGGGATCGGCTTGCGCAAATGCGGGCGGGCTGTTTGCCACACACAGCGCCAATGTCATCGCCGCAAGCACGGCGGTCACCGGCTTCGGCAAAAGCCGCCACACGAAAGCCACCGGTCCAATATTTTTCGTCATGAACATCATTCTATCGCACCATTTGCTTGGATGCACGCTGCTCAAGACGGCCACGGTTACGCTTTTCCGGCTCTTTCCTCATTTCGGCCTCGCCCTTGGCGGGGGAGCAATCGAAAAAGCCCTAGTCGCGAATTCGCTGGACTGCTAATGGACTGCTTCGGCTTTGGGCCGGTTTTTCTCGATGGAACGGCCTTGTGGCACGGGGTCATCTGGTCTTTGCCGAATCGAATGAGGCTTTGTGTCGCCTGCTAAAAGCCGACGCCGCAGGTGACGCCAAGGCTTTTCGAACCCTTTACGACAAATCCGTGCCGGTCCTTTTTGGAATTTGCGTGCGTCTCATGCGGGATCGCGACATGGCACAGGACGTGCTCCAGGAAGCGATGACCCGAATTTGGCACAAGGCGCATCTTTTCGACGCTTCCAAGGGTAATGCTATGGCGTGGATGGCCGTGGTGACCCGCATGCGCGTTAAGCCGGATAGCGCCGCGCCGCCGCCTTCCGTCTCGCTCGACGAGGCCGGCGTGCTGGCGGCGGTCGAAACAAGGTCTTCCGGCGATTCAGTAACCGCGGCCGACGTCCGGCGATGTCTGAAGAAGCTAAATGAAAAATATAGGAAGTGCCGGGGCGCATCTTCTCCTGTTGATCTTTCGCCGGGCATTCCGGTGCCGTCTTCGCGTGCTGGCAAGAGGCCCTGAAACTGGCAATGCTGGGCGCCTCGGGCTTGTCAAGACTGCTGCGCTTGACCGGCGGCGCCAGCTGTTCGTTATTCGCCGCGACGGTGTCGAACATCTCGTCGCGATCGGCGGTCCGAACGACCTTGTGATTGAATCGGACTTTAGCGGCACCGGCGGCCGCGATCCGTATGAAATTGGCGAGGACCAGCCGGGCGCTGAAGGCCCGGTAACGGCGCGATTTGGATGGATAGGATCATATATTCAACCGGCCTCGCGAATTTTCGTTGGACCCGGCTTGTTCC
>VDMG01000154.1 GCA_006514895.1 Beijerinckiaceae bacterium
TTTTCGCCGAGCCCCGTCTCGGATCGGAGGCAGACATGGTTACGACAATAGCGCCGGAAATAGCTAAGACCAGGAATCCATCGCAGATCGTTGAAATGAATTGGGACCCGATCACGCGTATCGTCGGCAGTCTCGGCCTCTACACCAAGATTGATTTCGGAAATCGTGTTGTCACCGAGTGCCATGCGACGTCTTCGATCTTCCGGGGCTACAGCATCTTCATGAAGGGCAAGGATCCGCGGGACGCACACTTCATCACCAGCCGGATCTGCGGCATCTGCGGCGACAACCATGCCACCTGCTCCATCTATGCACAGAACATGGCCTACGGAATCAAGCCGCCAGCGATAGCGGAGTGGATCACCAACCTTGGCGAAGCCGCCGAGTACATGTTCGACCACAACATCTTCCAGGACAATCTCGTGGGGGTCGATTTCTGCGAGAAGATGGTCAAGGAAACCAATCCCGGCGTCTGGGAGGTCGCCCAGAAAACCGAGGCTCCGCACGCGGCCGACCATGGCTACCGCACCATCGGCGACATCATGGTAGCGCTCAATCCCTTCTCAGGTGATTTCTACCGCGAGACGTTGCAGGTAAGCCGCTATACACGTGAAATGTTCTGCCTGATGGAGGGCCGCCATGTGCATCCGTCCACCCTTTATCCGGGCGGCGTCGGCACCGTGCCCACCGTGCAGCTGTTCACCGACTATTTGACGCGGCTGATGCGCTATTGCGAATTCATGAAGAAATGCGTGCCGCTGCACGACGATTTGTTCGACTTCTTCTATGATGCGCTGCCCGGCTATGAAGAGGTAGGCCGCCGACGTATTTTGCTCGGATGCTGGGGCTCGTTCCAGGACCCTGACGTCTGTGACTATGACTACAAAACCATGACCAACTGGGGCCGGTCGATGTACGTCACCCCTGGCGTCGTCATCGACGGCAATTTAGTGACGACCGATCTCGTCGATATCAATTTGAATATTCGGATTCTGCTCGGCCACTCCTATTACGACGGCTGGGACAATGCCGAGGCTTTCGTCAAAACCGATCCTCTTGGTAACACGGTTGACCAGAAACATCCCTGGAATCAAACCACGGTTCCACGGCCGCAAAAGCGCGACTTCAACGGTAAATATTCTTGGGTGATGTGTCCCCGTTGGCTCGACAAGAGGACCGGCGACCATCTGGCGCTCGACACCGGCGGCGGCGCCTTCGCGCGGCTCTGGTCGACGGCGTTGGCGAACATCGTTGACATGGGTTACGTCAGGGCAACTGGGAACAGCGTCGTCATTGATCTTCCCAAGACGGCGCTGAAGCCGGCCGTGACGTTCGAGTGGAAAATCCCAAAGTGGAGCAATGCCATCGAGCGTGACCGGGCGCGCACCTATTTCCAGGCCTACGCGGCCGGAGCTGCCATTTATTTCGTGGAGCAGGCGCTGGCCGAGTTGCAGGCTGGGCGCACCAAGACTTGGACCGAATTCAAGGTGCCCGACGAGGCTATCGGCTGCGGCTTTCACGAGGCCGTGCGTGGCGTGCTCTCGCATCACATGGTCATCCGGGGCGGCAAAATCGCCAACTATCATCCGTATCCGCCGACGCCATGGAACGGCACGCCGCGCGACAGCTTCGGGACGCCGGGACCCTACGAAGACGCGATCACGGGCACCCCAATCTTCGAGGAGAATGGACCCGAGAATTTCAAGGGCATCGACATCATGCGTGCGGTACGCAGCTTCGATCCGTGCCTGCCTTGCGGTGTGCACATGTATGTCGGTAACGGCAAGACGATCGAAACAGTGCATTCGCCGATGTTCGGCGTGGGGCGGGGATAGCAATGTCCACCGGGAACGGAGGGGACCCACAGCAAGCCCTGCACCGGCTCGAGGAATTGATCCGCGCGCTTGATGGGCATCCAGATCCCTCCGCGAAAGAGACCGCGCGGGAGCTTCTCGCCCTCGTGCTTGATCTGCATGGCATCGGATTGGCCAAGCTGATGGGAATTGTGACCACAGCAGAAGGCGGAACTTCTATCCTGGCCCGGCTGGTGGAAGACAAGCAGGTGCAGGCCATCTTGTTGTTGCACGGGCTGCACCCGGATGATCTGCAACGCGCGTTCGCCGGGCGGGGGATCGGCTGCGACCGCATCTTGGGATTCACGGCCTCCGCTTGGACGTTGTGGAAATCGCACGTGGCACCGTTCGACTGCGGTTGCATGGAAGCGGCGCTGCCGCGATCAAGGCGCCGCTGCTGTGGACGTTGCCGGGCGAAATCGAGGACGCCGTGGTGGAAGCGGCGCCCGATGCGGAAAAGATTCTCATCGACGGATTGGACTCCTGGGGGTTGGCGCCGCGGTCCGCGCGGCGGAGTGACCGCATTCCTCTGGACGGCCTGGCGCCGCGACGAACGGTTATGGAGGCGACCGCGTGACGGGAGTCGAGCGCATGGGCCTGAGCACACGGCCGGGAAATTGGGTGACCAATGTGCAGCGGTTCGTGCGTCCGCGAGAGGTTGCGGAGGGACAGTGCGAGCTATGCTCTGCTTCGATCGCTGCCGATCATCGCCATTTGGTTGAGCCCGCCAAGCGTCGCCTGCTCTGTGTCTGCAGGGCATGTGCCACCTTACTCGGCAATCGCGACGACAACCGGTATCGCGAGGTGCCGGAGCACGCGCGGCGGCTCGAGAATTTTTGCTTGACCGATGCCGAGTGGGATGCATTCAGCATCCCAATCGGTCTTGCGTTCTTCGTTCACAGCACGCCGGACAGGCGGATCGTTGCTTTCTATCCAGGACCTGCCGGCCCTACGGAATCGCTTCTGGACATGCAAGCATGGGCGACACTCGTCGCCAACAACCCCTTCCTTGCGGAACTTGAGCCAGATATCGAGGCCTTGCTGGTTAACCGCGTGCATGGTGCGTGCGAGCACTACCTGGCGCCGATCGATCGCTGCTACGCGCTGGTTGGACTGATACGAACCAAATGGCGCGGTCTCTCTGGCGGCGACGAGGCTTGGAAGGCGATCGACGGCTTCTTCGCCGGGCTGCGTGAGCAGCGCGCATGCGCGGGAGCATACCGCCATGGTTGAACTTACCTTCGCGGTCGAAGGCGCCGTGGTCGACCGCTATGCGGCGGCGCCGTCTCTCCTCTTTAAGCTGTGCGTCGCCAATGAGACCCCGGACGTCAGGGTGGAGAATGTGCAGTTGCACTGTCAAATTCGCATTGAGGCAACGCGCCGAGCCTATGCGCCGGAGGACCGCGAACGTCTCACTGAGCTCTTTGGCATGACCCATCGCTGGAAGGATACGTTACAAAGCATGCTTTGGACGCACACGAACGTCCAGGTGCCGGCCTTATACGGCGCGCGCGTTGTCGAACTGCCGGTCCCATGCAGCTTCGATTTCAATGTCGCGGCGACCAAGTATTTCTTTGGCCTCGAAGGAGGCGAAGTACCGCTGGCGTTCTTGTTCAGTGGGACGGTCTTCTATCGGGACGCCGGTGGGTTCCTGCAGATGGATCTGATCTCCTGGAGCAAGGAGACAAGCTACCGGCTTCCAGTGCGGATCTGGCAGGAGCTGATGGATTTCTACTATCCCAACACGGCCTGGCTGCGCATCGATCGCGAGGTCTTCGATGCGATCTACCGTTACAAGCGGGAAAATGGGTTCACAGGCTGGGATGAGACGCTGCGCGCCTTGCTGACACGTCAGCGCGAGGAGAGCTTACCATGAACCTTGCGCTGGTCGAAGCCATTGTTAAAGCAGTCCTTTACGAAGGCTATATCCTCTATCCGTACCGGTCCTCGAATGTAAAGAACCAGCAGCGCTGGACCTTCGGCGGCGTGTATCCGCACGATTATGCACGGCAGGAGGAAAATTGTGCCTGTTGGGTTCAGACGGAATGTCTGGTTCGGGGCAGCCTCGAGTCGGTCATCGAGGTTCATGTGCGATTTCTGCATCTCCTGCGGCGGGAGGTCGGGCAACTCGCGTCGCCCATGGCCGAGCTGCCCGCGGGCCAGGAGCCGGCCTATACGAACGTTGCCTCTTTGAAGGTAGGCGAGGAGGTTTTCCAGAGCTGGGAGGAAGCCATCGAGCGCGATGTCACCGCCTCGTCTCTGATGCTGAAGCAGCTCACCGGTGCGCCCGTAAAGATGCTCTTTGCCTTTGCCGGGCAGCGGACATTGAAGCCCTTGCGCGGCCCGGACGGCCGCGTCTACGGTCTGCTCATCCACGCCAGCGCAGACATTCAAGGCGAGCTGACGATCGCCGCTACGGGCGTTGCACCCGGCGTGTTCCGGCTCACGGTGCGGATCGAGAACGTCACGCCTCTCGCAGACGCGGAGTCCAGCGAGCGCAAGGAGGCGCATTGGCGCGCCTTTGCTTCGACTCATACAATCCTGGGAGTGCGCGGCGGCGCGTTCATCTCGCTTCTCGATCCTCCCGGCGAACTGAAGGATATTGCGGCCGCTTGCCATAATCAGGGAACCTGGCCGGTGCTCGCCGGCGAGGTGGGCTCGACGGACACGATATTGTCGTCGCCAATCATCCTTTATGACTATCCGCAGGTTGCGCCCGAAAGTCCGGGCGATCTCTTTGACGCGACTGAAATCGACGAAATTCTCACCTTGCGCATCCTCGCCATGACCGATGAGGAGAAGCGCGACATGGCGGGGCTCGACGCGCGTGCCCGGGCGCTGCTCGAACGGACGCAGGCACTCACCGCGGCGGACATGGCGAGGCTGCACGGCGCCCAGCGAGAGCTGCATCCCAGCGCGGATCCGGAGACCGGGTTCCTTAGCACTGAGCGGCCGCCGGCGCTGAAGCCGCAGCTGGCTTTCCTCCACGCCGGCGGCCACGACCTCGCGGTCGGCGATCGCGTCCGTCTTCGCCCCAAGGGCGGCGCCGATATCTTCGATCTGGTTCTGAAGGACGAGATGGCTGTGATCGAAGCGATCGAGCGCGACTTCGACGATAAGGTTCATGTGGCCGTTGTGCTCGAAGCCGACCCGGGCCGGGAATTCGGTTTTGATCGGATGCCGGGTCACCGCTTCTTCTTTTCGCCCGACGAGATCGAGCCTGCCGGAACGGAGAGCGGAACATGAGCCAAATCCTCGTCGCCGGCATCGGCAACATCTTCAAAGGCGACGACGCTTTCGGTGTGGAGGTCGCACGGCGTCTGGCACAAAGCCCGCTTCCCGCCGGCGTCAAAGCGGTGGATTTCGGGATTCGCGGAATCGATCTCACCTATGCGCTGCTTGACGGCTACGATGCGGCCATCCTGGTCGATACAGCCCAGCGCGGTGCGGCGCCTGGCACCTTATCCATCATCGTGCCGGAGCGGCCTTCGGCCGGCACGGTCTCCCCGGGAGATTTGTTCCTCGAGCCGCACAACCTTGATCCCGCGAAGGTGCTGCGCGTGGTGGAAGCGCTCGGCGGTGGTTGCCGGCGCATCCTGCTCGTCGCTTGCGAGCCGGAAACGTTCGGCGACGAAGAAACGGGTGCGATGGGACTCAGTCCTCCGGTCGTCTCTGCGGTCGATGAGGCGATCAAGGCCGTCGAGCGGCTTGTCGGAGATTTGCTGCAAGAGCAACGGAGAAACGAAACAATGAACGCAGAGTCAGACGGAGGTCGGTGATGAGTGGATGGGCGATTTTTTGGCTCGTACTAGCGGCGCTGATTGTGGTTGGAATCGTAATCAACCTGCGCGAACTCATTCGCTATTTTAGAATTCGAAACATGTGATGGCGATGCCGGCTGCCACAGCCATTCTGCCAGGGGAAGGGCGGGCGATCCGCGTGCGGGGGCTTGTGCAGGGCGTCGGTTTTCGTCCCACGGTGTGGCGCCTGGCGCGGGATTGCGGGCTCGCCGGCGAGGTTTGGAACGATGCCGAAGGCGTCATGATTCGGGCATGGGGCCGGCCTGCAGACCTTGACCGGTTTCTCAGGCGGCTCGAAGACCAGCCGCCGCCGCTTGCCCGCATCGATGCCGTCGAATGGGCGCTTTCCGCAGATAGCCCAACCGATGGCGGCTTCCACATTGTGTCAAGCCGCGCCGGCGAGGTGCACACGGCCATTGGTCCAGATGCCGCGACCTGTCCGGCGTGCCTTGGCGAAACGCTCGATCCTTCCGATCGCCGTTACCGCTATCCGTTTACGAATTGCACGCATTGCGGGCCGCGGCTCTCGATCGTGCGGGCGGTGCCGTACGACCGGTGCAACACCAGCATGGCAGCGTTTCCCCTTTGCCCAGCATGCCGGGAAGAGTACGGAGATCCGGAAGATCGCCGCTTTCATGCCCAGCCGACGGCCTGTCCGTCATGCGGACCGCACGCGTGGCTTGAGCGCTTCGTTGACGGCAGAACCGAACCGCAGCGTTTCACCGAATGTGATGCGGTTGAAGCGGCGAGGGCTTTGCTGCTCGGCGGATCGGTCGTCGCGATCAAGGGACTGGGGGGATTTAATCTCGCCTGCGATGCTTGCAATGAGGATGCGGTTGCCCGGCTTCGGCGCCGCAAACGACGCTACGCGAAACCCTTCGCGCTGATGGCACGCGACGTAGTCGTCATCCGCCGGTACTGCGCCGTGAATAGTCAGGAGGAGGCGTTGCTCAAAAGTGCGGCGACGCCGATTGTGATTTTGCCCGCGATTGGCCCCGATCGCGTGGCCGAGGCGGTGGCTCCGGACTATGCGACTCTCGGGTTCATGCTGCCCTATACGCCCTTGCATCATCTGCTGCTGCGGGACATCGACCGGGCCATTGTCATGACCAGCGGCAATCTTTCGCAAGAGCCACAATGCACGGGCAATGAGGAAGCAAGGCGCCGTCTTTCCGAAATCGCCGATTATGGGCTCTTCCATAATCGCGACATCGTGAACCGGCTGGACGATTCCGTGGTACGGGTCATGCTCGGCAAGCCGCGCCTCGTCCGCCGCGGCCGCGGTTATGCTCCGGCGCCGGTCAGATTGGGCACGGGTTTCGAGCACGCTGGTCCACTGCTCGCATTTGGAGGGGAACTCAAGAGTGCTTTCTGCTTGCTACAAGACGGACAGGCGATCATCTCACAGCACATTGGCGACTTGGAGGACGCGGTCACTCTCGCGGACTACCAAAAAGCCCTCTCGCTTTATCTGGCGCTGTACGATCAGGTGCCAGAGGCGATCGCGGTCGATATGCACCCCGATTATCTCTCCTCCAAACTCGGCCGGGAGCGGGCGATGGCGGACGGATGCCGGATTGAGGAGGTCCAGCACCACCACGCTCATATCGCGAGCTGCTTGGCAGAGAATGCGATACCGCTCGACACGCGCCCTGTTCTCGGCGTTGCACTTGATGGGCTCGGGCTCGGTCCGGACGGCACGCTGTGGGGCGGCGAGTTCCTTCTCGCCGACTACAAGACCTTCGAGCGGGTTGGATGCTTCCCGCCGGTGGCTATGCCGGGCGGCGCTCAGGCCGTGCGCCAACCCTGGCGAAACGCCTTTGCCCATCTTGAGGCTGCGATTGGCTGGGAGCGTTGCAAGCGGGAGCATGCGGGGCTGGAGCTTGTGCGATACCTCGATTCCAAGCCGCTCGGCACGCTAGCCGCGATGATACGCAAAGGGATCAACAGTCCCCGGTCGAGTTCGTGCGGACGGCTGTTTGACGCCGTCGCAGCCGCGGTCGGACTCTGCCGGGACGCCGTGAGCTACGAAGGAGAGGCCGCCATCGCGCTGGAGAGCATCGCCGACGCACGGGCCCTAGCGTTGGAGGATGATGGCTATCCTATCCTGCTTCGCATACAGCCTCCGGCTTCTGGCGGGCTCGCGACAATGGATTTTTCTCCGCTGTGGCGGGCTATCCTAGAGGATCTAGAGGGCCATAGGCCGGCAGCTGTGATGGCGGCGCGGTTCCATCGTGGATTGGTGCGCGCAATCGTTGAGATGGTCCGTCACATTTTCGAGCGGGAGAATCGAAGGCGGGAGAATCGAAAGTTGGAGCGCATGGTGGCCCTGTCCGGTGGCTCGTTTCAGAACAGGCTGCTGCTGGAGGGATTGAGCCACACGCTCGAAGGTCTCGGACTGACTGTGCTCACGCACTCCCAGGTTCCAACCAATGACGGCGGTTTGGCGTTTGGACAGGCGGCAATTGCAGCCGCCCGCTCGATGGAATCGCGGCACCGGCCGCGCGGAAAGGTGACATCATGTGCCTAGGCATTCCCGGACAGATCGTCGCGATTTCGGATCCTGATAGCGCGCTCGGTATCGTCGACGTGTCCGACGTGCGGCGCGAGATTAATTTGGTATGCGTCGTCAGCGATGATCACCCGATCGAAGCATGCGTCGGCGATTGGGTGCTTGTTCATGTCGGCTTCGCCATGAGCCGCATCGACGAGCGGGAGGCAGCGGCGACGCTGAAAATTCTAGAAGAACTTGGGGAGGTCGATCCGGAGCTGGATGCGATGCGAATGGCAGATCACGCCTGACGGACTTTGGCGGCAGGTCCGTTGGAAGGAGTGCGTACATGTCAAATGACGAAGGTTTGCAAGAGCTCTACCCGTTTCTGCATGGCAGGAAAGCGGATGCGCACGCCTTGAACGCGGCCCTTGTCGAGTCGGTGCGGCAGAAGGCGCAGCATCATCAGGACGTATTTGGAAGTTTTTTCGCCAAGAATGGTCAGTCCGTGGTGGACGCCGCCCGGACGATCGCCGATGTCTACCGCCGCGACGGGCGCCTGTTCTCCATGGGCAATGGCGGCTCGAGCTGCGATGCCGCCCACGTTGCGGTTGAGTTTTTACACCCGATCACGGCCGGCCGTCCGGCATTGACCGCCATCGACCTCACTTGCGACAGCACGATGATGACGGCCATCGGCAACGATGTTGGCTTCGAACATATTTTCGTACGCCAGATCATCGCCCAAGGGCGGCCCGGTGACGGTCTAATCGGCATCTCGACCAGCGGCAATTCGGCCAATCTGGTGAAGGCCTTTCGCAAGGCGAAGGAGATCGGGCTAAGGACCATCGGTTTGGCCGGGAACACCGGTGGAGAAATGGCGCGGATCGGTCTCGATCATTGTCTGATTGTCGAAACCGACAGCATCCACCGCATTCAGGAATGCCACGTCGCGATCTATCACATTCTTTGGGATCTCGTGCACACGCTGCTGGCCGACGAGCGGGGCAATCTGCAAATTCGCGCAGCCGAGTAGCCAGGAGCAGAGCCGATGAAATATGTGGACGAGTTCCGCAATCCGAACAAGGCCAAAGCGCTGCTGCGTGAAATTGAGAAACTTATCGCAAGGATCGAGATCTGCCGCCATCGCTCGCTCTCGCTCATGGAGGTGTGCGGCGGCCACACACATACAATCTTCAAGTTCGGCGTCGAGACCATGCTGCCCGATGCGGTCGAGCTTGTGCATGGACCCGGATGCCCGGTATGTGTACTGCCAATGGGGCGGGTCGATGATTGCGTCGCACTCGCCGAGACACCGGGCGTGATCTTCACAACATTTGGGGACGCCATGCGGGTGCCTGGCTCGAAGAAGAGCCTGCTGCAGGCGAAAGCTGGAGGCGCTGATGTGCGCATGGTCTATTCACCCCTCGATGCACTCAAACTCGCGCGCCTGCATCCGGAAAAGGAGATTGTCTTCTTCGGGCTCGGATTTGAAACCACGATGCCATCGACGGCGCTCACGATTCTCCAGGCGGAGCGCGAGGGCATCCGGAATTTTTCGCTGTTCTGCAACCACATCACCATCATTCCCACCATCAAGGCCATTCTCGACAGCCCCGACCTTCAAATCGATGGATTTCTGGGGCCTGGACATGTGAGTATGGTGATCGGCACGCGGCCGTACCGGTTTATCGCCGAGCACTACAGGCGGCCTTTGGTGATTGCTGGGTTTGAGCCGCTTGACGTGCTGCAATCGGTCTGGATGCTCTTAAAGCAGATCGCCGAAGGCCGCTGTGAAATAGAGAATCAGTACAACCGCGTCGTTCCCGAGGACGCCAACCGGGAAGCGCTCGCCGCCGTGAATCTTGTATACGAGCTGCGGGAATTTTTTGAATGGCGCGGGCTTGGCTCGATCGACCATTCAGGCGTCAGGTTGCGTGCGGCCTATGCGCGCTACGACGCGGAGCGAAAATTCAGCGTACCGGCGCTCCGTATCGCCGATCCCAAATCCTGTCAGTGTGGCGAGGTCCTGAAGGGCGTTATCAAGCCCTGGGAGTGCAAAGTCTTCGGTAGCGCCTGCACACCCGAGACGCCGCTCGGTGCCCTCATGGTCTCTTCGGAAGGCGCTTGCGCCGCCTACTATCAGTTCGGCGCCATCCGGCGTCAGAAACAGGGGACGAACGCAGCATGACGGCTTTGCTGAACACCGTGAGCATTGCCACCCCCGTCCGGCGCCGCGGCAGCATCAGCGTGCCAACGGTTACACTGGCCCATGGTGGCGGCGGCTCGGCGATGCGTAATCTCATCGATGACGTGTTCGTTTCGGTCTTTGACAATCCCGTCCTGGCGCCGCTCGAGGACCAGGCACGGTTTCCGCTCGCCGAACTTTCCCGGCTTGGCGACCGGCTGGCCTTCACCACCGATTCCTACGTCGTCGATCCGTTGTTTTTCCCAGGCGGCGATATCGGCAAGCTCGCTGTCTGCGGCACCATCAATGATCTGGCGGTTGGCGGGGCTATTCCGCTCTATCTCACCTGCAGCGCGATCATCGAGGAGGGGCTCGAGGTCGATACCCTAAGAGCCCTTGCGAAATCGATGGCATCGGCCGCCGCCGGTGCCGGCGTGTCCATCGTCACGGGCGATACTAAGGTTGTGCACAAGGGCACCTGCGACAAGCTTTTCCTCAATACGGCGGGGATCGGGATTATCCGGGAAGGTGTTAACCTTGGTGCCGACCGCTGCAGGCCTGGCGATGCGGTCCTCGTCAATGGCCTGCTCGGCGATCATGGCGCGGCGATCCTCAACGCGCGTGGCGACATGGCGCTCTCGACAAAGATCGAGAGTGATTGCGCCGCGTTGCACAGGCTCATTGCCGAATTGCTTGCGGCGGCTCCCGCCACCCGCTTCATTCGCGACGCGACCCGCGGCGGGCTCGCCACGGTCCTCAATGAGGCGGCCAGGGCGTCGGGCGTCGGCGTCGAAATTTGGGAGACCGCGACTCCGATGCGCGAGGAAGTCAAGGCCTTCTGCGAGATCCTGGGTCTCGATCCGCTCTACCTTGCCAATGAAGGCAAAATTGCCTGCGTGGTACCGAAGGATGAGGAAGCCGCCGCTCTTCAGGCCTTGCGCGGCCATCCGCTCGGCCGGGGGGCAGCGATCGTCGGTCGCGTTACGGGCGAGTCGCCGGGCCGCGTTGTGATGAACACCATTTTTGGGGGTCAACGCATTGTCGACATGCTGGTCGGCGATCAGTTGCCAAGGATTTGCTGAGATGCACGAGCTGGCGTTGGTACAGAGCGTCGTCGAAATGGTGACCGAGCACGCGCAGGGCCGCGGCGTCCGGCGCGTCAAGCTTGAAATCGGCAAGTTCACCTGCGTCGCTCCCGATGCCATGCGGTTTTGCTTCGACGTTGTAGTGGCCGGGACGCAGCTCGAGGGCGCTTGCCTGGAGATTGTTGAAGTCGAACCGCTGGCACGCTGCCGTGCCTGTGGCGAGACATTCGTGCAGGAGACGCTCTGGACGTCCTGCCGCTGCGGGGCGCAGGACTACGAGCGGATGTCGGGCGAGGAGTTGCGGGTCAAGGAATACGAACTGGACGCAGATGCAACCGTGTGACTGCGCAATAAACCAACCGGAAAGTGAAGGAGGTCAGACGATGTGCGAGACTTGCGGCTGCTCGGATGGCGCGGAGGTGAAGGTTGTCAATCTTGAGACCGGCAAGGCGCTAGACCTTGCCTCGAAGCATCTTCACGACGATTCGCATTACCACGCTCATCACATCCATGACGACAATCATTCTCATGACCACGTTCACGATCATGATCATGACCATGACCATGACCATAGTCATAACCATACACATCATAGCCGGGCGTCGACGGTCCTTCTCGAGCAGGACGTGCTGGCGAAGAACGCCGCGCTCGCGGCGCGCAACCGGGCATGGTTCGCCGGCCGCGAAATCCTGGTTCTCAACCTCGTCAGCGGTCCTGGTGCAGGAAAGACGACCTTGCTTGAGCGCACGGTGCGGGATTTGCGGCACAAACAAACGTTTTTCGTCATCGAAGGCGATCAGGCCACGACCAATGACAGCCTGCGAATCAAGGCCGCCGGCGCACCCGTGGTGCAGATCAATACCGGAAGCGGGTGTCATTTGGATGCCGACATGGTCGCGCATGGCCTCGCCGAGCTAAAACCGTCGTTCGGCTCAGTCCTCTTGATTGAGAATGTCGGCAATCTGGTTTGCCCGGCCATGTTTGATCTCGGCGAAAGCGCGAAAGTGGCGATCCTGTCGGTGACGGAAGGCGATGATAAGCCGATCAAATATCCGCACATGTTCCAGGCTGCCAGCCTGCTCCTCATCAACAAGATCGATCTTTTGCCTTACGTCGACTTCGAACTCGACCGCTGCCAAGCCTATGCGCGGCAGGTCAATCCGGCGATCGAGATCATGACGCTCTCCGCCACGACGGGCGAAGGGCTTGAAACTTGGTTTGATTGGATTTCGGCTGCTTCGCGCCGGGAGCGTGGAGGAACGTTCCCGCAGCCCCTGGAGGCGGCCATGCCGTGATCGTCTCTTTGAGTAGCCCGGTGCGCGGCCTTCAGGCCTCACTGCGCGGCCTGTTCAAACTTATCTCCCCGCTGCCGGCCTGTTGGCGGGTGGGTCTTTTGCCGATAGATCGCAAACCAGGAGGAAAGCCATGTTGAAAAAAATTGCGGCAGCCGCGATGGCTCTGTGGTGTGTCACTGCCGGTCCGGCCTTCGCTCATGTGGGCCTTGGGCACGTGGGCGGTTTCGCGCACGGGTTCGTTCATCCCTTGAGCGGTCTTGATCACATTATCGCAATGGTCGCCGTCGGACTTTATGCCGCTCATTTGGGTGGCCGCAATCTTTGGCTGGTGCCGTCAGCTTTCGTCGCCACGATGATCTTCGGTGGAATTCTCGGCTATAGCGGCGTTCCGCTGCCTCTGGTCGAAAGGGGGATTGGTCTTTCTGTCGTTGTCATGAGTTTGGCTGTCGCAGTCGGCGTCAACTTGCCTACCGTCGCCGCGATGGCGCTCGTCAGTCTCTTCGCTCTCTTCCATGGACATGCGCATGGTGGCGAGGGCTCCGCACTGTCTTCATTCCTGCCTTACGCGGCCGGGTTCGTGATCGCGACGGCGTCGCTGCATTTTGCCGGCATCGGTCTCGGACTGGGGCTCGACAAATTTGGAACGTCCGCCTCGCTCGCGCTCAAGAGAGCGGTTGGCGTGGCCGGAGCGCTTGCGGGCGTTGCAATACTCGCTGGCGTGGTCTGAGGCATACCGGCGCGTTTGTGGAGCTTCACATGCGGTGGGCTCACGGGTCTCACAGTTCGTTGGCTCGCCGGTCCACCGCGGCTACTCCTCCTCGAGTTGCTGGTAAACTTGCCGCGTACCGAAATAGACGCCCTGGACAAGCAATGTGCAGCCAATGAGATCGAGGGCGAGACAAACAGTCATTGACCATCCGGCAAGCGGCAAGAGCGCCGCGACCACGATCCTTGCAGTGAACACGCACCACGCCAGGGTCGTCCTAATTCCATGCCGCGCTGCGAGTTTCAGATCTATGCCCGCGAGCGAAGGCTGAAGATACTCGAGCAAACCCGCTGCGATCGCTGCGGCGCCGATAACGATGCCAAGGATCGTTGCGCCCTTCGCCAGAATCCACCAGGGCGCCGGTCCGGCGAGCAGCGCTGCAATATCCAACACAGGAACCGCAAGCCAAAATGCGATCGGAAAATGCACCAAAAGGGGGTGCAAGGGAACGCCGAAAACACGCAGCTTCAATCTCATGATCGTCCCAACCGTAAACTCGATCCGTGTCGCTTCCGAAAACTCCGTCCGCTTGACAAGCGGTCTGCAGCGAAGCCGGCCGACGTATAAAGGTTCAACAGGCGGGCAGTGTCGCTGTTCACGGGAAGGCGTGGACTGTTCCCTTCGGTATGAACACAAGGGCGTTCCTGCCCGCGGTTGCAAGACGGTCTCCCGGCAGGAGGTCAATAGTCAGAAGCCCCACCGTCATCGCAAGGGTGCGAAGTCTCGCCCTACGCGCTCGCTTGCCGACGCTCATGCGTTTCTCCCCAAGGTACCAAATTTGTCATCGCGTCGCGGCGGGTTAGACGGTGTCGCGCGAGGCGGGTCGTTCGAGCCGTTCTTTCAATTGTTCGAGCGCGATGCGGGACTCGCGGTGCATGCGCCGGCGCATCAGGAAAAAATCGAGAATCCAAAACCAAATGCCGGACGTGGCATAGGTGAACTCCCGCTCGAAGAAGGTTTGTTCGCCATGCGCCTTGAGTCGGTAGGTGATTTCGGCTTGAACCTGCGGGGTGAACGTCGTAATCGTCCACAGGTAAGGCATCTCCCGCTGCGTCACTTGCCATACGCAGCTTCCATGCCTGCCGCCCGCGACGAATTCTTCGGTGACTTGCTCGCCGATCAAGAGCGAATGGTCCACCGACCCACTCACAGCGCGGGACGCAGGGTGCCATGCGGGCCAATTCGCCGGAGTGGTGACGTAATCGAACACCGCGCCGATCGGTCGATGAATGTTGATTGCTACCACTATTTGGGTCATGGCCGCTCCTCATACGCGTGTATGCGTGCCGGTTTCGCCGTAAACTTCCTCTTATTCTCCGTTTAGCAACCCGACAGAGTCTGACAGAGCAATACATTGAATCGACCGACACAATGACCGCCGCCGCTCTCACGCCAAGCGCACCTGTCGCCCTACGTCTGCCGCCAATGCGGCGGATAGGTCTTCTCATAGCCTGGGAGCTGCTCGACCCGTTGCATCTAGGCAGCGATGCCCGGAAAGCGTGTCTCAAAGCCATCAAGGCCCAGTGTCAACGGAACTGCTTCGGGGCGCCGTGAGGCCCGCAACAAGAGCTACAGGCCCGGATAGGCGACGATGTCGGCAGCTGTGAGGTCGAGGCCGGCCATCCAAACGCCGCCTTCGGCGTATCCTTCCAGCCGGGCGAGACAGAAGTGGATCTTCTCGCGCACTTCTTTCGCCTCCTCCGCGCCGAGTGGCAGGCCATGGATGCTTGCGGTCGAGATAGACCATGATCGCAAGGGATTCATGGAGCGTGAAATTGCCGTCGCGGATCGCGGGGACTCGGCCAAGAGGGTTGATGGCGAGGAACTCCGGGGTCTTGAGTTCGCCCTTTGATGCTTCGAGAAGCTTCCCTTCATAGGGGATACCCTTCACCTCCGCGGTGAGCAGAACCCGCCAAGCAAAGGGGCTCCCCGAGACCCAATAGATTTCCACGGGCGGTGCCAATTGTGACATGAGATGGTCCTCCTTCTCCTCCTACCACCAACTCATCCCACCGCCAAGCTCATCGGCACGCCCACGGCGGTCTTTCAGGAACAAGATAGAGGGGAAACTGGACTGATCTACCATAAAGTTTCAGTCTGCCGAGGCACCCAGCACACCTTTATTTGTTCTGCACCATGCCGCGTCACTTTGATCCTACGCTTATCAACGATCCCTTCGACGATCCCGGACTTTACGTGGATCTCGTGTTCGAGCGGCGTGCGCTTCTTTTCGATCTCGGAGACCTCAGCCGGCTTGCTCCTCGCAAGCTCCTGCGCATCAGCGACGTCTTTGTTACACATCGGCATATGGACCACTTCGCCGGTTTCGACCAGTTATTGAGGGTATTTCTCGGACGAGAGAAGGTTGTCGGCATCAATGGACCAACAGGTCTCATCGATGCGGTCGAGCACAAGCTCAGGGCATACACCTGGAACCTCATCGAGGGCTATGAAGGCAATTTGGTGTTCCGCGTGACGGAGATCGATACGGTCGGCCGGCTCACGTCAGCGCAGTTTTCCGGGCGCAGCCAGTTCGAGCGTTCCGAGGCTGAAACGAAGCAAAGCGATGAAGGCCTTCTGCTCCAAGAGCCCGGCCTCCAGGTTCGCGCGACGATTCTTGATCACGGCGAGGTCGTGCTCGCATTCGCCCTCGAAGAGCGGGCTCACGTCAACGTCTGGCGTAACAAAGTGGAGGCCTTGGGGCTTTCCATTGGGCCGTGGCTTCGAGCGTTCAAGGAGGCGATTCTTCGCAGGGCGCCCGACGACACTTTGATCGAAGTTGCGTGGCGTGATCGGCCCTCCGAAAGGACTGCCGCTCTCCCCCTTGGCCATCTCAAAAAGGAGATCATGAAAATCACCGCTGGCCGTAAGATTGCCTATGTGGTTGATTGCTCCTTCACGGATACGAACGTTGAGAATATTGTTCGACTCGCAAAAGACGCTGACGTTCTTTTCATCGAAGCGACGTTCCTCGACGCTGACGCGGCGCTCGCCAAGGCGCGTCACCATCTGACTGCACGGCAGGCAGGAACGATCGCGCGACTGGCTGGGGTAAAGCGGATTGTGACGTTGCACTACTCTCCTCGCTATAAGGACAGGGGTCACCACCTTGCCGAAGAGGCACGAGATGCGTTCGTGGGCGGCTGAACAGCGACTGTGTCTCGCAAGCGGAGGCGAGGTTCTTCTTGACGGCGCGCGACAGGAAACATCGGAGCGCCAACGGGCGGTCGAGAGAATCCCCCGCCGATAGCTGCATTGGTGAAGGTGCGCGAAGGGCGTCGACATTGACTGGTGCCGCTCGGCTATCGTGTCGCCGACCGCCAGCTCAAATCCGAAGCCGCGATCGTGCGGCTGGCCTTCAGACGCTATCTCGCGCTCGGCTCCATGCTGGCCTGTAAAGTGCGAAATAAATGTAAAAACGCGGCTTTGCTTGGTGGGGAGGTAGCTTAGCCAGCGGATTTTTGCGATGGGGATGGTTCGCTTTGATCGCGGCTTTGCGATCGCCCTCCTAGGTATCGGCCTTTTTCCCGGCATCGCGCGGGCTGGATTTTTTGATTTTTTATTTCCGCAGTTCCAGGCTCCGGCCGCAAGGCCGTTTGAACCACGTCCAGGCTACAGGATATTTGGCGCTGATCCTGGATTATATCGGCATAGTTTCCGTAAGCATAAGCTCGCGGCGCGCGGGAAGGTGATCGTTGCTGATAAGACACAACATCCGGCGCATCGGAAGGTGATCCTAGCCGATGAGACAAACCATTTGGTGCGCCCATACACCCCGATCGACCTTATGGACGACGAGAGTTTGCGGCATGGCGATGCAGTCATGACTGGAGCTGGGATCCGGATTTTCGTCGGCGATAACGGTAGTCAACACAATCAGGTGGATTTCAGGATGCTTTCCGAAATCAAGGGAATTTCCAAGAGCACGGTCTTCGGTCGCGGCCAGCGGTGAGACGCGTCTGCGGGATCGGCTGAGGAGGGTAGGATGAATCCATCGCTCAATGCTTTAACGAGCCGATCGAAGGTTTGGCTCCGCGCCGGCCGCGCTGTGTCCTCGGTTTCTAAATCACTGTCGCCGGAATGCTGGGAGGAGTTCCGCGTTCATCGATTTGACGGGGCAATTGCCCATATAACGTTACCCCGGCGGCAGTAATCGGCGTTTCCAGAGCCGCTTCAACTCCGCAGGACGACACAAGCGCCACCTGCGCGGAGGATCTTTTCACAAAGTGCGTCAGCTGCCGCGCGCGAGGGCGCAGGTGCGCGTACCTGATAGTATGGAGCGAAGCCGCGGCTGGGCACGCGACCGCCGATAACCATGGGTTCGAGCTTGCCAATAATAGCGGAATAGCTGCTCCGGGCGCGTGTGTAAGCGGCCAACGCCGCCGCCTTCGAAAAACTGCCAGCGAGCTGGACGCCCCACGGCGCAAAGAGCGCCGAGGCGGCAACGGAGCGAGGTTCTGAGCCAGCAAAGTAGCGAGGTTCTGAGCGGTGTAAGGCGGCTGTCGCTTGTAAACAGGATAGCTTCGAGGATATTGCGCTGTCGGTTATCGTTTCCGCAGCGGCGTCGCCGGTCCAGTCTTCGACCGGATGTCGCGTGATGGTCAGAACGTAGTCCCGGGTCTCGGTTGGCAAATTGCCGTGGCC
>VDMG01000165.1 GCA_006514895.1 Beijerinckiaceae bacterium
CACGGGAACTGGCGACACGCTTCACGGACACGAAAAACTATTTTGTCTCGGAGGCCTCGGTTTATCGCCTGCTGAAGGAGCACGACCTGATCGCCAGTCCCGCCTACATCGTCGTGAAGGCCGCGGATGAGTTCAAGGACAAGACCACGGCGCCAAACCAGCTTTGGCAGACCGACTTCACTTATCTCAAGGTGATCGGCTGGGGCTGGTTCTACCTCAGCACGATATTGGATGACTTCTCGCGCTACATCATCGCCTGGAAGCTCTGCGCGACGATGAAGGTCGGCGACGTCACGGAACCGCTGGACCTCGCACTGCAAGCCTCGGGGCTCGATCACGCAAGGGTCGTTCATCGTCCCCGATTACTCTCGGACAATGGTCCCTCCTACATCTCGTCCGATCTGGCCGAATGGCTGGACAAACGCAACATGGGTCATGTGCGCGGCGCCCCATGCCATCCGCAGACACAGGGCAAGATCGAACGCTGGCATCAAACGCTCAAGAACCGCATCTTGCTGGAAAACTATTATCTACCCGGCGACCTCGAAGCCAGGATCGACGCGTTCGTCGATCACTACAACCATCGCCGTTATCACGAGAGCCTGGACAATCTCACGCCGGCCGACGTCTACTTCGGCCGCGGACAAACCATCCTGCTCGAACGAGAAAAGATCAAACGAGCCACAATCCAAAATCGTCGCTTGCAACACCAAATGAATGCCGCATAAAATCAATCGTCCGATGAGCCGCGTCCTCCACTAAATCACGCCGCCATCTGTCTCAAATTATCTGACGACGGACACGTGGATCCTTGTCACGGCGACACAAATTTTTACGGAGGTCATGAATAAATTACCGTAGTTAAGATCTCTGCGCGCACCAAGCGTGCTGGCCCGTGGCGCTGTTGCATTGAAAGGTCCATTTGACCCCACTTCCCGTGCCATAAGATATCTAGGCGGGTTCGGAGTAAAGGCTCTTGCCTCCAACGGTATTTTGTTGGAGTTTGGTTTTGCTTGTGCTGCTTGTCGATGCGACGCATTGGTTGGCTATTTCTTCTCGTTCCCTGACGGTGGCGACTTGCTTGTCGACGATTGGCTAGCCGGTGAGAACGCAATTGGTTTCGACGGGCCGCAGCCCAGGACCGCAGGGCGGCAAATTAAAGAGGCGAATGCCGTCAAGGAGCTTCAGACCAGACGCGCCTTGGTAAAGGCTCCCATTCTCGGAAGCTCCGGATGGCGGACAAGCCGCGTCAACTCTCCTTTTTTGGCTTTTGGGCCTCCACATATAGGCTTCCTGCGCGCCTCGCTTCCTGGTCCCTAATTAGCTTCTCGTCGGTCCCGCGCCCAAACCCGGTCTCTCAAATATTTGTGAACCCGCGTTCCGCCGCCACTTCCATCATCAGACTTGGATCCCAAACGGACCGGTGCCCGAAATGCTGGGCAGCGACTGAAACGGCCACCGGTCGCCGTTGATATTTGGCCATCACTGGTTCCAAGCCAATGAATTTTTCTATGTCCGGCACGGAAATCCTGAGCCACGCACTCGGCTTCAGCGTGCGATAACACTCGCCAATTGCAAATATTGCGTCTTTGTAACTGAAGTGCTCAAGGACATGCTCCGTAAAAATGCCGTCCCAATAATTATCCGGGCATTTCCACGGCTTGGTCGCGTCCATGACCCACTCCGGCGGGGAAAACCCTCGAATAATCCAACCAAAAGTGCAAAAGTCCGCATTGATCCAGTCTGGATATCTGACTGGCCCGCAACCAAGATTGAGCAGCCGCGGCTGCGACGACGCCGTAGCGGGCACACGCCGTGTTAACAGCCGGGCGGCAAGTGCATCATCGATCGCATGGAACGCAACTTTCCAAGCGCGCGGCGCCGGCCATTCTATTTTTTTCAGTTGCTCGCTGATGTGAGCGGTCATGGTTCCCTCTGTTTCTTGTTGATGAAAGAGCGGCCAAGTAACCCGGAGTTCAGAAACGAACGCTCCCTGTAATATTGCAAATAGCTGGAGGCCTGCCATTTCTGGCTGTCCCAACTAAACGCCGCCCCATGAAGTTATTTTTAGTTAAGCTTACGTACCGTTTCGAGAAATTGGATTATCTGCCCGCAATGCCTGCGTTCGACGGATCTCTAGGTGGCCAAGCGCAGGACTTTACCACCTGAGCGGCCTTTTGCCCCGAAAGGAAATAGCATACGCTATTTTTGTCGGTGCAGGAAGTCGCACTCAACGCGACCATGCCGGCCGCTTCTTTTCCCAGAAAAATCTCTAAAAGCAGCGAATTTCGGCCTCGGCCTCCGCCCGGCGCAGATCGGCCAGCATGGCCTTCGATTCCTCGCTCGCGCGAAACATCGTCCCGATCTGGCCTTGCACCTGATTCATGCTCGCTACGGTTTGCGCGGCCACATAGTGGTCATAGGGCAGCAGCGACGCAATGACATCGATCGAACAAGAACAGCGCCTGAGAATATCGGGGGTTTCGCCATTGGTCTTCATGCAGACGAAGACATAGTCGGCGCGCGCCTCGGTGGGGTAATCGTTGGTGTCCGCAGCGGCTAGGGACGCATATGCGGCAAGGATCAGGAGGCTAATTCCGGCGCGCTTCATTGTTTTGCTTCTGCCCCTTCCTAAATCGAACAATTTGGACAATCGATTTCATTAACCGCTTCGCCTGCGCGTGCCTTTCCAGAGCCAACAAGCCTTGTAACGTCGCCGCTGGCCGCCGGATGGTCCTTGCGCGTTAAGGCAGCAACCTCCGGCCTTAACACCATTGCAATCATATCTCCGGATTTCTTGCATCAGCAAAGGATTGCGATGCACCGGGCATGCCTCCAAGTTGCGAATAAAAATTACGTTTTGTCTATTTATGCGACAAAAGCAACCCAACCGCTGTCGTCTCTGGCTCGGTGACGGATCGTGCGTCTGACTGCACGCCGAGCACCCCGCCATGTTCGAGCTCAACACTATCGAGGACTGCACCGGCGAAGGAGACATCCCGGATGTTGAAAGCGATTGAGGAGTTCACTCATGAACGCCATGCGATCCGTATCGATAGGAAGCTCAGAGCTGTCGACGTTATCGATGTTCTGACCGGCTCTTTGATATTGGCGCGCTGCCGTGCTCGTCTTCCCGGAACGGCCTAACAGCGCAATACAGGCATCTTGTGGAGCAGCTTGACCATGGCCGCTAAACGAATCTTTAATTGCTTCCGGGCCGGGCCATGGGGCGGCATCCCCTTCCCCTTAAGATCAATCTCACCATTATTCACTTTTATTTTGGGCAACTTTGGGCCACATTGCGGGTCACACAACCGTGATAAGGCTCACCATGCCGCAGATCGCTGGGACAGAGGATTTCGAAGCCCATCTTGATCGAGCGGTGGCTCTGGACGCCCGCCTGGGCGGGGTCGCCCAGGTCCTTCGCGCTATCGCTGTGGCCTCCATCGAAATGTCCGGCCTGATCGGTCTCGGGCGTTTATATGGTCGGCTTGGGGACAGCCGGGCCAGCACGAACACAGATGGCGATGTTCAGAAGGAACTGGACGTTCTCGCCAATGACCTGTTCGTTAGCGCGTTCAAGCGGGCGCCCGTGGCGGCGGTTGTCTCCGAGGAAATGAGTGAGCCATTGGTTCTCGATCCGGCTTGCCTGCTCGTGGTCGCGATGGATCCGCTCGACGGCTCATCGAATATCGATGCCAATGTTTCGATCGGCACGATCTTTTCGATTCTTCCCGTGCTGGCCGATGCGAACGGTGCCGAGGCCCATTTCCTGCAACCTGGGCGGACGCAGATTGCCGCCGGCTTTGTCATTTATGGGCCGCAGACTTCGCTCGTGTTCGCCTTGGGCAGCGGTCAAACCCAAATTTTCACCCTGGACCGGCGCGCCGGCCGGTTTTACCAGGCGGTATCCGCTCCCGTCGTCGCCAGTGAATGCGCCGAATACGCCATAAATGCCTCCAACTACAGGCATTGGGACACTCCGATCCGGGCCTTTATCGACGATTGCGAGCAAGGTACGGAAGGGCCGCTGAAGCGCAACCACAATATGCGCTGGACGGGCTCGCTCGTCGCCGACGCTTACCGAATCTTGCTGCGGGGCGGGATTTTCCTTTATCCCGGCGATCAACGGGCCGGTTACATGGACGGGCGGCTGCGGCTCCTTTACGAGGCCAATCCAGTTGCATTTATTATCGAACGCGCGGGAGGAAAGGCAAGCGACTGCCTACGTCCCATTCTCGACATCGTCCCCTCCGCCATTCATGCCCGGATACCGCTCGTCTTTGGCTCGCCTGCCGCGGTCGAGCTCGTGGCCCGCTATCATAGCGATCTGCAATTTTCAGCCGAGCACGCGCCATTATTCGGCAAGCGCGGCCTCATGCGTCTTTAGAAATGCGCGGCTGAAAGAGTAGAGGTTGACGTGTCGGCGAAATATCCGATCATTTCTGTGACAGGATCCTCCGGAGCCGGAACGACGTCCGTCAGGCGAACCTTCGAACAGATTTTTCGCCGCGAGCGCATCGCGGCGGCCTTTATCGAAGGAGATGCCTTCCATCGTTACAATCGCGATGAAATGCAGGCCGTGATGGCCGAGGAGGAGCTAAGAGGCAACCGTAATTTCAGCCACTTTGGCGCGAACGCCAATCTTCTCGAGGAACTCGAAGCCGTGTTTCGCAGCTATAGCGAATCCGGTACCGGAAAGACGCGGCACTATGTCCATGATGACGAGGAAGCGGGGCTCTATGGATGTCAGCCCGGCTTTTTTACCGATTGGGAGGCTTTGCCCGCAAATAGCGATCTTCTTTTTTATGAAGGGCTGCATGGCGCGGTCAAGACGGACAAGGTGAATATCTCCCAATATCCCGACCTGAAGATTGGCGTCGTCCCGGTGATCAACCTCGAATGGATTCAAAAAATCCGTCGGGATTGCACGGCGCGCGGCTATACGACGGAAGAGGTAATGGACACGATGTTGCGGCGAATGCCCGATTACGTCCATTACATTTGTCCGCAGTTCACCGAAACCGACATTAATTTCCAGCGGGTGCCCACGGTCGATACCTCGAATCCCTTTGCCGCGCGCTGGATCCCGACCGCCGACGAATCGATGGTCATCATTCGTTTCGCCAGACCACGTGGCATCGATTTTCCTTATCTCCATTCGATGATCCATGACAGCTTCATGTCGCGCGCCAATTCGATCGTCATTCCGGGCAATAAGCTCGATCTTGCGATGCAGTTGATTTTAACTCCCTTCGTTCTACAACTCGTCGAGCGGCGGCGGCGAGCAGGGTGAACATACAATTAAAGACATGAAATTATTCGCCTAGAGTATTGAAAATTGCGACAAGAGGTCAATGGTTTTTGCCCGGAAAGCGGCAAGCTTCATGGGTGCGGTCCTTGCGGTACCGCTCATGGTTTTATTGGGTCGCGGCTCCGGCTTGAATTATGCATTGACCGGGTGAAAGTGCGTGACTGGTTAAACTATATCTCGGATGGCCGAACGTTTGGGACTAGGTTATCCTAAGCGCACCGATCCGCAATCAGCGACGGAGAAGAATCCATGGCCCGCATTACCCTTCGCCAGCTGCTCGACCATGCGGCCGAGCACGGCTATGGCGTCCCTGCTTTTAATATCAACAACATGGAGCAAGGCCTGGCGATCATGGCGGCAGCAGCCGCTACCGATTCCCCGGTCATTATTCAGGCGAGCCGCGGCGCCCGTGCTTACGCTAACGACATCGTGCTCGCCAAGTTGATCGAGGCTCTGATCGAACTGTATCCCGATATCCCGGTCTGCATGCATCAGGATCATGGCAATAACGAAGCAACCTGCTTCACGGCGATCCAGCATGGATTTTCATCGGTGATGATGGATGGCTCGCTCGATGCCGATGGAAAGACGCCGTCCACCTATGACTATAATGCCGGTATCACGGCCAAGGTCGTCGAAGTGGCGCACGCCATTGGTGCTTCGGTCGAGGGAGAACTCGGCGTATTGGGATCGCTTGAACACGGCGCGGGAGAACAGGAGGACGGACATGGGGCCGAAGGCAAACTTAACCGCGATCAGCTCTTGACCGACCCAGATCAGGCCGTCGATTTCGTGACGAGGACAAAGGTCGACGCGCTGGCGATCGCGATGGGCACCTCGCACGGCGCTTATAAGTTCACCCGCAAGCCCGACGGCGATATTTTGTCAATGCGGGTCGTCGAGGCAATCCACGCGAAACTTCCCAATATTCACCTCGTGATGCATGGGTCGTCATCGGTTCCGCAGGAGCTTCAGGACCGCTTTAATGCATATGGCGGTGCCATGCGGCAGACCTACGGCGTGCCTGTCGAGGAGATCGTGCGCGGCATCAAACATGGCGTGCGCAAGGTGAATATCGACACCGATTGCCGACTCGCGATGACGGCCGAACTCCGCCGCGTCGCGCATGACACGCCAGGCGAATTCGATCCGCGCAAATTCCTAAAGCCCGCCATGGATGCCATGCGTGAGGTTTGCCGACAGCGGTTCGAGCAATTCGGCACCGCGGGAAATGCCTCGAAGATTAAAGTCCTGCCTATGTCGGCCATGGCCAAGCGCTATGCGTCAGGCAGCCTCGAGCCCCAACTAAACCTACGGCGCACCGCCGCGGAATAGACCGGAGATTTATAATGAGCGTAGCCGGCAAGAATCCGAAGGCGGCCACGCCCCCGCGCGGCCGCTATTCGGCAGGCGTCATGGAATATCGCGACATGGGCTATTGGCAGCCCGGTTATGAGCCCAAGGATACCGACATCATCGCTTGCTTCCGCGTCACCCCCCAAGACGGCGTTGATCCGGTCGAGGCGTCGGCGGCCGTCGCCGGTGAGTCCTCGACGGCGACCTGGACGGTGGTTTGGACCGACCGCCTCACCGCCTGCGACAAATACCGCGGGAAATGCTACCGCGTCGATCCGGTGCCAAACGCGCCCGGCTCCCATTTCGCGTTCATCGCCTACGATCTTGATTTGTTCGAGCCCGGCTCGATCGCCAATTTGTCCGCCTCGATCATCGGCAATGTGTTCGGCTTCAAGCCGTTGAAGGCGCTTCGCCTCGAGGACATGCGGCTTCCCGCCGCCTATGTGAAAACCTTCCAGGGACCCGCGACCGGAATCGTTGTCGAACGCGAGCGGCTCGACAAATTCGGCCGGCCGCTGCTCGGCGCCACCGTCAAACCCAAACTTGGCCTCTCCGGCCGCAATTACGGCCGCGTGGTCTATGAGGCTCTGAAGGGCGGCCTCGATTTCACCAAGGACGACGAAAACATCAATTCGCAGCCGTTCATGCATTGGCGCGAGCGTTTTCTCTATTGCATAGAGGCGGTGAACAAGGCGCAGGCCGCGACGGGCGAGATCAAGGGAACCTATCTCAACGTCACTGGGGCGACCATGGAAGACATGTATGAGCGCGCGGACTTCGCGCGTGAACTTGGCTCCGTCGTCGTCATGATCGATCTTGTGGTCGGCTATACAGCGATCCAGTCAATGGCGAAATGGGCACGTAAGAATGACATGATCCTGCATCTTCACCGTGCCGGCCACTCGACCTACACGCGGCAGAAATCGCACGGCGTGTCGTTCCGCGTCATCGCTAAATGGATGCGGCTCGCAGGTGTCGATCACATTCATGCCGGAACCGTAGTCGGCAAGCTGGACGGCGATCCCTATACGACGCGCGGCTATTACGACATCTGCCGCGAGGATTATAATCCGCAAAATCTCGAGCACGGCCTCTTCTTCGATCAGCCATGGGCCTCGCTGAACAAGCTGATGCCGGTTGCCTCCGGCGGCATCCATGCGGGCCAGATGCACCAGCTTATCGATCTTCTCGGCGAGGACGTCGTGTTGCAATTCGGCGGCGGCACGATCGGTCATCCTATGGGGATCGCGGCCGGCGCGACCGCCAATCGCGTTGCCTTGGAGGCAATGATTTTCGCGCGCAATGCCGGGCGCGATATCCTGGCCGAGGGCCCGTGGATTCTCGAAGAGGCCGCTAAGACCTGCACACCATTGAAACAGGCACTCGATACGTGGAAGGATGTGTCTTTCAACTATGCATCCACCGACACGCCGGACTTCGTTCCGCAGGTGTCACCAGCGGCATAGTGCACTATCATAAAAAAGATGCAGGGCTATGGGTATGACCATGCGAGAAATCAAACAGATGAAGACCTTGAGCGATCGAATTTGATCACGGTCTAAAGGAACAGTAATGCGCATCACTCAAGGCTGCTTTTCGTTTCTGCCAGATCTTACCGACGATCAAATCCGCACCCAAGTCCAATATTGCATCGACAAGGGCTTCGCGGTGAACATCGAATTCACCGACGATCCGCACCCCCGCAACACATTCTGGGACATGTGGGATCTCCCGATGTTCGACATCAAGGATGCTGCCGCCGTCATGCTCGAGCTTACCGCCTGCCGCAAGGCCCATGCTGGCCGCCGCTATATCCGGATCTCGGGATTCGACGCGTCGCCCGGCTGGGAGAGCGTCCGCATTTCCTTCCTGGTCGATCGTCCAACCGAGGAGCCAGGCTTCCGGCTCAACCGCCGGGAAGGCCCCGGCCGCGCACTGCGCTATACGACCGAGTCCTATGCGGCGGACCGGCCGGAAGGACAGCGGTACTAATCCACTTTTTTGGGCGTAGTCTTACATGCGGCGGGCCGGTATACCCGAAACGGAGACGTCGGCGCGCCTACGGCTTTTGAGCGGAGGCCCAATCATGGAAGGTAGCGAAATCGCCATGGACGTTCCGGCCGCCGCCCCGGAAACCATCGATCTGCGCCGCGAACTGACCGAGACCCACGCCCAGGAAGTGCTGGAAGAGCTCGACCGCGAACTTGTCGGCCTTGCCCCAGTCAAAACAAGAATTAAGCAGATCGCCGCGCTGCTCGCCGTCGATCGCGTCCGGCTGCGTCTCGGCCTTGCCTCGGAAACGCCGGCCCTTCACATGTCTTTTACGGGAAATCCCGGCACCGGCAAGACAACCGTCGCGCTCAAAATGGCCGCGATCCTGCACAAGCTGGGATATGTGCGCAAGGGACATCTCGTTTCCGTTACCCGCGATGACCTCGTTGGCCAGTACATTGGGCATACCGCGCCAAAGACCAAGGAAATCCTGAAAAAAGCAATGGGCGGCGTGTTGTTCATCGACGAGGCCTACTATCTCTACCGGCAGGAAAACGAGCGTGACTACGGTCAGGAAGCGATCGAAATTTTACTTCAAGCGATGGAAAATCAACGTGACGATCTCGTTGTGATTGTCGCTGGCTATGCAAGCCGGATGGATCAATTCTTCCAGTCGAACCCAGGCTTTCGCTCGCGCATCGCGCACCACATCGATTTCCCCGATTATACTGATGCGGAATTGATGGCGATCGCGGCGGGCATGATGGCGGCTCGGAATTACCGCTTTAGCGCGGCGGGCAAGGACGCGTTCGAGTCCTATATCGCGGCGCGGCGGCAACAGCCGCATTTCGCCAATGCTAGGTCGATCCGCAACGCGCTTGACAGGGCAAGGCTGCGCCACGCCAACCGGCATTTCGAACAGGCTGGTCCCGTCTCGCGCGACGATCTCATGACGATCGACGCGCCGGACGTGCTAGCGAGCCATGTCTTCGACCTGGACCAGGCAGATGGAAGGCCGGACTGAATGGCGCCTCTTGTCATTGCTCCTTCAATTCTTTCCGCCGATTTCGCCAAACTCGGCGAAGAAGTCCGGGCCATCGCGGAGGCTGGCGCCGACTGGATTCATCTCGACGTTATGGATGGCCATTTCGTGCCGAACATCACGATCGGTCCGGCAATGGTGCGCGCCTTGCGCCCATTTGCGAAAATTCCTTTCGATGTGCATCTCATGATCGCGCCCTGCGATCCCTATCTTGCTGCCTTCGCGGAAGCCGGGGCGGATTCGATCTTGATCCATGTCGAGGCAGGACCGCATCTTCATCGTTCTCTGCAGGCGATTCGGGCGCTTGGCAAGAAAGCCGGGGTTGTGCTCAACCCGGCTACCCCCGTATCAAGCGTTCAGAATGTCCTCGATCTCGCTGATCAGGTGCTGGTCATGTCGGTCAATCCTGGGTTTGGCGGGCAGACCTTCATCGCCTCGGCGGTGGATAAGGTCACGGAACTGAAAGCCATGATCGGTTCCCGCCCGATCCGCATCGAGGTCGATGGCGGAATCACGCCGGAGACCGCTGGCCTTGTCGCGGCGGCGGGCGCCGATACGCTCGTCGCGGGCTCCGCCATCTTCAAGGGTGGTCCCGGTCAGTACGCTTCGAACATCGGGGCGATCCGCGCGGCCGCCGCACGAAAGAGCGGACGTGATGCGGCGTGAGGCGGCGAGCGCATCGGGGGCGTTTCCGCCCGGCGCTCCCAATGGGCTTGAACGTTAAAACCTTGGCCATACACATGTTTTATCATGGCCGCGAAATACCATTCGAGAGCCCGGCCTCTTGGCCTCGATCATCGTCCTGGCGCTCTCGCGGCAATGGTCGAAGATTTGGGCGTCGCCTGGCTCAGATCAGGCGCCCGCCCGCTCGGCCCAGGGGGGATCGTTGAGGGGCGCGATCGCCGCCGCGATGTCCCGCGCGGCGGCAATATGGGCGGCGTTCTCGCCGCAAGCCATGGAACCCCGTACTTCCGACAATCTGGGCTTGTGCGGCTGGCAAAAGCCTCGCCCCTTGCCGCCGGGCGCGCCGCACGCTAAATGGAGCGCTTAACCCTGCTTCTTTCCGCCGGCCCCGCGCCGGCCCGCTTTCGCGGTGGTTTGTCGCAATACCGACGAACGCTGGCGGAGAGGAGCACAACCAACCCAAAACCCCGGCGCCGCCCGAATCCGGGCAATCAGGAGTAAAAATGGCATCCACCAACACCTACGCGCCCACGCGCGAGGATTTCGCGGCGCTTCTCGTTGAAAGCTATGGCCAGAATGAAGCTTTCGAGGGTTCGGTCATCAAGGGCCGCGTCGTCGCGATCGAAAAAGACGTTGCCGTCATCGATCTCGGTCTAAAGACCGAAGGCCGCGTCCCGCTTAAGGAATTTCAAGGCCCGGGGCGCGAAGGCAAGCTCAGCGTCGGCGACGAGGTTGAAGTCTATCTCGAGCGGATCGAAAACGCCCTCGGCGAGGCGGTCATTTCGCGCGACAAGGCGCGCCGCGAGGAAAGCTGGGTCAAGCTCGAAAAAGCCTTCGAGAAACAGGAAAAGGTTGAAGGCATCATCTTCAATCAGGTCAAGGGGGGCTTCACGGTCGATCTCGATGGCGCCGTCGCGTTTCTGCCGCGCAGCCAGGTCGATATCCGTCCGATCCGCGACGTGACGCCACTCATGCAGACACCGCAGCCCTTCCAAATTCTGAAGATGGACCGCCGCCGGGGCAATATTGTCGTCTCGCGCCGCACCGTGCTCGAGGAATCCCGGGCCGAACAGCGCCATGAGATCGTCGCCAACCTCGCGGAAGGCCAGGTGATCGACGGCATCGTGAAAAATATCACCGATTACGGCGCCTTCGTCGATCTCGGCGGAATCGACGGGCTCCTGCATGTGACCGACATCGCTTGGCGGCGGGTCAATCATCCAACCGAGATCTTGACCATCGGCCAGACGGTGCGCGTCAAAATCATCAAGATCAATCACGATACCCATCGGATCTCGCTTGGCATGAAGCAGCTGCTTGAAGATCCGTGGCAGAACATCGAGACGAAATTCCCGCTCGGCGCGCGGTTCCAAGGCCGGGTGACGAACATCACCGACTATGGCGCCTTCGTCGAACTCGAACCGGGGATCGAAGGCCTCATCCATGTGTCGGAAATGTCCTGGACCAAAAAGAACGTACACCCGGGAAAGATCGTCGCGACAAGCCAAGAGGTTGAGGTTCAGGTTCTCGAAGTCGATCCGGTCAAGCGCCGCATTTCGCTTGGCCTCAAGCAGACGCTCGTCAATCCTTGGGAAGCCTTCGCCTCGAAAAATCCCCCTGGCTCGGAGGTCGAAGGCGAGGTCAAGAACAAGACCGAATTCGGTCTTTTCATCGGCCTCGATGGTGATGTCGATGGCATGGTCCATCTCTCCGACCTCGATTGGACCAAACCTGGCGAGCAAATTATCGAGACCTATAAGAAAGGCGATACCGTCAAAGCCAAGGTGCTCGATGTGGATATCGAAAAAGAGCGCATCTCGCTCGGCATCAAGCAGCTCCTCCCCGATCCATTCGCGGCGCAGCCTCCCAGCGAGGCTGGCGTGAAGACAGGCGAAGAGGGCCCAGAAATTAAGAAGGGTTCGGTCGTCACATGCGAAGTGCTCGAGGTGAAAGATAGCGGCCTCGATGTGAAGATCGCGGGGACAGATTTCACCGCCTTTATCAAGCGCACCGAACTCGCGAGGGACCGGGCCGATCAAAAGACGGAGCGCTTCGCTGTCGGCGAGAAGGTCGATGCCAGGGTCACTGTGTTCGATCGCCGCGCCCGCAAGGTTTCCGTTTCGATTAAGGCTCTCGAAGTCGCCGAGGAGAAGGAAGCGATTGCGCAATATGGCTCGGCCGATTCCGGCGCCTCGCTCGGCGATATTCTCGGCGCCGCATTGAAGGCGCGCGAGGACGCCCCGAAGAAGGACGGCAAGGAATAATTGGGTGAATAGCTTTTAAATTCAGGCCTCGCTTGGCGCGGCTGAAGGGACTTATGGCCCGCGTGGATTTTTTCGCGCGGGCTTTTTTGTGGGACAGAGGACGGCGATTGAAATGCGAAACCCTCCGCGTTGGAAAAATTCGCGTGCAATATCGAAATGCGGCCAACTCGCCCGGCATTGTGTCGAGCGGAGTATCGAGCGGAGAGACGCTCGTACCCAACTGAGTGGACGGCCATGAACTACCTCCTCTTGATCTCTGAAACCGCCTTGGGCTTCGCGCTGCTTACCGGTCCCCGGAAGCAAGAGACCTATTGGGCAGCTTGGCCGCCCTAGGCAAGCTTTAAGGATGCTGGCGTTTTCGTCGGCGGGACGGTTCTTGAGACGCCGGAAGCCGGAACAACCGTGAAATTGCGCAACCGACAGCGCCTGGTGCAGGATGGCCCTTATGCCGACATCAAGGTGCGGCTCGGCGGCTTTTTCATCATCGATGTGCCGGAAACTTGAGTGGGCCGCGGACTCGCGAATGAAGAGGCAAGTACCTACAGCCGCGCTATTAGGCTCTGCGAGGACGCGGCCATGCGGGAGTTCCTGTCGACTCAAAGGTGATAACCGAGCCGGTTCAGTGTTCATTCAGCCGTCCGCCCCGACTTGCCGCCGAGTTGCAAGGATCGCGGCAAGGTCCGAAAACGTAGGCTCTGGCGCAATTGCGACCGCAGGTGGGTTGTCCAATCAGCGCAAACCTGCTTTAGATAGCGATCCCTAATTTAAGCCGCTGGCGCGAACCCGCCGGCGGCCCCAAGCCCTTAACTCACGGACTGCGATGGCTGCACCTCTTTTTGCGGATTACCTTGCGGAGCGCCGTATTTTGTTGCGCAAATTATCGTATTGGCGCATCGCGGCTTTCGCGGCGCTGATCCTCGGCATTGCTGTCGCGGGCCTTCGCCTCCTCGGACCGGATGCGTCCTTGGGTTTTACGCCCCATATCGCGAGATTCGCCATCGAAGGCGTCATCACCGGCGATCGCGAAACCCTAAAACTGATTCAGAAAATTGAAAATTCCAAAACCGCCGAAGCGGTTCTTATTACGATCGACAGTCCCGGCGGCACAACCTCGGGAGCAGAACAGCTCTATGATGCGATCCGTCGCCTCTCGGCCAAGAAACCGACCGTTGCCGTGATTGGCAGCATGGCGGCTTCCGGAGGTTATATTGCCGCCCTTGGGGCCGACCGTATTATTGCGCTTGGTAATGCGCTCGTTGGTTCGGTGGGCGTCCTTGTCCAATATCCGAATTTCGCCAAATTGCTCGACACCGTCGGGGTGAAAATTGAAGATGTGAAATCTTCTCCCCTCAAAGCGTCGCCGAGCGGGTACGAGCCGACGAGCCCGGAAGCGCGCGCCGCACTCGCCGCGCTCGTCAGCGATAGTTTCACCTGGTTCAAATCACTCGTGAAGGAGCGCCGGGTGATGACGGACGAACAGCTTCAGACCGTCGCCGACGGACGGATCTTTACCGGCCGCCAAGGGAAGGAACTGAATCTCGTCGATGGCCTCGGCGGCGAGCGCGAAGCCATTGCTTGGCTGCAGCAGGAGAAAAACGTTCCCAAGGGCCTGCCGGTGCGTGACTGGAAACAGGAGCGAACGCTGGAACATTTGGGCATTTTGAGCTTTTCCGCACGGGCCACGGAAATCCTTGGGCTTGGGGGTTTGAGCCTTGCTCTCAATCGTGCCGCGAATGCCGCGCAGGAGCATATGCTTGACGGTCTATTGTCGATTTGGCAAATTGACGGCGCCAACTGAAGCTTGGCAGACCATGAATTAGTTTTGGCGAAGAAAATCTTGCTGGACGGGGCCGATGATCAAATCCGAACTTGTACAGCGGATTGCCAATCGTAATCCGCATCTTTACCTTCGCGATGTAGAAAAAATCGTCAATGCTATTCTCGATGAGATCACGAACGCCTTATCCCGCGGCGACCGAGTCGAACTGCGCGGTTTCGGGGCTTTCTCCGTGAAACACCGCGACGCAAGAGTCGGCCGCAATCCGCGCACGGGAGCGCATGTGCCGGTGAATGAGAAGACGGTTCCCTTCTTCAAGACCGGCAAGGAGATGCGTGAACGCCTGAATCAGGGCCATGGCGGTTAAGCTTTGCTCCCCTCCCATGCAAAGCCGAGGGTTCGATTCGCTCGATCATGAAGCTGTGTGCGGCCCTCGATAGGAAAGCGGTTTCGTTTCAAGCCAGCCCGGTGTTTTCTCTAGATCCGCATCCATGGATCTTACCAACTCGCGAAAAATCATTTAGAAGCAAGCGCGCCATGAGAGGGTGCGAAGGCATCGGCGAGCGCAAATGAGGCGATTCTTCAAATATCTTTTCCTCGTCCCGGTCGCGCTTGTTGTTTTGGCCTTGGCAGTGGCCAACCGGCATTTGGTGACCATTTTCCTTGATCCTTTCGCCGGTCCAACGCCCGAAGGAACCCAAATTGATGCTCCGCTCTATATAGTCATGCTTCTGGCCGCGATGGCGGGAATAATTCTTGGCAGTTTCACGACCTGGCTGGAGCAAGGCAAGTACCGTCGGGCGGCACGCCGGGCAAAGACTGAAGAAAATTCCCTGCGGGCGGAAATCGCGCGGTTGACCATGCCGCGCCCGGGCGACAAACGGAAGATTTTGTAAAGGCTCCGACCCAAAACCGCGAGGAAAAGCGTTCACTTCGGAAATGCCGAGGCCGGGCCGTGACGCCTGCAAAGATCTCGCGGCCATGGTACAAATCAAATATCGCCTAAATCGATGCCGGTATCAGGCTTATGAGCGTCATTGTCAAAATCTGCGGCCTTGCGACAGAGGATGGACTCGACGCGGCGCTTGCGTGCGGCGCGGACATGGTCGGCTTTGTCTTTTTCGACAAAAGTCCTCGGCACGTCTCTTTAGAGCTGGCCGCGAGTCTCGGCCGGCAGGCCGCGAAGCGCGCGTGCAAGGTTTTATTGACGGTCAATGCCGCCGACGCATCGCTCGCCGCGGCGATCGCGGCGCTTGATCCCGGGCTCCTTCAACTGCATGGGAGCGAAACGCCGGAACGCGTGGCCTCTATTCGTGCCCGTTTTGGCCTTCCCGTCATGAAGGCGATCGGGATCGGCGAGGCCGCCGATCTTGCCATTATTCCGCGTTTCGATGCCGTCGCCGACTACCTCCTGTTCGATGCAAAGCCGCGTCAAGCCACTGCGCGGCCCGGAGGCAATGGGAAGAGTTTCAACTGGAGCTTGCTTGGCAGGATCAAAACCAAGAAACCATGGCTGCTGGCAGGCGGCCTCGACGCGGATAATGTGGCGGAGGCTCTCGCCCAAACGCGCGCGCGAGGAGTGGACGTTTCTTCCGGCGTCGAAAGCGCGGCGGGTAAAAAGGATAGGAACATGATTGCGGCTTTCGTCGCGGCGGCACGGATTGCAGATGAAATGCTTGCGGCCGCGAGGAGCGGTTAAGAGCTGATTTGAACGATGAGTCGGAAGGCAGATGCGGTGAACACTCGAAGTCTGAATTCGTTTCGTACCGGCCCCGACGAACGTGGTCATTTCGGCATTTTCGGCGGCAGGTTCGTGGCCGAAACCTTGATGCCGCTGATCCTCGATCTTGAGAAACATTACGACGCCGCCAAGACCGATCGCGCGTTCAAGGCCGAACTCGACAATCTCCTCAACCATTATGCCGGGCGGCCAAGCCCGCTCTATTATGCCGAGCGCATGACCGCCCATGTCCGCCAAAAAGCCGCCGCTACCGGGCGGCCGGGCGGCGCCAAGATCTACTTCAAGCGCGAGGAGCTGAACCACACCGGCGCCCATAAGATCAACAATGTGCTCGGCCAGATTCTTCTCGCCCGGCGGATGGGAAAGACACGGATCATCGCCGAGACTGGAGCGGGCCAGCATGGCGTCGCGACGGCGACCGCTTGCGCGCGCTTCGGGCTCGATTGCGTCGTCTACATGGGTTCCGTCGATGTCGAGCGCCAAAAGCCGAATGTCTTTCGCATGAACTTGCTCGGCGCCAAGGTCGTGCCGGTCGAATGCGGTGCAAAGACCTTGAAGGACGCCATGAACGAGGCCTTGCGCGACTGGGTCACCAATGTCGAAAACACTTTTTATTGCATCGGCACTGTGGCTGGCCCGCACCCCTACCCCGCCATGGTCCGCGATTTCCAATGCGTCATCGGCGAGGAAACCAGGGCGCAGATGCAGGCCGCCGAGGGCAGGCTGCCGGATTCGCTGTTTGCCTGTATCGGCGGCGGCTCCAACGCGATCGGCCTGTTTCATCCCTTTCTCGACGATCCTTCTGTGGAAATTTTTGGCGTCGAGGCGGCGGGTTTTGGCCTCGACAAAAAACATGCGGCATCACTTGCTGGCGGCAGGCCGGGTGTTCTGCACGGCAATCGCACTTACTTGCTGATGAATGCCGATGGGCAGATCGAGGAGGGCCATTCGATCTCGGCCGGGCTCGACTATCCGGGCATCGGCCCTGAACATTCCTGGCTGAAGGAGACCGGCCGCGTGACTTATCTTTCGGCGACCGATTCCGAGGCGCTCGACGCCTTTCAGCTATGCGCCAAATTAGAGGGGATTATCCCAGCGCTCGAACCCGCGCATGCGCTGGCCAAGGTGATCGAGGTTGCCCCGCAAAAACCCGAGGATCATTTATTGGTGGTCAATATTTCGGGGCGCGGCGACAAGGATATTTTTACTGTCGGAGATCATTTGGGTGGTAGGGCGCCGTCACGCCCTTCATAGGAAGTCGCGAGCTGTGCAGCCCGCGAACTGGACATAAGTGGGTTTTAAGAGGTCGCTTTTGCACCTGATTTCTGCACAGAAAAAGCCTCTTCTAATCAGGCTCTTAGGTTTGTGCACGACTCCTGGATTTATGCACCACGGAGCCGGCTTTGGGTGGAAAGCGGCCATTCGCCCAAGCCGCCGGAATGTCGCCAGTGCGCCAGGAGCCGTCATTCGCCGAGCTCATTTCAACCATAGGCGACATTGGACGGTCGGTCGCTATTTGTCTGCGCGCCTTCGACACCTACTTATCTGGTACTTATCTGGTCTAACCCACAGCGGAGCCCGCCATGTCGAAGATGCGCGCAATGATCGTTCCGGAACCTGGCGGGCGCTTCCGCATGGAGGAGCGCGACCTGCCCGAGCCCGGCCATCACGAGGTCCGCATCCGCGTACACGCCTGCGGGGTCTGCCATAGTGACTCCATCACCGTCGAAGGTCACATGCCGGGGCTCAGCTATCCACGCATTCCCGGCCATGAAGTGATCGGCGTGATCGACGCCTTGGGTCCGGACGTGGAAGGTTGGAACACGGG
>VDMG01000187.1 GCA_006514895.1 Beijerinckiaceae bacterium
GTACGGAGCAACCTATGATGTTGTCATCAGTGCGCCCAACCCGGATTTGCTGCTCGAGCCCGGCATGACGGCGACGATCAGGATCGTGAGTGAATGACGCGACGGCGTCCGCCGCGTCAGGCATTGCACTATTCGTCAGGGGATCTAGCGTTTCCAAGCGGTGACGGTCCAAGGGCGCCTTCAACTCGGTCTCGACGACGGCGCCTACACGGAAATTATCAAGGGTGATTTGCAGCCGGGCGATGATTTGATCATCGGCGAACGCGGCGGTATCTTGGAGAAGTTGACTGGGCGTCTTCCCATTCTCGCATAATCGCGGTCGGCGCTTGATCTGTGATAGTGCCGCGATCCGCATTTGTGCAAGATGGTCGGGTGCCTAATACTGTTTTCACATTTCAAATTTTGTGGCGCAAAACATCATTCATCCAAACATGATGGTTCAGTCTGGCAATTTCGGCTCTCTTGAAGCGCGCGACGTTCAACAGACTTGCGCACAATACGAGCTTATCTGTTGATCCGTAGTCCAGCGAACCGGCTCGCACGACTCTGGGTTCGTCCGACGGGGCCGCCGCGACTTGGCGATGATGGTTAAAGCAAACAAATAAAGACCGGGGGTGGTCGAACTTGAAGTGATCGCGGTCTAAACGGCGCCGTTTGGCTGTGAGCGTCCCGCCGGAATCGATTGATGGCGCCGCCGCCAGTCAATAACCGGCGCCTACCAATCGTGTCCCGCAAGCGCATTCGCCCCCCGAGGCGATCAAGCCCCAATGCGAAACCGAAAATTGCTTGACCGCCGCGACTCTTCATCGAGTGATTTTATTCGATTCTGCATGCCGTCCATCACATGGAGCCAAGGTCCTTCACTTGAGATGCTGGGCGAGGAACTTGTTCATCTCGAACATCGTCACCTTGCTTTTGCCAAACACCGCGGCCAGCTTGTCGTCGGCAAGAATTTCCCGCTTATTGGCTTCGTTTTGCAACTTGTGTTTCTTAATGTAGTGCCACACTTTGCTCACCACCTCCGTACGCGGCAAAGGGTCAGGTCCGACCACCGCGGCGAGTTCCTTCGAAGGCTGCAAAGGCTTGGCGAAGGCGCTTGCCGCGGGCTTGGCCTTTTTTGGCGCCGGCGCGCCCTTGGCGGGCGCGGCTTGCGTCTTTTTACCTGTCGTTGTCATCCGGTTTGTCTCCATATGATTTTAATGATTTGAGCGCGAGCACATGCCGGCGCAGCATTGCCTCCGGCTCGCATGACTGAAACGAGCTTGATATCACGGAACTCCAACCATCGCGCTCCGTCAAGCGGCTGGCGGCGATCCGGCCCACGATTAAAGCCCGCCATGCCGCCAAATACTCCCGGATCGGGTTGCATGAACCAACGCCGGGCCCGCTCGAGAACCTCCATCAATCTCTGATTCGCCTCCATAACTTAAGCTACTTCTTCTTTATTTGGCGGATTCTCCGCTGGCAAGCCGCGGAAGCGATCGAAAGTCTTGGGGAAAACTGATTTTCGCGTGGAATTTCCAGGAAAACTTCCGGAAAAAATTGCCCGGTGAACCGCCGCCACGAAGCATTGCACGTCAAATCATAACTTCCGCGGCATTTTCCATGTGGCGTTTGGTCAGCGCCGCACGCAATTTTTCCATGGCCCGGCTCTCGATCTGGCGGACGCGTTCCTTGGATATACCGAGACGATCGCCCAAGGCCTCGAGCGTTGCCGCTTCCTCGGCGAGACGGCGCTCGCGGACAATCCTGCGTTCGCGTTCGGAAAGCGCGGTCAAGGCCTCGTTCAGCCACGCTTTGCGCCGATCGGTATCGAGGGCGAGACCCACGGCGTCGTCAGGGCGCGGCTTATCATCGACGAGCATCGCCATCCGTTCAATGCCGACGGAGGATTCACTGTCTCCAAACGGCGCATTCAAAGACAGATCCGGTCCCGACAGACGCGCGTCCATGAATTCCACATCCGAGCGGGGCACGCCCAGTGCCGCTGCGATGTGGGAAAAAATTTCCGTCCCGGCGGGTAAATCGCCTCCCTGCGCCAGTTTCGCGCGTATTCTCCGGAGATTGAAAAAGAGCGCCTTCTGCGTCGAACTCGTGCCGCCCCGCACAATCGACCAATTATGCAGGACATAATTCTGCATGGCGGCGCGAATCCACCATGTTGCATAGGTCGAAAAGCGCACGTCACGCTCCGGTTCGAAACGCGCCGCGGCTTCCAAGAGACCGATATGCCCTTCCTGGATCAAGTCGGCGAGCGACAAGCCGTAGTGGCGAAAACGCACCGCAAGCGCGATCACGAGGCGCATATGCGCCCGGGCTAGCTCATGCATGGCCTTTACATCGGCGTGATTTTTCCAGCGCAAGGCGAGCGCATGCTCTTCCTCACGCCCAAGATAAGGAGCGGCCATCGCAGCGGCGAGGAGATGTTGGCTAACCTCGGCTAATTGAGCCATGATCCTCGCCCGTTATTCTTGCCCACCGCGTCCAAAAACGTCTAACATCTTGCTCCCCGGTCCGCTCTGGCTGGTAGGTTCGCCAGGGTGCGCCGCCTCGTCGCCGGGCATTTCTCCGGATCCCAGCGTCGATCCGGCGGCTCGCCTTTAACTAATAACTAAACGATTGCCTGGCGTGGCTGGTTCCCTGCCAGAAGACGGCTGCGAGCCTGGCTAGTCGTTTTTAAGTTTCGAGCTTGATCCGCCGCTCCAATACCAGTTTCGCCGGTGTGAACGTGGAAAAGCTCGTGTATAATCAATTACATAGAATAGGATTCAAGTTCCATGTGACTTAATTTCCAGGTGACTTAATTTACAAATAATCAGCAGCCGAAAACGGCTTGCGCTTGCCCCTTGGCGGTCTCTCCATCATATTTTAGAATAATTCCGATCCCTCTATCCAGCTCCGGCCTTGAACCGGACGTTTTGGAGAATTCCATGTTCATCGAGACCGAAGTCACCCCAAATCCAGCCACCCTGAAATTTCTGCCCGGCCGCCCCGTTATGTCACTCGGGACATTGGACATCAGAAGCGAGGAGGGTGCTCGCCAATCGCCCCTCGCGCGGGCGCTGTTTTCGATCGACGGCATCTCGGGCGTGTTTTTTGGCTCCGACTTCATTTCGGTCACGAAATCCGGGAGCGACTGGCAACAGCTCAAACCTGTTGTCCTCGGCGCCATCATGGAGCATTTTGTATCGGGCGAGCCGCTGCTCGACAGCGAAAGCGGTGTCGAGGGGCAAGGGGATAGCCAAGGGGACAACGAAGAATTCTTTGCCGCCGGCGATGCCGCTACGGTCGCGGCGATCAAGAACCTGATCGAAACGCATGTCCGTCCGGCGGTCGCTAATGATGGCGGCGATATCAAATTTCGCGGATTTCGCGATGGCACCGTCTTTGTCGCCTTGAAGGGGTCGTGTTCTGGCTGCCCGTCCTCGACTGCGACGCTCCGGCATGGAATTCAGAATTTGCTCAAACATTTTGTCCCAGATGTGCAAACTGTCGAACAAATTTAATTGAGAGCGGCGGTCCGCGTGAAACGGTGTCTGCGGCCAGGCGTCTCGAATAACTTGAGTTTTGGTGCATGAGGATACTGGCGATTGACACCGCGCTTCCGGCAATTTCCGCCTGCGTCCTTGACGAGGGCGCTGAAAGCCCGGAATCGATCGAGACAATTGCCATGGAACGGGGCCATGCCGAGGCGCTTTTGCCATTGATCGACCGGGTCATGGCCGGGGCCGAGGGCGGCTTTGCGTCGCTTGGCCGGGTCGCGGTAACAGTCGGTCCAGGATCCTTCACCGGAATGCGCGTTGGGATCGCCGCCGCGCGGGCGATCGGATTAGCTTGCAAGATTCCGGTCGTTGGAGTTTCGACCTTGGCGGCCCTCGCCGCGCCCTTGATCCTGGAGCAAAAGACAGGTCTCGCTGCCGTCGCGATCGATGCGCGGCGCGGCAATGTGTTCTTTGCGGCTTTTGGGCCGGACGGGAGGGCCACGTCGGCGCCCCGGATCGCGTCGGTCCGCGAGGCGGTGCGCTCGCTTGGGGCGGGTCCGGTGCGGCTCGCGGGATCGGGCGCGGCGCTGCTCGCGATTGAGGCTTCGGCGGCCGGAACACAGATCGAGATCGCGCCCGAAAATACCGGACTCGACATTATTTTTGTTGCCAAGCTTGGGCTTCTCGCCGATCCGGCTCTGACACCGCCGCGGCCGCTTTATTTGAAGGCGCCCGACGCCAAAGCGCCCGGGGCGGCGCAATTTCACCCGTCGCCTCAGTGACTTCCAATGATCAACTGGCCGGCCAGAGCTTCGCCTTGCATCCGCCCGATCGGCGCCGAGCGGAGCGCGGAATGCGCCGCCATCCATGCGACGAGCTTCGCCTATCCCTGGCAGGAGACCGATTTCGAACAGCTTTTTGTCACGCCGGGGACCTTCGCCGACGGCGCGATCGAAGCCAAAGACGAATATTTGGCGGGCTTCGTTCTGTCCCGCGTAGCGGCCGACGAAGCGGAAATCCTGACGATCGCCGTCGCGCCCGAGTGGCGCCGCCGCGGGATTGCCACCAGCCTTCTGAAACCCCATTTGCATGGGCTCGCCGCGATCCGGGTCAACCATTTGTTTCTCGAAGTCGATGTCGAAAATACCGCTGCCCGGGCGCTTTACGCGAATTTCGGTTTCGAGCAGGTCGGCGAGCGCAAAGCCTATTATCGAACCGCCGGCGCCGGATCGGCGGCGGCTCTCGTTATGCGGCGCGACTTGCTATAATGTGCCGCGAGCCAGAGACTCGTTGTTGAGGACGGCTTCGTTGGACTGACACGGCTTTTGGACGAGCTTGAGGTTCTTGAATAAGCCGAATTTTGGCCAAACAAGAGAGGCTAGCGCCTCGTGGACCATGGGAGACAATGTCCGGATTCGATCAAGCACGTTCTGCCGGGGCGGTTTCCGGCGAGCCTGAACCAAGCCCGGCAAAGTCACCCCGCCGGCTGTTCGTGAAGTCTTACGGCTGTCAGATGAATGTCTATGATGCGCGGAAGATGGCCGACGTCCTCGCGCCGGAAGGCTATGCCGAGACCGCGCTTTTGGAAGAAGCCGATCTTGTGATCTTGAACACATGTCACATCAGGGAGCGCGCCACCGAGAAGGTTTTCTCCGAATTAGGCAAGCTGCGCGCGCTCAAGGCGGCGCGCGCCGAGGCGGGCCGGGAGACCAAGATCGTGGTCGCGGGCTGCGTCGCGCAGGCCGAAGGGGAGGAAATTTTCCGGCGCCAAAAGGCGGTGGATATCGTCGTCGGACCCCAAAACTATCACCGTTTGCCTGAACTTTTACGCCGCGCGAAAACCTCCCGCGCGGTTCTCGAGACGGAGTTTCCCGCCGAAAGCAAGTTCGATCATCTCGCCGCGCCCGGCCCGAGCGAAATCCGCAAACGCGGGGTCTCCGCCTTCGTGACGGTGCAAGAAGGCTGCGACAAATTCTGCACTTTCTGCGTGGTGCCTTATACAAGGGGCGCCGAGGCATCGCGGCCGGTTGAAGGCATCGCCGCCGAAGTCGCAATGCTTGCCGCCGGAGGTGTCCGCGAGGTGACTCTCATCGGCCAAAACGTCAATGCCTATCATGGCGAAACGCGGGACGGCGCCACCACTTCGCTCGCAGGTCTGACCTCCCGGCTCGCGCAAGTGTCGGGCATCGCCCGCATCCGTTACACGACGAGCCATCCAGGCGACATGGATGCAAGTCTCATAAAGGCGCATCGCGATCAACCGTGCCTGATGCCTTTCCTGCATCTGCCGGTGCAATCCGGCTCGGACAAAATCCTCGCCGCGATGAACCGCAGGTACAAGCGCTCCGATTACCTTGCACTTATTGCCGAAATCCGGGCCGCGCGGCCGGACATCGCCTTGTCCTCCGATTTCATCACTGGCTTTCCCGGCGAAACGGAAGAAGATTTCGGCGCGACCTTGGATTTGATCGAGAAAGTCGAATTCGCGAACGCATTCTCGTTCAAATATTCCGCCCGCCCCGGCACTCCCGCGGCGGAGCTGCAAAATCAGATTCCGGAAGCCGTTAAGTTGGAACGGCTCTTGCGGCTTCAGGCCATTCTCGACCGTCAACGGCTGTCGTTTAATCGCAAAATGGCCGGGCGCAAGCTTGATGTGCTCATCGAAAAACCCGGCCGCCATGCGGGCCAGATCGCCGGCAAGTCGCCCTATCTCCAACCGGTTCAGATGGAAGGCAGCCTCGATCGCATCGGCGATATCGTTCGCGTCGAGATCGTCTCCTCTTGCGGCAATTCGCTTTTTGGGCGGCTTTTGCCGGACCGGCCCGCGCGCGAGGCGCTGCGTTGAAACCATCGGATCGTTCAGCGCCGTTCGCGCGGCAGGAATACAGAGCTCCTCCGGGCGAGAACGGCACCGCTGAGATAACCTTGGCGTTCGACGACAATCGCCATGCCTCGCTCGTCTTCGGGCAATACGATCAGAACCTTGCACAACTCGAACGCAGGCTAGGCGTGATCGCCAATGCGAACGGCAATCACGTGACGATCAAAGGCAAAGTCGAAGCGTGCGAACACGCGCGGCTGGTGTTGGAAAATCTCTATGCGCAAGTGGAGCTCGGCCAGCCGGTGAGCCTCGGCGATGTCGATGGCGCGATCGAAGAAGGCGCGATGCAAGGCACTCTGTTTCCGAAGGAGGACGAGGGCGCGCGCGCCGTTTTCGAGCAAATTGGCACCCGCCGGCGCGGTAGCGTACGCGCGCGCAACACGGCGCAAGACCACTATCTGCGCGCGATGAAACGCCACGAGCTGGTTTTCGCCGAAGGCCCGGCCGGAACGGGCAAGACTTGGCTCGCCGTCGGCTTCGCGGTTCTTTTGCTGGAACAAGGGGCGGTCGAGCGCATCATCCTGTCGCGGCCGGCGCTGGAAGCGGGTGAGAGGCTTGGTTTCCTGCCCGGCGATATGCGCGACAAGGTCGATCCTTATTTGCGGCCGATCTACGACGCACTCGCCGATTTCATGGATGCCCGCATGCTCGAACGCGGCATGCAAACGGGCATGATCGAGGTCGCTCCCCTCGCGTTCATGCGCGGGCGCACCTTGAGCAATGCCTGCGTGCTGCTCGACGAGGCGCAAAATGCGACTTCGATGCAAATGAAAATGTTTTTAACCCGCCTCGGCGAAGGCTCGCGCATGATCGTGACCGGCGATCCGTCACAAACCGATCTTCCGCCTGGCCAGAAGTCCGGGCTCAGCGAAGCAATCGAACTTCTCTCCGGGCTTGAGGGGATAGGCCACGTCGTTTTCAAGGAAGGCGACGTCGTCCGCCACGATCTCGTGCGCCGGATCGTCGGTGCCTATGAAGCGGCGGCGCGCGGTGCCGCGAGCCGGGAGGCGCGGAAATGAATCCCGTGATCGAAGTCGCGATCGAAGCTAAGGATTGGGCGTCTCTCGAAGCCCCCTCGAAACTTGTCCAAACGGCGATCCTCGCGGCGGTTGAGGGAAGCGGCCTTGTGCTGGCCGCCAACACCGAGATCAGTGTTGTTCTCTGCGGCAACGCCTTAATCCGCGAACTCAACCGCGAATGGCGCGGATATGATGCACCGACCAATGTGCTTTCTTTTCCCGCCGGGGGCGATCCGGCTTCGGCGCCTCTTCTCGGCGACATCGTGATCGCATTCGAGACCGCCTCGAGGGAAGCCTTCGAAGCAGGAAAACCATTGCGCGATCACGTCGCACATCTTTTGGTGCATGGATTTTTGCATCTTATCGGCCACGACCATGTCGAGGCGGCCGAAGCCGAGGCGATGGAGGCGCTCGAACGCGCCATCCTCGGCAGACTTGGAATTGACGACCCTTACAGGGCCTCATTGATCGAGGAAGCGGCCGGCGCCCATGAGTGAACGCCAATGAGTGAACATGATGTTTCTGCCGCGAGCGAGGCTGGAGCCGCCAAACCAGCAGCTAGCGGGAAGCCAAGTCTGTTCGACCGGTTGCGCGCATTGTTCGGCATCGGCGGGGCTTCGATCCGCGACGACCTCGAGGAGGCGCTCGCCGATGCTTCGCCCGAGGACGATGTTTCGCCGCAAGAGCGCGCTTTGTTGAAAAACGTCCTCGCCTTGCATGAGGTGCATGTCGGCGATGTCATGGTTCCCCGCGCCGACATCGTCGCCGTGGCGCTGCAAACCACGCTCGCCGATGTGCTTGCGGTCTTTCGTGACGCCGGTCATTCGCGCCTGCCCGTGCATGGCGACACTCTCGACGACCCGCGCGGCATGGTGCATATCCGCGATTTTGTCGGCTATCTTACCGCCGGGCCGCAAGGCGCGGCCAGCTCATCGGCCGGGGAGCTTAAAGGCGAATCGGCGGCGAGTTGCGGTTTGGCGCATGGCGCTTTGGACGCGGCTTTATCGCAGGCCAATATTCTACGCCCGGTCCTCTTCGTTCCAGCATCCATGCCGGCTCTCGATCTTCTGGTGAAAATGCAAGCGACGAGAACCCACATGGCGCTTGTCATCGACGAGTATGGCGGCACCGAAGGCCTCGCGTCGATCGAGGATATCGTGGAAATGATCGTCGGCGACATCGAGGATGAACATGATCAAGGCGAAAGCCCAAAGATCGAAGCTGCCGCGGGAGGGGGCTTCCTTGTGGATGCGCGCGCCGACCTTGGCGAAGTCTCTCGCGTGCTCGACGCCGATCTCAGAGCAATCGGCGACGCCGGGGAGGTCGACACCTTGGGTGGCTTGATCACGGCCCTCGCGGGGCATGTTCCGGTGCGCGGGGAAATCATTGTCGAGGACGGCATCGAGTTCGAGGTCGCGGATGCTGACCCGCGCCGCGTCAAGCGGGTCAAGATCCGCATGTCCGAAGCGCGGTTGCGGTCAAAACACGACGAGGACAATCCCTTTCCAGACGAGCCCGCCTGACAAGGCGATTCTCTGACAACGTGGCGGGAGATCATGTCCCTTTCGCCGAAAACGCGTTCGAGCGATTTCCGGTTAAATAGCTTTGGATTCTGCTGGGAAGTCCTTTCCTTTGCATGACCCTTGTTTCGAAATAGGCTTCCATTCCTGGGATCAAGCGATGATTCTGGGACCATGCGGGGATTGTGATTTGAGTCCAAGAGCGCCCGTCGTGCCCCGGATCGCCACGGCAATCATCCTCGCCTCTGGCTGGCGCCGCCGCCTCATCGCCTTCGCCGCCGGCACCACGGGTGCACTCGCCATGGCGCCCTTCAACTTTTTCCCCGTCTTTATCATCCCGATGACGGTTGCCGTTTGGCTCATCGACGGGTGCGCGGAGACGCGCCAAAGGCCCGCCCGCCCGCGGCTTCGCTTGGGCTTGCCAGTCTCGGCTTGGCGCGCATTTGAGGTCGGCTGGTGGTGGGGCTTTGGTTATTTCGTCGCCGGTCTCTGGTGGCTCGGCGCGGCGTTTCTCGTCGAAGCGGACGAATACGCCTGGGCCTTGCCGCTCGGGGTGGCCGGGCTTCCGGCCGTGCTCGCGGTTTTTCCGGGTCTCGGTTTTATGATGGCGCGGCTGCTTTGGACGCCTGGCGCCGGCCGTCTGTTTGCTCTTGCCGCCGGATTGAGCCTCACGGAATGGCTGCGCGGGCATGTCCTGACCGGATTTCCCTGGAATACATTCGGCATGGCTCTTGGCGGCAATCTCGTGACCGCGCAACTGGCGTCGATCGTTGGCCTTTACGGTTTGACCGTCATTGCCATCCTCATTTTTTCCGCCCCCGCCGTGCTCGGCGAAAAATCCGAAATGCAAAAAAAAGCGAGGCGCCGCCTGCCGTCGTCGATCGCCGCCGCCTTCCTGGCATTTTGCGGAATTTATGGATTTGGCGCCTGGCGTCTCGCGCACGCAACCTCCGAGCCGGTGGCGGGCGTAAGATTGCGCATCATGCAACCCAATGTGCCCCAGGACGCGAAATTCCGGCCGGAAAACAGAGCCTGGATATTAGCGCATTACCTGGCATTGTCCGCGCGCGCGGCTGGCCCGGACCATTTGGGACTCGACGCCGTCACCGTGCTCATTTGGCCGGAATCGGCGTTTCCGTTCATTTTGTCGCGCGATGCCAGGGCTCTTGCCGAAATCGGGGCGGTTCTGCCGAAAGATACGGTTCTCGTCACTGGCGCGGCGCGGAAGGAGGATGGGGCCCTTACGTTCGCCCCCGGCCATGCGAAATATTTCAACGCCATCCAGGTGGTTGCCAGCGGCGGCTACATTCTTGACAGTTACGACAAGGTGCATCTCGTGCCTTTCGGCGAATATTTGCCATTTCAGGCGGTCTTCGATCGTCTGGGCCTGCACCAATTCGTGCTTATCCCAGGCGGGTTCGAGGCTGGTTCCGGCCAGCGATTATTGGTTGTGCCCGGTCTGCCTCCCGTCGCCCCGCTGATTTGCTATGAGGCGATTTTCCCGGGCGAGGCCGTCCCCTCCGGGGCGGCGACGGAACGTCCTGGCTTGCTCCTCAATGTCACGAACGACGCATGGTTCGGGACGACAACGGGCCCCCATCAGCATTTCGCGCAAGCGCGGCTGCGCGCGATCGAGGAAGGGTTGCCCTTGATCCGCGCCGCGAATACGGGCATTTCCGCCATCGTCGATCCCTATGGCCGGGTTATGACTGAGTTGCCGCTCGGTGCCGAAGGCGTCCTCGATGGCGGTTTGCCACAAGGGATAGAAACGCCGGCTTTCGCGAAATTCCCGTTCACCAGCGCATTTTTTCTTTGGGCGGCCGTGCTGGGCTTGGCCTTGGCCATCCGTCTCCGTGCTTGACAATATTAATAAAACAGACGAAATATAGTGACGATTGTTAGTATTCGATATCGGGTCTGGTATCTGCCCTCCCACGTGCGCCGCTGCTCGCGAAGAGGCGCAGTCAAGTCCGAAGGTGGCTTCGCGCGACGAGCGCCAAGGCGAGGATGATCATGCCGCCGCGTGCCTTTCGTCAGTCGCTGGGACAGTCGAGGTGACGGCCAGCGATTGAGAATCCCACCGATTGTCCATCGAGTGTCACAAGGGAGGCTGTAAAGCCCTCTTTAAGATGGAATTCTGTTGCCTCGTCCATCACCCGCCGCGCTGACGGATCGCCCCGTAAGCTCGGATCCAGTTCTTTCCAGAAAAATGGAAGCGCACCAGCTTTCACGCGACAGATGGTCGGATCTTGAAAGAGATAACCCTCTGAGAAATATCGGCTTACCCACTCCTCTGGCCACTTCGCCAGTAAAACATGGCCGAGCTGTTGCCGGTAGCTTGAGCCAACCTCAGGCATGGTCCCTGCCAGAACATACTCGGCCCCAAAAGGCGCGACATGGCGCAACACCTGCGCCGAAACATCCTCGAGGTTGCGGGCGCGATCCAGGTCTCGAATGAAATCGAGAGTGTTGAGCCGAACACACGCGCAATGCTGACACTCATCGCGAGCTATGCGATAGCGCGCGCGATCGCGCTCAAGCAAAAACCGCCGGCGAGCCAACTCGTGCGCGCGCGAGCGCGAGGCTTTGCAATGGGCGGCCGAAGGGAAAAACGATTGGGAAATCGGCGAGGTCATGAAGATTTCCGAACATGGCGCCGATAAGCACATGCGATCAGTGCGCGCGAAGCTCGGAGCAATCAACCGCACGCAAGCCGTAGCTGAAGCGATCCGCCGGGGATTGATCGCATAAAGGTACGCGAACGCGTACTTATACCTGCCAACCGGCATTCTTCCGTCACTGAACTGTACGAGCCTGGGACAAGGGTTCTCAGGCATCTTCCGAACTTCGACCTGGAGAACGCCATGATTCACGTTGTAACGCCCGAAAATGAATATCATTATCGGGATGAAATGGAGCAAGCCTATCGTTTGCGGCATCAGGTATTTGTCGAAGAAATGGGCTGGACCGATCTCGCAAAGCCGGACGGACGCGAGATCGATCAATTCGATGACAAAACATGCGATGCAAATGCTTTATATTGAGGAAGGAAAAGTTCTTGGCTATCAGCGCATGCTGCCGTCGACGCGACCTCACTTGCTCTCCTACGTAATGCCGGAACTGTGCGAAGTCGAGCGCCCTGTCGGCCCTCATGTTTGGGAATGGACCCGCTATTGCGTCGTTCAAGGCCATCGCGATAGAGGTCGCGCCTTAAGCCCGATTGGCAATGCGCTTTTGTCTGGCATTGTCTGGGGACTCTATAGCGGAATCTCGACGATTATCATCGAAATGACCCCAATCTGGCTGCTGCGGCTGCACCCGGAACGCGGTCCGCCGCCGGTTTCCAAACTAATCATGAAAAGCTGTACGCGGGGAAAAATTCGGACCGCCAATAGGCCCCAGGCCGCTTTTGCGATATAAGTAAGCCAGCGCCATACGGTTCCCGTCCCCGGCCTTTCAAGAGACGGCGCAAGCGTGGCGATTGGAACCAATTCGTGAAAAAGATACCAAACCCGATCGACAGGCATGTCGGCAGCCGCGTGCGCATGCGGCGCGTCATGCTCGGCATGAGTCAGGAAAAACTGGGCGACGCCTTGGGTCTTACGTTTCAACAGGTCCAAAAATACGAAAAGGGCACCAACAGAATCGGTGCGAGCAGGCTCCAGCAAATTTCAAGAACGCTTGATGTTCCTCCGGCATTCTTTTTCGAAGGGGCGCCTTCCTTCGAGGCAATGGCAAAGCCCGAACCAGGCCAGATGGGCTTTTCGGAGGATTCGAACGCTGCCTATGTCGCCGATTTTTTATCGACCCCCGAAGGTCTGCATTTGAACCTGGCCTTCGCGCGGATCCACGACCCAAAAGTCCGCAAGCGGATTGTGGATCTCGTCTCCTCGCTCGCTGGAGACGACGAAAAACCCGAGCGGATGGCCAATGGAACGCCGGACTGCGGCGAAAAATTGGCTGAGTGAATTAACCGCGTTCGATTTAACAAACATGACGGCTAGAATGGCTTGACAAACCGAACTGCTTACCAAAAGCTTTGATGGAACATTGTTGTCTATTGGAGATAAGCCTTGGCTCGAGAAAACTACTTGTTTACGAGTGAATCCGTCTCGGAAGGCCATCCGGACAAGGTATGCGACCGGATTTCCGACGAAGTCGTGGACCTTTTCTTTCGTGAAGGCGCGAAAGCCGGTGTGGATCCCTATCAAACCCGTGTTGCCTGTGAGACCTTGGCGACTACCAACCGCGTCATCATCGCGGGTGAAGTGCGCGGCGCCGCGATTGGCCAGGACGCGATCGAGGCCGCGGCGCGTGGCGCGATCAAGAATATCGGCTACGAGCAGGACGGTTTCCACTGGCGAAACGCGAAGGTCGAGGTGTTGCTCCATGCCCAATCCGCCGACATCGCGCAAGGCGTCGACGCTGCTGGCAATAAGGACGAGGGAGCGGGCGATCAGGGAATTATGTTCGGCTACGCTTGCCGTGAAACTCCGGCGCTCATGCCTGCGCCAATTTACTACGCGCACAAAATTCTCGAAGAGCTTGCCTTTGAGCGAAAGACCGGCTCTGGCGAAGCCGCCAAGCTTGGGCCGGACGCCAAAAGCCAGGTGACCGTCAAATATGTGCACGGCAAACCGGCCGGCGTCACCCAAATCGTCTTGTCGACCCAACATCTCGACGAGAATTTAAGCTCACAAGACGTGCGTCATATCGTCGAACCTTACATAAGGAAAACCTTGCCGGAGGGTTGGATCGCACCGGAGACGGTTTGGCACGTCAATCCAACCGGCAAGTTCGTGATTGGCGGCCCCGACGGCGATTGCGGCCTGACCGGCCGGAAAATCATTGTCGATACCTATGGCGGGGCGGCGCCGCATGGCGGCGGCGCATTCTCTGGCAAGGACCCGACAAAAGTCGATCGCTCGGCCGCTTATGCGGCGCGCTATCTTGCGAAAAACGTCGTCGCCGCCGGACTTGCCGATCGCTGCACGATCCAGCTTTCCTATGCGATCGGCGTCGCCGAGCCGTTGTCGATCTATGTCGACACGCATGGCACCGGACAGGCAGCGGAGGATAAACTCGAGGCAACGCTCTTCGAGGCCATGCGCCTTTCGCCGCGCGGCATCAGGGAGCATCTTAAGCTTAACCGGCCAATCTACGCCCGCACATCCGCCTATGGCCATTTTGGCCGGGCACCCGACGCCGAAGGCGGTTTTTCCTGGGAAAAGACCGATTTGGCGGAAATGCTTAGGGCGCATCTCACCTAATATCGCCAATATCGCAAGTTCAGTCGCCGGCGGCGGAACATGAGCCGCGAAATTTCTACCGAAAGTCAAGACGGGAAGCGACTCTCGCAGCTCCTGGAACCTTGTGTTGAAACCCGACGGGAAATCCCGGCGAATTCGCCACGGCTGCACGGCCGCCGGCGGGGCAAGAAACTGGGTAGCCATCAAGCCTCGCTTCTGAGCACCGCGTTGCCGCATCTCTCCTTCGATGGGTCGGATCCCCTTGCCGATCCCTCGTTGCTATTTCCAGACAGACCTTCCGCGCTCTGGCTCGAAATTGGCTTTGGCGGCGGCGAGCATCTCGCCGCCGAGGCCCTGGCGCATCCCAGCGCGGGTTATATCGGCTGCGAGGTTTTTCTGAACGGCATTGCCAAGGCGTTGGCACTCGTCGAAGCCAGTTCCTTGCGTAATGTGCGCCTTTACAACGGCGACGCCCGGGATGTCATCGACTCACTGCCGCCGGGGACCTTGGACGGCGTCTATCTGCTTTTTCCCGACCCCTGGCCGAAGCGGCGCCACCACAGGCGCCGCTTTCTGTGCAGCGAAATGCTGGGGCGTCTTGCCCGGGTCATGCGTCCGGGCGCCGAGATTCGCTTCGCAACCGACATCGGTGGCAACGCGGCCTGGACATTGGCGAATGTATTGCGCTCGCCGGATTTTGTTTGGGCGGCGGCTGGTCCAGACGATTGGCAAAGACCCTGGGCGGGCTGGAACGGCACGAGATACGAAGCGAAAGCGCTCCGCGCGGCTCGAAGGCCTGTGTACCTCACATTCCGGCGTAAAAATAGTGCTTAACCGATTAAATTGAACCAGACTATGCTGCGAAGCGTTTACTTGTTGCGACTACTATTGCGGTGCAGCAGAAAACCTTGGTTTATATGTGGGCTATGCAATTTTGACTGCAAAACAGGCTTTACAGTATTATTTGGTTGGTATCTAATGCTCGTACCGCAATTGTCACCGATGATGTTCAGAGGGACTTCGCCTTCGATGGCGCGGGAGATGTAGGAGTGGCGCAGGGCGTAAAATGTCCCTTCCTTGTCGAGGCCCGCGCGCTCCAGAGCCAGTGCCATGCGGCGTTGTTGATGCGATCGGCTCCAGCGTGATCCGTCGCTGCGCCTCAGGAGAGGTTCGTCCGCAGCCCGATCTTTACTGATAAGGTTGAAGAAGGTGACGGCCTCGGGCTGCAATATGATGGCGCGCGGGCCGGTCTTACCATCGACTTTGAGAGTTTTCGCAACCGGGTCGAAGTCGCGAACCGAACAGGCGATCAACTCGCCATAGCGTGCCCCGGTCAAGAAGCCGGCGGTTAAGGTTCGGCGAAATCTTTGTCGGGAGCGGCTCCAATGAGCGCGCGCGCTTGCTCGACCGAAAAATGCACGGCTCTCGGCACTGCGACCCCGCGGAAGGGCTTGACCAACCTCCACGCATGATCGTCCGAAATGCCATTGCTCGGGTCGCGAAGGGCGTGGTTGAGTAGCGCCTTGACCATCGACAGAACGCGGTTTGCAGTGGCTTTGCTTCTTCGCACCGCTTCGCGATCGGAGCCCTTGAAGACCAGTGAGTTCAGCCACCCCTCGAGTTTCGCCTTGTTCAGGCTCGTCACCAGCTCGTTCCCGAACTTGCCGAGAAAATGCAGATTGAGCCGGCCACAAGTGTCGCCGTTCGGGGATTTTCGGCTTCCAACGTCTCCAAATAGACCTCGGCCGCTCGTCTGACGGTGAGGGGCTTTACGGAGCCCGAGCCATCAGAGTTTCGCGCAACCGATTTGGCTCGTTCCTGCGCCTGCCAATAGTCCAGGATCGTGGCGCCGTTGGAGTCTTAGTAGTCGTCGGCGGTGCTAATGGCTTTGGCCGTAGCTCCACCTTTGCCATCGGCGAGGCGCGACACCCATGTGCCCGCTACTTGGTTCCCAAGCGAAAGACCCGGCCCGATCCGGATGAACACCGGCTTGCGCGCCACTGGGAGCTTGAGGCGGGCGGTACGGGTTTCAAGTCCAGCATTCCGAACCGAGCGAGCCATGATCGCGTTTGTGTCCTGTTTGTGTCCTGTGAATGAGAGTGTATCATGAGGGTAAAGCGCGAACAACGTTGAACTCAATGAACAAAATATGCTTATATATCAGAGATGATCGCGGACAATCGTTAACGATGATGAATGTTAGATACCGCCCTCTCACGGCGAAAACAGGGGTTCGAGTCCCTGTGGAGCGCCAATGCTTTCAAGGTGTTAGCATATAAGACCGGACCGCGTGTCCAAGATTTGGCCAATGTGGATTTGCATGAATCGGTGTATGACCCGTCCCGGCGCACAACGGGTCAGCAGGACCGGCGCCTAACCTCGCTTGAATTTTGCTTGTCCCTCCGGCTTGGTCTCCACCCCGAGCCCATGGCGTTTGCCCCTGATCTCGCCCAAGACACCGGATCAGGGGCTTTTTGTTTTGCATTCCCTTGCGCCCCTGGCCGCATTACAATGCAGCGCCGCCTGGCATGTCGCGCCTCACGCCTCATTCAGAAACATTGCCCGCACCTTCGGGATGTATCGGACTCGCGCCCAAACCTTGGCGGCCGCGCGTTCCCGAGCGAAAGAAGTCGTTGCGATCCGCACGTGACGGGGCAAGGCCTGGGTTCGGCTTTACAAAGGGGCCGCTATTTTCGTAAGGGCCGTAGTATTGATTGGGGGGGAAACGTTCGTCCGCCACGACGGCTCCAATCGAGGCGACCAAGATTGCAGCGGCAAGTCCGATCTCCTCCGCCTTATGACTGGCGGCTGCTTTGCTTATCCAAATATGCATGGCAAGCTCCAGTTCTCATCGAGCTAACGGTTAAATCCATTTCATCTTCCTAATTGTAATATAGCGCTTGGGATCGAGGTGTCGAACGCGGGCGGCTTCCGGCAGCCAAGCTTGGCTTGGGCTCGGGCCGCGCCATTCTCCCTCCGGTTCGCTACTTACTTCGCAGCGGGAGTTTTCCGTCTTCTTCCCATTCACGAATGGCCCGGACTAAACGACCCGTGCCGGGACAACGTTCTAGGTCGCGCTTCCACCGCGAGGCAATCTCCGTGACAACATTCAGTTTAGACATGGCAGGGTGCTCGGCCCGGATTTGTCGGGCAAGCTCAAGAGCATGATGACGCCAGGACACGTCCGCTTCGCTCCAACCACCACAGGTGAACTTTAGCCCGATTGTAGCGTTTGCGCTAGGGTTCTCAGCCTCAGGCCACAACTGCGATGCCGGATCATCCCATTGGAAGCGAGACAAGTCATGTATTGGATTGAAATGTACGGTACCGGTTCGGACGGCAAACCTGCAGCTGACAACATCGGCTCTCCCTTCGCAACTATTGAGGCCGCTGCGGATAAGGCCAGGAAGATTGGAAAAACGAATACCTTTCATTGGGGGAAGGCAGCGGGTTATCGCATACGCGATGAGCGCAAGGCTGTCGTTTTCGAAGGCACTTTCGACGCCAACCGGACCTAAAGAAGAGCGCTAGCCGCGCCGGGCGTCATTTTGGGAGTATAGCGCTGGTGTCGAGTTCATTGCCGAGAACGGCGGCGGCAGCCATGGCGTGAAGCCGAGAAAGGGATATGGAATGAACGAAGATCAATATGAAATCGAAAAGGCGGGTGAAGATTCAATTCAGATTCGCGATTTAAACTGTAAAAGATTTAACTTAATCTGACGGACGGTGTCTTCCGAGGCTCGAATTGAGCCATGGCGGGGGCGGAGCTGGTCGGGGTTGCGCAGCCCCGGCCATGGCTTTTCCAGAGGACACCGGAATGACCAAGGATCAGAAAATCATCCGCG
>VDMG01000101.1 GCA_006514895.1 Beijerinckiaceae bacterium
CTCGTAATCGAGCCGTTCTACAGGAGCGAGGCGGAGCTAATCAGGCCGAAATTCGGGGCAAGAAGCAAACTCGCGCCCCTGCTGGTCGCCCACTCGACGGTGTTGGCTTGTCCGCCGGGTCTCAACCGTTCGATGTTCACTGACGTAAAGGCGATGCCTAGCCGCTCAAAAAGGCGATTTTGACAAACTGCGCGGTTTCCGAGCGGCCCCAAAAACGTTATCGCGCGCGGAGGTCGGTCGGGGGTTCTCCCGAGTTGCACGACGCTGTGAACGAGCAAGCCTTAACAATCTGCTTCGCTTCCTTCTCGCTTCATAGCGAGCGACAAGCCCGCTCTTAGCGAACGCGCCGCCGCGCGCAGCTCTGCGAGGCTTCCATTTGCCGAAGCACTGGCCCGTGTTTTCATGACGTCACGCTCTGCCGGCTGACCGCCGTCCACCGGCTGGATGTCATCGTTGGCTTGTCTCGTTTGGCGCATGGACGTTCGGTGTGCCGGGAGCTTGGGCAGGCCGCGCCCTCGAATGATCGGCCAAGCGGGGCGCGAGACAATCTCCCTTGCTTCCCCCCTGCTTCCCCAGCGCGCTAAGCTCACTAGCAACACACCTAACATATTGATTTAATTGGCAAGGGTGATGTTTCGTTAAAAGAGAGCTGCCAAGAGAGCCAAGGGAGCCAAGAAACAAGCGTGCGATGAGATTGCTGCGGCGTTACGGAAATAGGACGGAATCCGTATAAAGGCCGCGCGACTGGCAAACCGCGGTTGGGCGAAAACGCGCCGTGTCGCCATAAAGATTTAATTCCGGTTGTGGAACGATCCGGCATCTCGGATCGAGGACGGGGTTAAAGTAGCCAGTAGGGGCCCGGCAATTTGCACGGCGGGCTCCGGCCCGGAGCAAGATCCGCGGCGTGCGCGATGCCGATGACAGCCGCCGCAACGAAGGTGACGCTCCAAACTGCACCTCCTCGAAGTGGAACAAGGGCGGGTTTGCTGGTTTCGCGCGGCGGCGGGGGATGTCCCCCTTTGTATTCATACAGGCCCGAGGCCGGGCATTTTCAGCTTCAACTCAGAATTCTATTCCTTGACCTTGAGATCGTGAAGCTTGGCGAAAACGGAATCGACATTTATGTCGGCTTCCGGTTGTGCTTTTTCGGCGCCTGCTACGCCAAAAACACCGGCTTCGGTCGCGGGTTTTTCATGCGCGTCGCGCGTCGTCACTTCGCTGGGCACAAGGGTTTGACCGCGGTCTTCCTCGACCGGTTGACGATCCTTGGCGGCGCGGTTGACTTCCAAATCGAGATCCATTTGGGAACAAAGCCCGAGCGTGACAGGATCAATCGGCGTCAACGCCGCTGAATTCCAATGCGTCCGGTCGCGGACTGCTTGCAGCGTCGTTTTCGTGGTGCCGGCGAGACGCATGATCTGCGCATCCTTCAACTCGGGATGATTGCGCACCAGCCAGAGAATCGCATTCGGACGATCCTGCCGCCGCGACAGTGGCGTGTAGCGCGCGCCGCGCTTGCGGCTCGGCTCCGGCAAGCGGACCTTCGATACCGCAAGCTGCAAATGGTGCTTTTCATCCGCTTCCGCCGCCGCGATTTCCTCGCGGGTCAACTGGCCAGACGTAATCGGATCATGTCCCTTGATCCCGGCGGCGACTTCACCGTCCGCGATTCCCTTCACCTCAAGCGGATGAAGCTTGCAAAAATTGGCGATCTGCTCGAAGGTGAGCGATGTATTCTCGACGAGCCAAACCGCGGTGGCCTTGGGCATCAGCAGCGCATTGTTCATATGTTTTCTCCTATTGCGCTCCAATATGGATTTTGCGCTCGAAACCGAAAAAACTCCGCTTTGTTCGCGGATGCCTCCAGCGAAGCTCAAGAAAATATCCAAGAGGGGAATTGGGTTACCATATAGGCGCTGGCTTGATCGAAGGCAATCCGGACGTTCGTGGACCGAGGGGAATTTCGTTGAAGGAGGATGCCCCGGCGGCCGGCCGATATTTACATCACGCTTTAGCCACCCCACCCGCGAGAATCGAGAATAGCGAGTGTCACTATCGGATTGCAAGCCTTTGCGGGGTCCAACAAGTCTCGCATCCGATCTTAAGTTTGCGATTTAGGCCAAGCTATCGAGAGGTTTTAGCTTAAATCATGATTCGGCTATTTTTGCGTTTTCTAGGGCTTTGCTTGCTGGCTGCCGCATTCGTTTCTCTCGTTGTCGACACCACGCATTCCGTTTCGAGCGGAACACTCTATGTGACCTCAATCGGCGAGAGCCTCATGGCGCTGCTGCCCGACAAGTTCCTCTTGGCTCGAGACTTCATTGAAAGTCATGTTCATCGGGTCATCTGGGACCCCGTTTTGGTTGATTTTCTGCGATTGCCTACATGGCTCGTCGTTGGCTTTATCGGGGCTCTAACAATCAGGCTTGGCAGCAAACCGGCGCCAAAATTCGGTTTTTCAAGCCGCTAAGCGCCCGCGCCTTAGGTTTTCATGCCGGATTGCTTGTCGGCTGGCGATATAAGACCCATGTTTGGAAACGTTTGATTGTTCTCGCGAAGGAGGCGGTCCATGTTTCTGTTCCGCAAGCGGATGTCCTTGCCCACCGCCGCCGAGGCTTTGCCCGGCCGGCGGCAACCGATCGCGACCGCCGAAACCCACTTTATCACTGGGCATAAGCTCCAGCCGCCGTTTCCGCCAGAAATCGAGACCGCCTTGTTCGGGATGGGATGTTTCTGGGGCGCCGAGCGCAAATTCTGGCAGCTCGGTGAAGGCATCCATGTGACGGCGGTTGGCTACGCGGGCGGCCTTACCCCAAATCCCACATATGAGGAAGTCTGCTCGGGAGCGACCGGCCATAACGAAGTTGTGCTGGTGGCTTTCGACCCCAAAAAGATTTCCTATGAGTCCCTTCTAAAGACATTTTGGGAGAACCACGATCCGACACAAGGAATGCGGCAAGGCAACGATACCGGCACCCAATACCGCTCCGCCATCTATGTCGCGAACGCGGCGCAGCGTGCGGCCGCTGAAGGCAGCAAAAAGGCCTTCTCGAAAGTGCTGGCGGCGCGCGGCTTTCCCGCAATCACCACGGAAATTTGCGACCGTCCGGATTTTTATTACGCGGAAGCCTATCACCAGCAATATCTTGCGAAAAATCCGGAAGGCTATTGCGGCCTCGGCGGAACTGGCGTTGCTTGTCCCATTGGGACCGCCTGATCCGCGCAAGCGGGCCCGATTTTAGCGGTGGAGGGTCATGGTGCGGCAACGCACGGCACAATAAATATTCACTTTAAACAGGCATCACTTCGCTTTGAAATAAACCGGCATGGAGGCCGGCGGCGGCGCAACGTTTTTGGTATCCGCGGCGTTATCGCGCGTATGGGCATCCGTACAAATGAAGCCCAGTTTGTTGGAGCTACGGGATGACATTCGGTAGAGTTTTTAGGGTCCTCGTTTTCTTGAGCCTTACCGCGGCGGGAGCCGCTTTCGCCCGGGACATTTCCAGCGGCACGGCGGGCGAAAAGGGAAATAAGGCAACTCTTGTTAAGGGTGATAAAGTTGTTAAGGGTGATAAAGTAAGCGCCAAGAGCGGACAGGGGCCAGCCAGCGTCCGGCACGTCACGCCGCAGGCCCCCATCGTTATGGGGCGCAGCGTGAGCGAGCATTACAAAACTAAGCTGCATCACGTAAAAATGAAGCCGCTGGACTCAATCGACACCCCCGTTACCGCTGAGGGTTCGCATTAGAGTGCTTTCAGTTTCCGCGGAAGCAGAAGCCAGCTCTATTCCTTTGGTTTATTGCATTTTCTTGACACGAACCCGAACCTCCTCTCGCGTTCCAAAAGGTCCCGCGCGCAGGCAATTCCGAAAATTCTTAGCGCGCGGTGAGAACTTGTTTACATTCCGGGGGCAGTTGCGCCATCGTTAAGGGCGGTTTCGGCTTTTCGGGACCCGGCTGCGGATGCAGAACCGCGTCTGAAAACCACCAAGCTAGCGAGGCATCGCAGCCGTCTCCTGGCGGGACGGGATCTTGGTCCCGGCAAGCGTCTTCCCCTGCCGGACAAGCAAGGCGGATATGAAAATGATAGTCATGTCCATAGTACGGACGGACCTTGGTGAGCCATGATCGGTCGCCCCTCGCATCCCGGCACAGCGCCTTCTTGATCGCCGCGTTGACGAAAATGCGCTGCACTTCCGGGTCTTGTGCGGCCGCTCGGATGACCGCGAGATGATCCGGCGTCCATTTTGCCGGATCGACGTCAAGCCTGTCGGCCCGCACCATGTTGGCCGCCGACATTTCCTCTCGCTCCAAGCGCGATAGTTCGCGGTTTGGCATGGGCGTCAGCCAAATGTCGACGTCGAGACCGATCTGATGCGAGGCGTGCCCGGTGAGCATCGGCCCGCCGCGCGGCTGCGACATATCGCCGACGAGAATTCCCGGCCAATGACTGACGGTTGGCACTTTCCGCGCGAAACGTTCGAGAAAGGCGAGCAGCGCCGGATGCCCCCAATTCCGGTTGCGCGAAAGCCGCATCACCTGCCAAGCGTGGCCGTTGACCGGCAGCGCCTCGCCGCCCGCGAGGCAGCCACGTGAATAAAACCCAATTGTGCGCGCGGCCAAGGCTGCCGGCACCACCTGCCGTCCGAACAGCTGCTTCGCGGGCGTAGACGGATCCTGTGGATGAGCAAGCGGTGGCAGCGAAACGGGTTCGAGCGTGCCCTTTTCTTGTGCGAGAGCCCCTCCGGCGACACGCGCTAGAGCCAGCGTGGCAGCCAACAAGATTAGCCGCGGATTCATCGGCATGCCTCCTCGCCGGTTTGACCGGACAAAGTGAACTCTCCATCCTAAGGTGGAATAAAATGAATAAAAATGGAATAAAAAATGAATCACGCCTTTTCGAGATTTGCGAACCGTCTGTGGCGGGCCGAATGAGAAAAGGAGAGGAGCAGTGATCCCCGCAAAGAAAAAAGGCTGCGGCTGATGAAACAGAGTTCTGGCACTCTGCGTAAATGGGCATGCGCCGCGGCCGCTTTGGCCGGAGTGACTGGCGCTGGCGGGATAATTTTAGCAGCCATCGCCGCACATGACGTGCCCGACCAGAGGCTGCAGACGGCGGCCAATTTAATGCTGCTCCATGCGGCCGCGACTCTCGGGGTTTGCGGGCTTTCTTTTGCGGTGCCGCAACGTGGCGTCTGGTTTCTTGGTCCGGCGTGGGCGTTCCCGTGCGGCAGCCTGTTGTTTGGCGGCGATCTCGCGGCGCGTGCGCTCGCCGGAACAAGACCGTTTCCCATGGCGGCTCCGCTCGGCGGAACACTGCTTATCCTTGGGTGGGTTTTGGTCGCGCTGGCGGCCCTGGCCGTCTTGCGGCAATCTGATGACCGGAAACTGGCTTAAGACATTGATGAATAATTAATTATCTGGACTTTGACCGCCACGCGGGGCAAGATGCTCGGAATTTGAAGATGTCAAGCAGCGAATATCATGGCCGCTGATCCAGAGGCTTCGCCCAAGAGGCAACGTATCCTGATCGTCGAGGACGAGCCGTTCATTACGCTCGCCTTGGAAGCGATGCTGCCGGAACTCGGCTTCGATGTGGTGGGTTCCGCCGCGAAGGTTTCCACCGCCCTTGAATTGATCGGCCGCGAACGGATCGACGGCGCCATCCTCGACGTGAATCTTGGCTTGCAAAGGATCGATCCTGTCGCTGACGTTCTCGCCGGACGCGGCTGTCCTTTTATTTTTACCACCGGGTATAGTATCTCGGGCCTGCCAGCGCGCCACGCCGGACGCGTCGTGCTGCAAAAGCCGTTCGGATTGGAACAACTTGCAACATTGTTGCACGCGGAGTTCGGAGCGCCGGTTGACGAGCGGTCCCATTTCAAAACGGACGCCACGCATTCGCCAGATGATCGCCGGAGTGGAGATCGCCGGCCGCCGGCACGCCGCGCCGCGGATGCAGCACCAAGACGGGCCCTTGGCGGCTTTTGAACCTGCTCGCGCCACGAAATTAGTATCTTCCCGCCAATTACCGCGAGAGTCTGACGCGTCGAGGTCCGTGAAATCAAGAACTGGACCTGTTCCCGCATCAGACCTTCGACGTCCGCCTTGATCGTGACACAGTCGAAGGTCAAATTACTTTTTTACTATATCTGTTCATCCTTCATGGAAACGCGGAAAAAATCCTAGTTCTGGATTTCATTCCTTGAACGGGGCCCTGGATCGTCTTTCCGTGGAAATGCTCTAGTTTTTCGCGCAATGCCGTCAAGGGCAATCCGAGAGCCATGGTTGAATCGACAACGGTCGTTTCTGGTTCCTCCCCGCCGCCCCGCAAACGCCTGCCGCGAATACTCTTCATACTCTTTGGTAGTGCCGCCCTGCTTGTCGCGATCGCGGCAGCCACCGCGCCTTGGGCCTTTTCGAATGCGGCTTTGCGCGCCGAGATCGCTTCGCAAATCCGCCACATGACGGGGCTTGCTACTCTTTCGCAGGGCCGCGCTGTTTTCGTTGTCCTGCCGCAACCCCATGTCAGTATCGACGACGTCAGCTTTACCGACCCTTCCGGCGCCCTTCGCATCAATGCGCGCTATCTCAAAGGATATGTCCGGCTCGCGTCGCTGTTCGCTGGACGGATTGAAATTGCTTCGGCCACTCTCGGGCAACCGGACATGCGGATCGATCTCCATGGCCGGCCGATGCCCCCGGACAGCGTGATTGGGCGTGCCGCGGACGCCTTGCCGGCAACCGCCGAGGCGGCATCCGCGGATGAAGCAAGACTTGGCATCGTTACACTCGTCGATGGCCGCGCGCGTTTGTTGCGCAAGCAACTTTCGCCGGATGTGACGCCGGATGTGACGATTGACGCCATCAATGTGACGCTGGACTGGCGTAAACCGGGCGCGGCGGCGATCCTGACAGGCCAGGCCCAGATAAGTGGAGAGACCGCTGCGATAGCCGCTTGGATCGCAAGCCCGGCCGGGCTTTTGCGAGGCCAGCAATCCCCTCTGAGCTTGAAGATCGACGCCCCCTCTCTCTCCTTGTCGGCTGATGGCGGTCTTGCAAGCATGCCGGAATGGCAATTCAGCGGGAATATTTACGCCGCTACGCCATCTGTGCGGGCGATTTTGGAACGGGCCGGATATCCCATCCCGTTGCCTGGACCCTTCGGCGATTTTGAAGCAAGTTGCGATGCCACCGTCTCGGCGCGGAGCGCGGTTCTTTCGGGCCTGCACTTAAAGTTCGATGGGAATGAATTCGAAGGAACCTTGGCATTTCAGGCGCGCGACCCGACCCCAGTCCTTTCCGGTACATTGGCAACGAACCGGCTTTCGCTTCAAGCGTTCCTTTCCGGGTTTCCGTCGGCCGCCGGGCACGACGGCCAATGGAATCGTGATCCATTTGAATTAAGCGAATTGGGTTCGGCCGATCTCGATTTGCGGATATCGGCGGCGCATATGCTTTTTTCGCATTTTGAGATCGAGGATGCCGCCTTTTCGGTAATGCGCAACAGCAGCCGGCTGGAATTGGCCCTCGCCGGAGCCAAGGCATATCAAGGAACGATCAAGGGCCGCGTAACATTCGATATGGGGGCCAATGGCGTCGGCATGCAGGCGGCTGGCGCCATCTCGGGAGCCGACCTCGCGGCCTTATCGTTCGATGCTTTCGGATGGCCGGAGTTTTACGGGTCCTTGACCGGCACGGCCAATCTCGAAAGCACCGGTGCCAGCATGAGCGAACTCATGCGCAACCTCGATGGGGCAGCGCAAATCGACGTCGCGCAAGGGCAACTCGGGGGGATCGATCTCGAATCCGCTCTTCATCGGATCGACAAAAGCCCGCTTGCGCTTCTCGCCGACATACACCGGGGACGGACCGCTTTCGATCACGCCAGTTTGAGTTTGCGTTTTGCCAAGGGTGTGGCCAGCATCGAGGAAGGCAAGCTCGAAAACCCTAGCCTCTGGCTTGGTTACGGGGGGAGCGTGGATTTTGGCGAACGCGGGCTCGATCTGCACGCAGTGGCCAAGCCTGCCGCTGGCGCGGCCGCGTCAGGCAAGGATGACTCGGATTTTCGTTTCGATATTGTCGGCTCGTGGGACGATCTGGCATTTACGCCGGACGTCCGCGGCCTGATCCGCCGCTCCGGCGCGGCGGCGCCGCTGTTTTCGCAACAGCACGATGCGAGCAAGCCTCTCGTCCCCAATGTGGACGGTGGACAGTAAGCTCAATTCCTGTTGTTGTGTAGGAGGGCATCTGCTGTTCCGTCGCCGCGTTCGGTTGCCGTGCGTTCTAGCGAACCCCAGATTGAAGTACATAAAATACAATTAAAAAAAAATGTTCATGGGGGGGTATCAGGATGATAAATATAAGACATAATGTAATTTTTGGTATTATGCTTGCGGCTGGAATTGGGATGTCTCCAGCCAGTCAAGCTGGTGGGGTCAGTCCAGTTACCAAACAAGCTCAGTCAAAACTTGCAATATTGGGTTTCGATCCGGGGACTGCGGACGGGATTCTCGGCCGTCATACCATCACCGCCATCAAAGCATTTCAGGAAAAATCCGGGCTGCCGGTGACCGGAACTCTTGATAGCGCCACTCTGGCGAAACTAGATATCGGTGTTCAAGTGCCCCAGGTCAGCACGGTCGATGACTGGAGACCGGTTCCGACTCAGGACGAGTTGGATAAGCTCGTTGCCAGTCCGGCCAATGATCCGAGTTTTCCGTACACCGACTAGCGGCCGCACGCACCAGCGGCTAACCTCGATCTTCCTGGTGCGGCGATATGGGCGGCCATGAATAACAGCGCGGATATCTTTGGCAGCCGGTTGGCCGGGCAATCCAAGCACCAACGAATTGGTCCGATATCACCATCCACTACTACTGCCAGATGTCAAAACCGAGAGCGTGCTATACTTACGCACTGTCGGGAAAATCGACACCAGGCGGCGTAAAATTCGCGAGACCAGCAGCCTATCGAGGCTGTGCAACAGGGGCGTTACCCGAGTCGGCTGATTTTGCCCTCCTGACCAAAACACAGCCGCAGATATTTCAATATGTGATGTTTGGCCAAACCAATGCGTTTAAGCATGAGCAAGAACAAGCCATCATCAATGCCTTCTACGGAGTAAAAAATCCGGCGGATCCAAAGGAGTGCCGGCTAAAACGGCCACGCCGCACGGAAGATCCGACCGATGGAACGCATTGTCTGGTGAACAAAACGATGCAGCAAAATCTCGTTGGGAAGGCACTTAAATTCGTACGCTTACATTTTTGCTCAGGTTGTCCACAATGGGAACGCCGTGGTCCCCAAAGGTTCGCAACTTTTTGGGGCCATGCTTCCAATACCCCACCTCAAAATTCAAAAAGCGGATGCGGTGGCGGAAAACGAATGCGGCGCCTGGCTGATCGGCACCGCGGCACCATCATTTATCTGCAGCACCGAGAGACCGCGCTCATTGGTGCCGTCTGGACGGAAACGAAATACCCCATCGGCGCCATTGAAACCGGATCGGTTGGTCAGAACGTTTTGTGAATATCGCTGCGAGCCTTGCGTATGGGCAAGCGCCGCGGCAAGCGATACGGCATCGTATGCCAGTGTTGCGATACGGGTTGGATCGGCGTGATATTTGGCGCGGTAGCGCTCCGCGAAGGCGTTGAAGCCACCATTTTCAGGTGCCGCGAACCACGCCCCTTGCAGCGCAGGAAGCCTGAGAACGCGCGCGTCGTTCCAAAGACCGGTGCCGAGGATTTGCAGCTGCTTGCCATTGATCCCGGCCGAGGCGAGGGTCTGCGACATAGCCTGCATCGCGTCGGCCTGTTCAGGGATGAACAGCGAATCGATTTGATCGTGAAGCGCGGCGACCTTTTGCACCGCCTCCGACATCGTCCGCGGCTGGTAATGTTCTATGCTCATGATTCTTATATTGTCGCGCGCGGCTGCCTGCTGGAATTCGGTTTCCGCCACGCGCCCATAATCGTTTTCCGGAATGAGGGCGGCGATCGACTTCTTGCCTTTGGAAGCCGCGAAATCAACGATCCGGTCGACGTAGTTTTCGATCAAAAAGGAAAGCAGAAACAGATCCTGGCCGGCGGTTGACGTGTCGGTCGAAAAAGCGATGACCGGTTTGCCTGCGGCGCGCGCCACCTTGCCCACTTCGCGCACGCTCGACGCAAACAGCGGACCGATGACGAGTTCGGCGCCGTCCGATATGGCGGCCTGGGCCGCCGCGCGGGCGCCGTCGGGGTTGGAGTGGTCGTCCTTGACAAGCAAGGTCACATCGTTGCCGCCGGCCTCCAGATAGGCCAGTTCGGCGGCATTGCGCAGGGAGGTCCCGACGACGCTTGGTCCGGACGCTTGCGTCAATGGGACGATGAGCGCGACGCGCGCGGGACCCGAGCCGATTTGTTCGCCCTGGTCAGGCGGCGCGGCTTGCGGGGCTGACGCGGCAACTTCCCCCGGGCCGTGCCCGAGCATACCGTTTATTGATCCGCACGCCGCGACCGGCAGGAAAAGCCCAATGACCCATAATGCCCGAATACCACCGGCGCAACAATCGCGGAGAGATTTTGAAGCCTCTCGCCACCGGCCTTGCTTGAAAGGGGAACGGATCATTCGGGCGAAGCTCCAATTCGCGTATTTCCGAAGTCCCTGATTGGCGCCAAGCGGCAGCCAATCGGCATTGCATGGAAATCCCAAACCTTTTCAGTCATAAAATTAAAGCCACGGCAATAGTGACGGTATTGAACTTTAGCGCTGGCTTGCGAAAAAAGCGCTATCGTTCTATAAATAGAACAACTGGACTATTTATAGAACTTGGCATTTGGCCAATGGCCGGTCATTTTCCGGGGGACTGGAAATCATGAACGTGGACAAGAAGGACGGATTGGATCATGCGGGCCGGGCCTTTCCGGGCGGCTCCGACCCGCGCGGCAAGGCCTTTTTTTCACACGCAAAAGCCCCGGAGGGCGAAAAAGGTCCGGGCGCTTTTACCGCCTTCGGCCTCAAAGCCGAGGCGGAACCGATCCGGCCAGGCCTTCATGTGGTCGCGACGCCCATCGGCAATCTCGGCGATATCTCTTTTCGGGCGCTCGCGACGCTTGCGGCGGCCGACGCCATCGTCGCCGAGGATACGCGCGTCACCAAGACGTTGCTCGCGCATTATGGGATAGCGACGCCGCTTGTCGCCTATCACGAGCACAATGCCGCGGTCATGCGGCCGCATCTCCTCGCCCGGCTGGCTGGCGGCGCGGCTTTGGCTTTGGTGTCGGATGCCGGCACCCCGCTGATTTCGGATCCTGGCTTCAAACTTGTCAGCGATGCGCTCGCGCAAAATATCGAGGTGGTTTCGGTGCCGGGCGCCTCGGCCGTGCTCGCCGCCTTGGTTGTGGCTGGCCTGCCGACCGACCGGTTCTTCTTTGAAGGATTTTTGCCGCCGAAAAGCGCCGCGAGGCGCGGCCGCATCGCCGAGCTTTCCGCCATTCCCGGAACCCTGGTATTCTTCGAGTCACCCCGCCGCGTCGCGGAAACTTTGAGCGATTTGGCCGCCGTACTCGGTTCGCGCGAGGCGGCGATCGCACGCGAACTCACCAAGCATTTTGAAACCGTCCGGCGCGGGCTTCTGGCGGAACTGGCGGCCATTGTCGCGGCCGAGGCGCCGCCCAAAGGCGAAATCGTCGTCCTTGTCGGGCCGCCCGGAGCCCAGCCGCTGGTCCAAGAGGACGTCGATGCCAGGCTTGGCAAGGCTTTGGAGGGCCTTTCGATCAAGGATGCCGCCGCCGTGGTTTCGGCCGAGACCGGACAGCCGCGCCGCAAGGTCTATGCGCGGGCAATCGAACTTTCCGCGCGCGAGCGGTGAGCACGAGAAGCCTCCATGACCGCAAAAAGGCGCATGGCGCAGGCATTCTCGCCGAGCGTGCCGCCGTCGTGATCTTGCGCCTCAAGGGCTATCGCGTTCTGGCGAGGCGTTACCATATCAGAGGCGGCGAGATCGATATCGTGGCGCGGCGCGGTGACACGGTTGCTTTTGTCGAAGTGAAGGTGCGGCCGACTCTTGACGAGGCGAGGGAAGCAATCGGCGTCGTCAAGCGGCGCCGCATTTCCCGGGCGGCAAGAAGCTGGCTCGCTTCGAACCCTTGGGCGGCACCTTTGACGTGGCGGGGTGACGCCGTCTATGTCGCCCCCTGGCGCTGGCCGCGCCATCAGATCGCGGCGATCGAATTGGATCTCGGCTAAGCGCGGCACGTCTCAATTCCCGAGGATATAAAGCCGATAAGGATTCCATTCGCAGGTTTATCGCGGTATGGTTATGAAATTCTCCTTCATGCGAATTGGGACGATGGGACGGGGTGACGGCGCCGGCTAATGGGCACGTTTCGTGAAATCGGCATCGCCGCCGAGGCAAGCAAATTGGCCGCGCCGGTCCCGGCGAGGGACGCGATCGCGGCCGATCTCATCGCGGTCCTGGTCGCCGTGACCTCGGGCGATCCGCGCGTCTTGACCATTCAGGATCAATCCGCCCTGCCGTCGGGGCCGTTCGAACTCGCGCATCGCTCACTGCAGGCGGGGCTGCGCGCCTGGGTCGAGCGGCAAACAAGGCTGCCGCTCGGCTATGTCGAACAGCTTTATACTTTCGCCGACCGGGATCGCGGCAGCGCTGGACAGCACGTCATCTCGATCAGCTATCTGGGCCTGACGCGCGAGCAGCTCGCCTCGGGCGAGCACGAGGCGAGCTGGCGTAGCTGGTATTCTTATTTTCCCTGGGAGGACCATCGTGCCGGCACCCCCCCGATGATTGAAGCCGCGCTCCTGCCACGGCTTGAGGCCTGGGCCAACGCACCGCAAAATCCGGGCCTGCGGCAAGACCGCGGCCAGCGCGTCGCAATTACCTTCGGGGGCGGCGGCCGCGCCTGGGACGAGGAGCTGGTCCTGCAGCGCTACGAATTGCTCTATGAAGCAGGTCTTATCCCGGAGGCGGCACGCGCAAGCCCGCCCGGCACGTTACGCCCCGGCGTCGCGGCCACGCCGCTTCCCGGCGCGGGGCAGCCAATGATCCTCGATCACCGCCGGATTTTAGCGACGGGCATTGCGAGGCTCAGAGCCAAAATCAAATATCGTCCGGTGGTGTTCGAGCTGATGCCGGAAACCTTCACTTTGCTGCAATTGCAGCGCTGCGTTGAAGCTTTGGCGGGACGGCTCGTGCACAAGCAGAACTTCCGCCGTCTTATCGAACAGCAGGATCTCGTGGAGGAAACAGGGGAAACCACCCCAGATACGGGGGGACGCCCGGCAAAACTGTTCCGGTTCCGCCGCGAGGTTTTGACCCAGCGCGCCATTGCCGGAACCAAATTGCCCGTCTCAAGGGCTTGACAAATCTTATACTCAATACCAGCATATGGTCCTATAATGCTCTGTTGGAGTATAAGACAATGGCGATGCTGGGATTGGAAACCGCCCGTTCGAAAAACCCCTACGCGGAGAATCTCTACGCAAGAGTACGCCATGCGATCCCGGCGATCGAGTGGCCGGTCCATGCGCAAGACATCGATGCCATCATGACGCTGAAGCGGACCCGTAATGCGGTGGTGCTTGCGCATAATTATCAGACGCCTGAGATTTTTCATTGCGTCGCCGATTTTGTTGGTGACAGTCTTGCCCTTGCGCGGGAAGCGATGACCGCCGATGCCGACGTGATCGTCTTGGCCGGCGTTCATTTCATGGCCGAGACCGCGAAATTGTTGAACCCGGAAAAAACCGTCCTCATTCCAGATCTTGGTGCCGGCTGTTCGCTTGCCGAATCGATCCGGCCCGAGGATGTGCGGCTGTTGCGGCAAACCTATCCAGGCGTTCCAATCGTTACCTATGTGAACACCTCGGCCGCCGTGAAGGCCGTGTCGGACATTTGCTGCACATCCGGCAACGCGCGGGCCGTGATCGAATCGCTCGGTGTCGAGCGAGTCATCATGCTGCCCGATGAATTCCTAGCCCGCAATGTCGCGACCGAGACAAAGGTCAAAGTCATTAGTTGGTCCGGCCATTGCGAGGTGCATGAACGTTTCAGCGCCGGCGAGGTGCGGCAATTGCGCGAGGATTATCCGGGCGTGGTCGTTTTGGCGCATCCGGAATGCCCGCCGGACGTCGTGGCGGAAGCCGATTTTTCGGGTTCGACCGCCGCCATGTCGTCCTATGTGAGCAAGAACCGCCCGGCGCGCGTCGTCCTTTTGACGGAATGCTCGATGAGCGACAATGTCGCGATCCAATATCCCGAGCTCGAATTCATCCGACCCTGCAATCTCTGCCCGCATATGAAAAAGATCACGCTGCGCAATATCAGGCGGGCGCTGGAGACGATGCGGCACGAAGTCCATATCGATCCCGCAATCGCTGCTCCCGCGCGCCGCGCCGTCGAACGCATGCTGGCGGTGAAATGATGGATGTCTCCGACACGGACCGGGCTTGCATTATCGTGGGCGGCGGACTGGCGGGCCTGACCACTGCTCTTTCCCTGGCACCGGAGCCAGTGTTCCTCTTGAGCAAGGCGCCGCTCGGGTTTGAAGCATCGAGCGTTCTCGCGCAGGGCGGGATTGCCGCGAGCCTTGGCGAGGGCGATGATTTTTCGCTGCATCTCGCCGACACGCTCAAGGCTGGCGACGGGCTTTGCGACGAGTCTGTTGCGAGCGCCATCCTCAAAGCGGCTCCATTGGCAATTTCCGAATTGATCCGGTGCGGCGTGCCATTCGATCGCGATGCCCAGGGCAGACTTGTTCTTGGCCTGGAGGCCGCGCATTCGCGCCGGCGGATCATCCATGCCGGCGGCGATTCGAGCGGGCGCGAAATCATGCGCGCTTTGACGCGTCTGGTGCGTGAAACGCCCTCCATCACCTTGATCGAGGGAGCCACGGCCCGGAGGCTGCTCGTCGAGGATAATGCCGTGACAGGGATCCTCGCCGAGACCCATCGTGGACCGGTGGTTTTCGCGGCGGATCGCGCCGTCATCGCGACCGGCGGTATTGGCGGCCTGTTTCAATATGGCACTAATCCGGCCGGATCCTGGGGCCAAGGCCTTGCCCTGGCGGCCAGGGCTGGCGCCGCCATGGCCGATCTCGAATTTATCCAGTTTCATCCGACCGCGCTCGACAGCAGGTCGTTTCCACTTAAGCTCATCAGCGAGACCGTGCGGGGCGAGGGCGCCATTCTCATCGACGAGACCGGCCATCGCTTCATGGCCGGTATTCCCGATGCCGAACTTGCGCCGCGCGATGTGGTCGCGCGAGCCGTTTGGCGGCACATGGCGGCGGGCCATAAGGTTTTTCTCGATGCGCGCGGCGTACAGGGCCTCGATTTTCCGCGCCGCTTTCCGGCGATTACCGGCTTTTGCCATGCGGCCGGAATCGACCCTGTCACAGAGCCTATTCCCATTCGTCCGGCGGCGCATTATCACATGGGCGGTATCGCGGTCGATCTTGCCGGGCGTAGTTCGATAGAGGGTCTTTGGGCCTGCGGCGAGTCGGCGTGCACGGGCCTTCACGGCGCCAATCGCCTCGCTAGCAATTCCCTGTTGGAAGCGGCCGTTTGCGGCCGTTTTGTTGCCGAAAGCATCAAGGGGACCGTGCCCGGCCGCAGGCGCAAGCCGCCTGTCGGCGCGCGGGCGCGGGCTCCCGCCAATCCCTTGGCGGTGCTCAAGATTTTATCCAACGCCGCCGGTGTTCTGCGCGATGGCGATGGTTTGGCGGCGGCGGCGGCTGAACTGTTGCCGCTTGCGTTGGCGGAGGGGGAAGCGAGCGATCCGGCCCTCGCCGGTCTGATGATCGTGATCGCGGCTCTGTGGCGGCGGGAAAGCCGTGGCGCCCACGCGCGGACGGATTTTCCAACCCGTGACGTTCACGCGCGACGAAGCACGCTGCGCCTCGGCGACGCAATTACGGCCGCGCGCGAGCTTGCCCCTGAACGCGTTGCTTGAAGCGAAAGCGCGGCGATGACATTAGCCCCTCTCCCGCGCGTCTTGATCGAGCCCTTGGTTCGTGCCGCGCTTCTCGAAGATCTTGGCTGCGCGGGCGATCTCACCACGGATATGATCGTTCCGCTTGGACACCAGGCGCGGACGGCGCTTGTCGCGCGCGAAAATGGCGTCATCGCGGGTCTTGATTTGGCAAAACTTGCCTTCGAACTCATTGATCCGCTTATTGTGGTGCAGGTTGAATGCGCGGACGGCGCGATTACCGCGCCTGGAAAAGCGATTGCCAGGGTGAGCGGACCGGCGCGCGGGATTTTAACGGCGGAGCGCACCGCCCTCAATTTCCTTGGGCATTTGAGCGGCATCGCGAGCGCGACGGCCTCCATCGTCGCGGCTGTGCACGGCACCAGGGCCAAAATCGTCTGCACGCGCAAGACGACGCCAGGTCTCCGCGCGGTCGAGAAATACGCGGTGCGTGCGGGGGGTGGCGGCAACCACCGCTTTGGCCTCGACGATGCCATCCTCATCAAGGACAATCATGTCGCGATCGCGGGCGGCGTCGCGCAGGCTCTGCGGCGCGCCCGCGCGGCTGCCGGTCATCTCGTTAAGATCGAAGTCGAAGTCGACAATCTGGACCAGCTTAAGGAGGCGCTCGGCGAAGGCGCCGACGCGGTGCTTCTCGACAATATGGATTTGGAGATGCTCGCCAGGGCGGTCGCGATCGTCGATGGCCGCGCGACCACCGAAGCGTCGGGGCAGGTCACCCCGAACTCGGCGCCCGCCATCGCTGCGACTGGCGTCGATCTCATTTCGATCGGCTGGCTGACGCACAGCGCGCCCGTCCTCGACATCGGACTCGATTTCGAAGCTTAGGATCGCCGAACCGGTTTCTCATCTCGCCATAAGGCGCGGTGCCGCTCAATGCATCTGGGCGCCGGAAGGGTGATGTGCTTTCTTCGTTTTGGCCGTGGCCGCGCTCCACCGTCATTCGTCATATAATTTGACTTGACGATATTTGGAGGTGGTAAACCTTAGGAGTTGAACTCACTTTATTTTGAGCCGCTATTCATTTAACAACTCCAGCGAAGGCATTGAGGACTGCAGCGCTTTATCGATTGTTGGAGCCGGCCTATTCAGGGACGAGGCGGTGACATTGGTCGAGGCCTACAGCGAACGACGGCTCCCGGCCGAGTGACGCCGCAGCCGACGCCTGTTGTCACCTCGATTGGCTGGGGGCAAAGCCAGCCAAAGGTTGCGCTGGGCTTTTGCTGCGAGGATATCTTCGGCCACTGCGGCTTCACCATGAACGAACTCATCGGCATGCTAGGGATAACAATATCCACCGGCAGGCATTAGCAGCATGTTGAAAAATCCGGTCGGTGGCTCAGATCTCTACTGTAATCAGGGTGCCATTGGGAATTTCGACATCCACAGG
>VDMG01000227.1 GCA_006514895.1 Beijerinckiaceae bacterium
GCCGGTAAGTTCATATCCAAAAAACGGACAATCAAGTTGCAAAGCAAATATTAGTCGATATTTGCGAGCCAGGACTAGCGTCGCCGAAACCTCGAATTTGTTGGGGTCCTCGGGCGGGACTCGGTTCTTTAATGAGAAGCGGGCATATTCGAAAGGATCGTTGTCGATGATTCCACCGTCCGCCGTCGTAAACCAGAACGGGTCCTCGGTGAGCACGTTAGGCAACCAAGCTGGTGGCATGGCGAGATCGCCGTGGAGCGCGTCGAGGGGCAAGCGGCGACCCTTATACTCGTCCGGGTTGGAATCTCTACCGAGCGTCGCGCCGATCAAGCGTGGAGCTAGCCCCACGGGAAAAGCTGCCGACGCGAGAGCGCATACGGCATAATCCTTCCAATCCCGGCTCCCGGGATCGGAACCAGGGGTGACCAGCCACTTTGCGTCGATTTCGCGCTTCTGGTCGTTATCGGCGAAATCGCTCTTGCTGTTCTTACTGCTCCACCTGCCCAATCCGCTGATGGCGTAATGCACGCGGTCGCCGTGAGAGATCATGTGATAGCAATTTTCGGGCGGCCTATGATCGTGTTGGCCGTTGCTCTCGGCACCGCTGTCGAAAGGAACTGAATAAGGCACGCCGCGCAGGTTCCGTATAGATATGCAGGGTCTCTGAAATATAGGGACGCGGCGAGTCCGTCACATGCTTGACGTCGAGCGCGGCACACGCGATGCGGTCGAGCAGCTGCGAATTCAGAAGCGATGTCACTGGCTGTGGCGCATTCTCGCCGCGCGGAACGCCGCGCGTCCGGGAAAGGTCGGGAGCATTTTTTGTCGCCGGGTCGAGATCGCGCGTTTGCAGAAAGTCGTACGTCTCGTCGTCTTCGGCGACGAGACCGGGCTTGACGACCCAAGTCTCGTAAAGCTTCGGCAGGTAACATTTGATTTTCTGCTCGCCTTCGCGATGCGTGTCGAACTCTACCGGCTTCTGATCTGCATCGGCGAGGGCGATGGCGCCTCGCCGCGGTGATCGCGCCGGCGGAGGCGCCCGACATGACCTTGATGCCCACCCTGTGATTCGGGATCTGGCTGGCATTGAGATCGTTGCGGGCCTTCTCCAATTCATCGAGCGCCTGGATCAGGAAATCGAAAACGCCGGCAGTATAGGCACCAGCCGAGATTGCCCCCGACATCGCGAGACCGATCTGAAATTCGTTACCCCGTTCCTCCGCCATTTTTGGTCTACCCCCATGAGTAAATGCCGCAATGATAAGCGGCTCGCGGCGTGCCGCCAAGCGCGGCGCGTATCCGGTATCATACTGGAATTAGAGCATGACTCAGGAAGTTTGCAGACTTTCGGATAAGATCATGCAAGACAACAAAGTGATACAGATCATCAGCGATTCACTTTTAAACGATTATGAAGGCCGCGGGCATGAACGAGAGGTTGCAAGCCTTCTATCGAATCCGTGGCGATGCTTCCTCGATCGAAGAACGCGCACGGGCGGTCGCGATCGAGCAGAGCGTCGAGGCACCGCTTGCGGCGATCCGGGACCCTCGCGTTCTGTCCAACATCGTCGGCCATGTGGCGGCGATCGAGGACCAAGGCGGCGGCTGGTTTGGCGTGCGCATTGATCTTGCAACGGCGACGGTCGGCGAGGATGCCGGTCAACTTCTCAATATGCTTTTTGGAAACACGTCGCTCTACGACGAGGTTGTGCTCGATGACGCGGTTTTTCCTGCGGCTTTGCTGAGCGCCTTCGGCGGCCCGCGGCATGGCGGTGCCGGTTTGTTCGCGCGCGCAAAGGTGGAGAGCCGGGCGCTCACCTGCTCGGCCCTCAAGCCTCAAGGGCTGGCCGTTCAAGAGTTAGGTGAGCTTGCTTTCAAGCTGGCGCTTGGGGGGCTCGATTACATTAAGGACGATCATGGGCTCGCGAACCAGTCTTTTAGTCCTTTCGACGATCGGGCGCGGGCTTGTGCCGCCGCTGTTCGCAAGGCCGTTGTGATCACGGGGCGGCCAACGCGCTATGTGCCAAATCTTTACGGTCACTTCGGCCAAATCGAACGGCAGCTCGGCATCGCCCGCTCCGAGGGTCTCGATACGGTGATGATCGCGCCGATGATCGCGGGTGTTTCGACTCTCCAGGCTTTGCGCCAAGCGCATCCAGAGTTTGCCTTCATCGCGCATCCCGCGATGACCGGCGCCGCGCGTGTTTCACCTTATCTTTTTGCCAAGCTGTTTCGCCTGTTTGGCGCCGATGCCGCGATTTTTCCCAATCCCGGCGGCCGGTTCAGCTTTAGCATAGCGTGCTGCCGAAAAATCTCGGAGGCTCTGCGCGGCCCTTGGGGCGGGCTCAGCGCCAGCCTGCCGGTGCCGGCGGGTGGAATGAGCTTGCAACGGGTGCCGGAATTGCTCGATTATTATGGACGCGAGGCGATGCTTTTGATAGGCGGCGCGCTCCTGTCGGCGCCTTCCGATATGATCGTCAAGGAAACCGCAGCCTTTGTGCGGGCGGTCGCCGAGTATCGCTATAGGTGAGCGCAACATGACCGAAGAAACAAGCGCCGTTATGCCCTTGCGCAAGGCAGCCCCAAGTTTCGCCTGGGAAGGTGTCGATCGGCTCCCTTACAAGGAGGCGGACGCCGCGCCGTTCAAGGCGATCTCGCGGCAAACCTTGTTTTCGGATGCAAGGCTCAACGGCGAATTGCGCTATTTCGAGATCGAACCCGGCGGGTTCTCGACCCTCGAACGGCATGCACATATGCATGCCGTCATGATCCTGCGTGGCGGGGGCCATTGTCTGATTGGCGCCTCAGTTCATGAGCTGAGCCCCCGCGATCTCGTCACGATAGAGCCCTGGACCTGGCATCAGTTCCGAGCAAGGCGCGAGGAACCTTTGGGCTTCTTATGCCTGGTCAACAGCGCGCGGGACAAGCCGCAATTGCCCAACGCGGAGGATCTCGCCTTGCTGTGGGCAACCCCCGCCGTAGCGCAATTTCTCGATGGTTTCTGAGCCGGTTTGTAAGATTTTCGGCTCCAATCGGACAAAAATGTTTCACGTGAAACAATTTTGTCCGATCCCCGCCCTGTTTTGTACAAGCCTGCTTACAGGCTTTCGAGGATCGTATGTCCGGCTGGCTGATGCTTGTCAGTTATCGTCCCGGCGGGCGAGGTCGTGGTCGATATCGGCCTTGACCGAGGCCGTGCCGTTCCTTGCTTGCGTGGCGCGGCGGCCAGGGTCACAGTGGTTTTTTGAGAGGAGAGTCACATGCAAGGGCTCATCGCCGGGCTCGTTTGGACAGCCCTTCTGGCATCGCCCGATCTGGCAACTGCGAAGCAGGATGCGGTGCCGGTATTCGACATCGCGCACTCCTGCCTTGAAGCGCGGGCCTTTATCGGCAATGATCAAAATCTTGCCTATAAAGGGTGCGTGAAGGACGAGAACGACGCGCGCGCGGAGCTTGCGCGAAAGTGGACGCATTTCAAGCCAGGAGACCGCAGGGATTGCGTTGCGCAAGGCGCCGCACCGATGCCGAGTTATGTGGAAATTTTGACGTGCCTCGAAATGAGCGACGAGGCCAGCGCACTTTATAATCCCGACGGCACCGCCCGCGCCAAGCCCAATAGCGCCAGCCAGGGTCAATCTGGCCCGCAACCGGTCACGCCTTCCGGCAATTCGCCGGCGCCTGCCGCGCCGCCCGGGCCGGACGGCGTTCCGAAATCGGAGGGAAGTCCACCCGCGCCAAATTTGGCAGAATAGGGAAATGACGCAAATATTAAATTAAACATCTTATACTTGCAGTGATACGAAAAATAAAAAAGGGGCGAAGATAATGAATATCCCCGCCCCTTCGAGTCCTGTCCATGACTTGTTCTCTAGCCTTGCCTTCTCGATGAAGACTTCACCACTCGTGGTGATGGGGCAACAGAATAAGCGTCCTCCCAAGACTTGGACTGCTGCGCCGAACTTATTAACGGCTTCGGCCTTGAACGGCTTACGGTGACAACTTAGCTCACGTCAAGGGCAATGTCACGCACAATTAGGCAGAATGTCTCCCAAGAGGCATAAATGTGAAAATATTTTCGGCGTCGCCGGATTTTCGAGCCGTTGGAATTATTTTTTGCGACGCGAAGCGCGGGAACCTATAAACGGTCTCCATGTCGCGGGAAAAGCCATGAAAAAAATACCGTTGCAGACGCTGCCTCCCTCCTCACAAGGAAATGATCCGGCCGCTGCCCTCAGAGGTTATGGCCTTGGCGGGCGCATTCGCAATTGGTTCCTGACCGGGGTCGTCGTCGCCGGTCCGCTTGCGGTGACCGTCTACATCGTCTGGTGGGTCGTCGATACCATCGACAATTGGGTCAAGGGCATCGTCCCGGTCAGGTTTTGGCCGGATAGTTTTTTGCCGTTCCCATTGCCTGGATTCGGCGTCATTTTCGCTTTTCTTGCGCTGACGCTTTTGGGATTTCTTGCCGCCAACCTCGCGGGCCGCACGCTCATCAGGCTCGGCGAGGCGTCGCTCGCGCGCATGCCGATCGTGCGCTCGATTTATAAAAACGTGAAGCAGATCTTCGAAACGGTGTTTTCCCAATCCGGCACCACCTTTCGCAAGGTTGGGTTGATCGAGTTCCCGGGAAAGGGGGCATGGTCCCTTGTTTTCATCTGCGCGCCACCCGCCGCGTCCATCGCTAAGAATCTGCCGGGCGAGGAACATGTTTCGGTTTTTTTGCCCTGCACACCCAACCCGACGACAGGGTTTTATTTCTTTTTGCCGGCGCGCGATGTGATCGAACTTCACATAAGCCCCGATGACGCGGCCAAGCTTATCATCTCATGCGGCGTCATCCAGCCGGACGGCGGCGCGGTTATTGCGGAAAGCGGCAAGAAACGCGAGCGCGTTCCGGCATAGCCGCGCCGGCTGAATGACAAGAGCATGTCCCGAAAAAGTTGCTCGACTTTTCGGGACATCCTCAGCGTTTGACCTCCAGCCTTGGGGTGGCTTACAGGAAAGGGCGCCGCGGATTTGCCGGGCCCTTGTTTGATCGCGCGGATGCTCCATGGCTGTTTACACCGAAGTCAATGAAGTGGAGCTCGCCAGCTTTCTTGCCGATTATGATCTTGGCCACGTTCTGGCCCTGAAAGGAATTGCCGAAGGGGTCGAGAATTCCAATTATGTCTTGCACGTCGACGCCGGCTATTTCATCCTGACGCTCTATGAAAAGAGAGTCGACGAGAAAGACCTGCCGTTTTTCCTTGGGCTCATGGAGCATCTTGCCGGTCACGGGCTAAACTGTCCGCAGCCGGTGCGCAACCGGCATGGCGGCGCGCTCGGCAGGATCGCGGGCCGCCCGGCGGCGATCGTGACGTTTCTCGAAGGCATGTGGCATGGCCGCCCAAGCGTCCGCCGTTGCGCCGCCGTCGGCGAATCGCTCGGCGAGCTGCACCGCTGCGGCGCCAGCTTCGCCCTCTATCGGCCCAATGCCTTGGGGCCCGAAGCCTGGCCTGTCCTCTTCGAGCAGGCGCGCGCGCGCGCCGGCGAAGTGCGGCCGGGCCTCGCTGCGGAAATTGCGGAGGAATTGTCTTTTCTTGAAGGAAGCTGGCCGAGCAATTTGCCGCGCGGCGTTATCCACGCCGATCTATTTCCCGACAATGTGTTGTTCATCGGCGATGAATTGTCCGGACTTATCGATTTCTACTTCGCCTGCACGGATGAACTCGCCTACGATGTCGCGATCTGTCTCAACGCCTGGTGTTTCGAGCCGGATGGCTCCTTCAACATCGGCAAGGGATTGGCATTTTTTAGCGCCTATGAGAGCGTGCGCGAGCTGACCCCCGGTGAAATCGAAGCGCTTCCGGTTCTGGCACGGGGGGCCGCGCTTCGGTTCGCCCTGACACGCCTCGTCGATTGGTTGAATGTTCCGGCGAATGCCCTGGTGCATCCCAAGGACCCGCTCGAATATTTCGGCAAATTGTGCTTTCACCGGAAAATCGCCGGCCCTCGCGAACTTGGGTTGCTGCGATGAGCGGCGAGGTTTCGATTTGGACCGACGGAGCCTGTTCCGGCAATCCGGGTCCGGGAGGCTGGGGCGCCATCCTTTCCTGCGCGGGCCATGAGAAAGAACTTTTTGGCGGCGAACCGGCGACCACCAATAACCGCATGGAATTGACCGCCGCGATCGCGGCGTTGGAAGCGCTGAAGCGGCCAGCCGCGGTCCATCTTCATACGGATTCGAATTATCTCAAGGGCGGCATCACCGCATGGCTCGGTGTCTGGAAGCGCAACGGCTGGCGTACCGCAGACAAAAAGCCCGTCAAGAATATCGAGCTCTGGCAGAGGCTCGAGGCGGCGGCGGCGCCGCACACCATCGATTGGCGCTGGGTGAAAGGCCATGCCGAGGATGTCATGAATGAGCGTGCCGACGCGCTCGCGCGCAAAGGTATGGCGGCGTTCAAATAGGCCGGAACCTTTGACAGACCTTCAGCGTGAACACGCATTGAAGCAACGACAAGGATACCCGCATGATCCTCCAAGTAAACCCGCTCATCGCCATTGGGTCCTCGCCTCCACCGCAACGACGGATGCAGCCTATGTGTTCTTCAATGCCGCCGTGACCGGCAGACGCCGGGTCTGGGCCGCTAATTGGAGCGCCATCTGGTATCTCTTGTCCGCTTTTGCGGTCATCAGCTACACGGAAAACGCGATCTACGTCCTGTTTGCGGCAACGGGTTCGTGGCTCGGCGCATTCGCGTCGGTAACATGGCTGGGGCGCGGTTACGCCGGAGATCCAGAGGGGCGCCATAACCCGCCGTGAGTGCCGGACCTATAGCTGCTTCAAGAGGGCTTCCGCGCTCGAAGTTTCGACCTTGCCAGCTGCCGTCTCGACGTTGAATTTTCGGACAACGCCATTGTCGACAAGCATCGCATAGCGCTGCGACCTTATCCCAAGCCCGCGCGTGGTGAGATCGAGTGTAAGCCCAAGCGCGCGTGCGAAATCGCCATTGCCATCGGCGAGAAAGATGATCTTGTCTTCGGCTCCAGCGCTCTTCGCCCACGCGTCCATGACGAAAACGTCATTGACGCTGGTCACGGCGATGGCGTCGATTCCACGCGCCCTGAATTCATCGGTGTTGGCGAGAAAACCGGGCAAATGCTGTTTGTCGCACAAGGGGGTGAAAGCCCCGGGCACGCCGAAAAGAACCACTTTGCGGCCTTGGAAAATCTGATCCGTGGTCCGCGCTTCCGGACCGTCTTGGGTCATGACCGTGAAATGTGCCTTGGGTAGGGGGTCTCCGTTTTGGACTGTCATCGTTGCTCCTCCCCCCGCCTTTTTGATAGACGAAAACGCCACCACGATTGTCTGTTCGTTTTCTGGCATGATCATGCCAAAAAAGTCCCCGGCTTGATCATTCCTCACGGAGTGGATGCGGCATCGAGGTCAACCGAAAACTCGTAGCTTTGCCGCTCACTCTTCAATGTCAGGATCACGGGCACAGGCGCTTCGCCGTCCCCGTGCGGCTTTTCGACCGCGACGATCAAGAACTCGCCGGGGCGGCTCAACTTTCGCGTCTCGAAATACCAGCCCCGCGGGGCTTCCGCGAAAAGATCTTCGACATCACCATTCGTGGACAAACGCCAAGTCGGCAAAGACGCCGTTTTGTCCCGATCGATCGCCACTTTGGCGTCGCGTTGTTGCGGCGTGAGGCGCAGCGGCACTTCGGCTTCGGCTGCGGCGATGGCGGTTGCCCCCTCGCTGGCGGCGCTGGCCTCCAGGGCTGGATCGAGAGTAAGCCTAGCCTCGGCTTTGGCCGGGAGGCATATCCGGGCGCAAACCGCATAGGACAGGGTTACCGCCAAAAGCACGGGGCGGGCCGCATCCTTGGGCGTGACATGAAGGGGAAACGTCACGCTGCCCCGGTAGCCGAAAGCCTCGGTTCCGTCCTCGTCGATTCGCATTGGCGCCGGATAGGAAACCGCGATGGCGGCGGCATTCACCGAGCCTTCGAAGGAAAAAATAGGTGGAACACCGGCGCCGCCCGGCATGCGCCAATAAGTGAGAGCGCCCGGATCGAGGCGGATTTCGATCCCGGCGTGATAGAAGCCTTGCGGCGGGCCGCCGCCAGCGGCAATCAGCCGCAACGAGGATTTCTGTCCCGCCACCCATGTGCTCGCGTAAGGATCGCAGTATACACTGGTGGGGATTGGAAGCGGCGCAAGGCTCACGCAGGTAAAAACGGCAACCGCTCTCCAAGCGCGATTTGAAGGCTGGAAAGAGATTTGCAAGGGAAGCCGACGATAAGAGGATACTGGCCAATCACTGGTGGCCGAGGCCTTCAATTTATGCCGTATTCGGAATAGCGGCAACCGGGATTGTTTCATTTCGTTTGATCTTTATGAGGCATGTGACATGGGATCGATTATGGCTCCAACGGCCTCCCGGCAAGGCGGGAGAGGGTTTCTGGACGGGCAATTGCTGATCGCGATGCCTGGGATGCTGGATGATCGCTTTGCCCGTTCGGTCATTTACGTCTGCGCTCATTCCGAGGAGGGCGCGATGGGGATAGTCGTCAATCGCCCGGCCGAAAGGGTCGATTTTCCTCAGCTTCTCGTGCAACTTAAAGTGATCGGCGAAGAGGAGGCGATCCGTTTGCCGGCTGAGGCGAGCTCCATGCTGGTGCTGTACGGGGGCCCCGTCGACACCAGCCGCGGTTTTGTGCTTCATTCCAACGATTTTTCGATCGACAATTCCACTTTGCCGATCGGAGGAGGCGTGTCGTTGACCGCGACAATCGATATTCTGCGGGCGATCGCGCAAGGTTCGGGGCCAGGCCGTGCGCTCCTGGCCTTGGGCTATGCGGGCTGGTCGGCGGGCCAGCTCGAGACTGAGATGCAACACAATGGCTGGCTCAATTGTCCAGCGGATCCCTCGCTTATCTTCGATTCCGCCTTGAGTTCGAAATATGAACGGGCGCTGCGCAAGGCGGGCATCGATCTTGGGCACTTATCGTCGGACGCCGGGCACGCCTGAGCCGGTGCGCCGGAACCGGCCGGAACAGCCCAAGACAACGCATGTGGCGTCAACAAACGGCCGGGCTCGCGGCCGTTTTCCTTTTGGTTCCTTGGAACCAGCGATCGCTGTTGCGCGTGTCGCGGAACAGGTGCATTCTGTTGCGGCAAATTGCCGCCACGTTGACGTCCGGATTTCCAATATTTCCGGAAAGGGAAGGGACGAAAGGTGGACGTTTAAGAAACAATAACGGAAACCTTAGGGAGGCCAGGATGACTGTCGCACGCATTCTCGCGGCCAAGGGAAAGGATGTCGTTACCACCCAGCCGCACCGGACCTTGGCCGAGGCCGCCGGAATTTTGACGGCGCGGAACATTGGGGCGGTTGTAGTCGCCGACGCGCAGGGCCGCGTCCTTGGAATTTTGTGGGAGCGCGATATCGTTCATGCGATCGGCGGAGGGGGCGCGGCCGCGCTCAACGATGCCGTGTCGAAACATATGACGACGGCGGTCGTTACCGCGCATGAGGACGAATCCGTCGATCTGACCATGGAAAAAATGACCGTCCGGCGCTGCCGCCATCTCCCTGTCGTTTTCAACGAGAGACTGGTTGGCATCGTGTCGATCGGCGACGTGGTCAAATATAGGCTCGAGCAACTGGAACACGAGCATCGGGCGATGCGCGAATATATCGCGACCGCATAAGCCCGCCGGGCAAAACTCAGGGCGGCGCGAACGTATTCTCCGGGGGAAGCGCCGCGATGTCGCCGGCGATCTCCGGGAAGGCCCGGCGGGTGGCCTCGCGGCCGATCGCGATAAGTTCGTCGGCGCGGTGAAAATCGAAGAGTCCGACTTTGCCGAGCCGCGCGTTGATGAGAACATCCGGGGGGTCGCCGGCGAGGCGCGAGCGCGAAATCCTTCCTTGCGCGATATTGAAAGCATCCATCATGGCGTTCGCGATCCCCGGCGCGCCGTCTTCCCGTTTGCCGAACAGCCGGCGCAGGTTGCCGCCCATCCCACCAAAAATACGCGCGCTCAGGGTCCGTTCCGGCGCGCCGAAGCTATATTTTTCGAGCGTCGGTTCTATCGACAAGGGATCGTGGATCACGGTTCCGCGAAACGTCGTGTCGCTGACGAGATTGACGGCAATGACAATCTCTGCGCCAAGCGCGCGGCAAAGGGTAACAGGGATGGGATTGACGAGAGCGCCATCGAACAGCCAGCGCCCATTGATCTTGACAGGTTCAAAAATGCCGGGAAGGGCGTAAGACGCCCGGATGGCGTCCGCGACATTGCCTTTGGTCAGCCAGATTTCGTGCCCGGTGCCGAATTCGGTCGCGACAGTTGCGAAACTCTTGTCGAGGTCCTCGAAGCGGCGGACAGAGAATTCTTTTTCGAGCTCACGCCGGAGTCTTTCACCGCCGAGAAAGCTCACGCCGGAAAAAGATACGTCCATCATGCCCAAGACGCGCTTCTTTGTCAGATTGCGGGCGAAATGCTCCATCTCCTTGAGCTTTCCGGCGGCATAGGAGCCGCCGACCACGGCGCCGATGGAGGTACCGGCGACGACATCTGGATAAATTCCTTGCGCGTTGAGTTCGAGTATTACGCCGATATGCGACCAGCCGCGTGCGGCGCCAGCCCCAAGCGCGATACCGATTTTCGGCCTGCGCGGGGCTGTAACGCCAACATGCCCAATAAACTGGACATCGCCCTCGCCGTTAAGGTTCTTACGGTAAAACGGCGGCACCTTATTCAATTGTTCAATCCTCCCGTGAGCGCCTTGGCTTGAACGCTCATGATTTGGCGGCGCCAACGGATCCTTGGCCTTGACCATGAACATGTGACCTTGTCCAGATTGTCCTTCGTCTTGGTTGATATTTCTTGAACCAAGCGAGTATTCAGCACAGAAACGCAAAATTTAGAAAGGCACGAGGCAGTTCCGGGATATTTGATTTCACAATATTTTTATCGCGGAGCCGGCTTTTCCGGCCGCGGATCATTTTCACCAAAAAAAATTTCCGTCCAGCTTGCGCCTCTCCGGGAGCGCCATGCCATGGACTCTTTTCAACTCCAACCGATGACACTACCTGCTCGTTCCCGTCTCAATGTGAGATCGGAATTGCTCTAGTCGAAAACAAGCTTGGCCGGAAAGTCGCCGGTGTCGATCTTACGATAGAAGCAGGAGCGGCGTCCGGTATGGCAAGCGCCGCCGTCGCCGCCGGGTTCGACCGTCACAAGCAACGCGTCCTGGTCGCAATCGGTTCTGATTTCGGTGACTTTTTGAATCTGGCCGGATGTATCACCCTTGCGCCAGAGTGTCCTTCGTGATCGCGACCAATAATGCGCGACGCCAGTTTCGATCGTGAGGCGCAAGGCCTCCGCGTTCATATAGGCGAGCATGAGGATTTGCCCATCGCGCGCATCCTTGGTCACGCAGACGATCAACCCATCGGCGTCGAAGTGTGGCGTGAACGCTCCGCCTTCTTCCAATTCGTTCTTAGCGGCCGGGCTGGCGCCGGGAGGTGGCGAAGCAATCATGCTGAATCTTCCGGACGTAAGGCCTAGAGCTCCTTTCAGATTCCGCAGAATCAGAAAGCAGCTCTAGATCTGTGTTTTGTCGCATTTTCTTGACGGGCCGTTGGAAAGCGGCACGGGCACGTTGGATCTGGGTCGCTCCGTCGACAGCCATAATTTCCGGGCTGGACAGGGGAGCTCGCAAAAGTCCGTCCCGGAGAGGATAGCGCCTACCGGAGCGCAGTCTTCACTTGCCGCCTCGCAGCATTGTCAAGAACCGGGCTTGCTCGGCGGGATCGTCGCGAAAGATGCCGGTGAATTGCGTCGTGACGGTATCGGCGCCATGCTTGCGAACCCCGCGCATGGACATGCACAGATGCTGCGCCTCGAGCATGACGGCGCAGCCGCGCGGGCGCAGATACCGGTCGATCGCGCCGACGATCTGGGCGGTCAATGCCTCCTGTGTTTGCAGGCGCTTGGCGTAGACGTCGACGAGTCTTGCCAGTTTGGAAAGCCCGACAACCCCGGTCTCAGACGGGTAGTAGGCGACATGCGCCATGCCGAAGAAAGGCACCATGTGATGCTCGCAGTGCGACGAGAACGGAATGTCGCGGACGAGAACCACATCGTCATAGCCATGAACTTCCTCGAAGACGCGGGAGAGCACGTTCGCCGCGTCTTCTTGATAGCCGGAAAAGAATTCTTCAAAAGCCTTGACGACTCGTTGAGGTGTATCGCGCAGACCTTCGCGCGAGGGATCGTCGCCGGTCCAGCGCAAAAGAACCCGCACGGCCGCCTCGGCTTCCTCGCGCGTCGGGCGGGCAAACGGCAAATTGCTGGGTTGGGGTTGCGGACGTTCAAGCAAGGACTTAACCACGGCATCCATGTGGTGCCTCCAATAAAGTTCGAATGAGCGTCCCTGGCCTTGCGCCTTGCTCCCTGGGAAAGAGCACCGGACGGACGGTTGTCCGGGGAGTTTCGCCTGGAAATTGCCAGATCTCGTTCGCCAAACCCTGATTTCCTATATAGTATGTGTGTGGCGCCGTCATCTGGTCCTTAATGCCAAGCGAAACGATGTTCCCTGACATATATAATCATCGGATTCTCGATCTGGCGGGAAATATTCCGCGTCAAGGACGGCTCGCGGCACCCGGCGCCACCGCGACGGCTCATTCGAAACTGTGCGGTTCGACGGTCATCGTCGATCTGGTCATGGCAGATGGCCGAGTCGTGGATTTCGCCCATGACGTAAAGGCCTGCGCTCTAGGTCAAGCGGCGGCTTCGATCATGGCCCGTCATGTCATCGGCTCGACCGGACCGGAACTGCGCGCGCTGCGTGATCAGATGCGCGCCATGCTCAAGGAAAATGGACTCCCTCCAAAGGGCAAATGGGAAGATACCGCCATCCTTGAGCCGGTGCGCGATTTCAAGGCCCGGCACGCCTCGACCCTCCTCACTTTCGACGCGACGGTCGATTGCGTCAACCAGATCGAAGCCGCCGCGCGCGACCGCGACGAAGCGCCGCTTAGCCAAGGCTACAAGATCAAGTCTGCACAGTGACTGATCAGAACCAATTCATGTTGAAGGTATAGGCGACCAAGACGCCCGCCGTCATATCGTCCACCGAACCGAGCCGGTTGGGGATCGGGCTTCCTCCCGCGCTGCTGACATAGCGGTTCACGCCGCCAAAAACCGTCGCGCTCCACGTTGGCGTGAACGTATATTTGATGGAGCCAAAGCCTCCGACCGCGGCCAGACCGCCAGTGGCGTTGTAAGGATACACATTGCCGTTCAAGAACGCTTCCGCCGGTGAGACCGAGAAATAGGCGCTCATGAATTGTGAATCGCCGAATTGGAAGCGCGGCCCGGCCGCAAACGTAAAGGCCCCATAGTGCTCGACCAAATCGAGCTCGACGTTTGCATCAAAGCCTTCGGCACCGCTGACCCCTTGGCGCGCCTCCAAGCGGGCGCGAATGAAGTCGGTCGGCCAGAGTTCCAGAAAGCCGCCGAGTTCGGCCGTGAAGCCCACATTATGCAGGCCAAAGAAGTTGTCGTTGTTGCCAATGCTTCCGAAGCCGCCGCTCAGCGTACGCTCGGAGACGAAGCGGGCAACCGGGCCCGCCTTGATCCAGGGGAGATCCAGAAGCGCGATGCCAAATCCATCGTCGGGAGAAACAAAGGGTTCGGGCTCGCCGGGGCGACGGTAGCTAATATAGCCGGTCGGCCAAATCGATACGCTATTCGCACCCGGAAATGACGTGAACACCTCGGGGCCGACCCCCAGGGTAATCGTCCAGCCCTCGACTGGGGCAGGGGCTGGAGGCGGTGTCAGATCCACGGCGTTGGCGGACGAAGCGGCGATCGCGATGAAGCTCGCGAGGGAGAAGCGTTGCACAACGGACAAGGTAGCCACCCGAATCTTGAGCCAATCGAAATCACACGCATTATGAGCTGTCGCGTCCGGGCCCGCCAGTGTATATCTGCCACAGTCGACCGTAATTATGAGGCGCCCAGCGTCAGGACTTATGCAATTTTTGGCTCAGACCGGCCGTTTTGCGGCGCATATGATCATTCGCACCTACCAGCTCACGCTGTCATCGATCGCCGGGACACATTGCCGGCACTTGCCAAGCTGCTCGTCCTATATGGATGAGGCGATTGCGCGGCACGGGCTTTGGGCGGGAGGCGCGATGGGCATTGCCCGGCTTTGCCGTTGCCACCCTTGGGGCACCGACGGGTTCGATCCGGTACCCGAGGCTCTGCCTCGCAATGCGCATTGGTGGCAACCCTGGGCCTATGGCCGCTGGCGCGGTTCGCTCTATAAACATGCAGATGCCGAAGCGACACAGATCGGCTGCGGCGGGACAATCTCTCGCAATGATCTGGCGATACCTAAAGATAGATAGATAAACGCAAGACTGGTCATGTTTACCGGTGTTAGTTTCGCTCGATCGCTGCGGAGCGGGAGAGTTGTCACCTGATTCACCAGGAATTACCTTAAAAGTCTTAGTATAGGATCTCGATCTAGCAATACTTCCGACGGTGCTCTATTGGTGCTCATTGCACAAAACGCCATCCTTTCATCTGTGGCGCAGTCGGGCGTTCAGAAGGTTCAAATCTGTGATCCGAAACTTTGTGCCAGCGTCGTGCAATTGGCCCCATACAAGCGAGGTCTCGCCAGCCCGGCGGGGGCATCGCCGTTGTGACGGCGCCTGCGGCGGAATAGATCAAATTGGAATGCTGCCAATCGTCGTTCCCGCGTGCAGGAGGGTCAGCGCCACGGCGCATGCATTGGAAACATTGAGGCTCTTGATCGCGCCGGGCATGTCGAGGCGCACCAGGACGTCGCAATTCTCCCGGCTAAGGCGGCGCAACCCCTTGCCCTCGCCGCCGAGCACAAGCGCAAGCGGCCGCCACAAAGCGATCTTCGCCAAACTCGTTTCGGCTTCCGAGTCGAGGCCGAGGCGCAGATAGCCCATCTCGCCCAACTCTTCGAGCGCGCGGGCGAGATTGACCACTCTGACGATCGCGACATGTTCGAGACCGCCGGAAGCGGCTTTTGCGACAACGCCCGCCAGCTCCGGAGCGTGACGTTCCGTCGTGACCAAGGCATCGACACCAAACGCCGCCGCGGTGCGCAGGATCGCGCCAACATTGTGCGGGTCGGTGATCTGATCGAGCACCAGCACGATGCCGCTTTGCGAAACGAGGCCGGAGAGATCGAGAGGCGGGAGCGGCAGAGTTTCGAGCATGAGCCCTTGATGGACGGCGCCCGTGCCAAGACGGCGGGCGAGGTCCTCGGCCGTCACGATATGGGGAGACAGGCCAGCCCCGGCGATTTCGGCTTCGAGCCTCCGGGCGGCGGCTTCCGTGGCATAAATGTCAAGGGATTTCCGGCGCTTGCCGCGCAAGGCCTCGCGCACGGCATGAAAGCCGTAGAGAACAACAAGATTGTTTGTCGGATGCCGGAACACTGGTCCATGGGCAGGGCTTGGTGCGTTTGTGCCTGGCCGGACCGGCAGCGGCTTCGGGCCGGTGCGCCAGACCTTGGCCGGGGTGGGAGACGTGCTTTGTGATTTTTTGGCCTTGCCGGATGCGCCGGTCCGCGCGCCAAAGCGCTTCGATTTGTTTCGGGTCAAATGTGTTCGTCCAGGAATTTTCAGGCTGGGCTTTGTTTCTGTCACGGCAAACCGGCGCGCGCAACGCTCGGCCATGGCGTTTTAGATCGAAGCGCTCATGGTCACGATGCTTTGTTTTGTCGCGTGAACTTATCCAGAAAGTCCGCGACTTTTTAAAGATCCCGCCTAAACGTCGCGGCGGCGGAGGTTTCAGCGGGTGTTTTGGGTTGACAGCGGCAAGCCCGCTTCGCATAAGCGCCTGCGCCCATGCCTTGTGGGTATAGGGGGAGTGTCCCGAGCGGCAAAGGGGGCGGACTGTAAATCCGCTGGCTAAGCCTTCGTAGGTTCGAGTCCTACCTCCCCCACCAATATGATTTCATTGAAATTCTAGAAACAGAGCCCGCCCTCCAAGAGGGCTTTTTCATGTTGCGTTTGTGCAAGCAATTACCATTGATTTAAAACGGTTTTCAAAAAGTCGCGGCAACTCCACGCGACATGACGCGCGACATGGATTAGCGCCCATCGACATCGAGCGCCTTGCCGAGTTCGCGCTTGAGATGGGTCAGATTGATCATGAGATCGCGCGGGAATGGCTT
>VDMG01000170.1 GCA_006514895.1 Beijerinckiaceae bacterium
GCAGCCCCTAACCTACGGCCGGCTCGGCCCTAGCCCCGGGTCTGCGAAATTCCCGTGGCGCGAGACGCTCGCGACGATCGACCACTGGTAGAGGCCAAAATGCCGCATTGCCTGCTCGCCGGAATTGTCTCAGCCGCCCCAAAATCTAATCCATTTCCAAGTGAAGGCCGACCGTATGCCTCGGTCGTCATCGATGCTGACAATTCCCTTTATCGCGTGATTGCATACGATGACACCATGCCCGAACTCGAAAGCTTGCAGAAAGGCGACGAACGCGCCCTTACTGTGATTTGAGGCGGCGCCGCTCGTGGCTGGCCTTATCCCTGGCCCGTGCCTCTTCGAGATGTTTAGCGCGCCATGTTCTGAAATGCGCTCGGTGCGCTTCTGGATGCGCCTTGTTCCAGGCGCCGGCCGCCGCCAAGCACTTTTCCCGATGAGCCTGGTAGTAGGCCCGATTGTATGCGCTTCGGTCTTTAGTCATTGGACGGCCTTGCACCGCGTTTCGGCGCGGGTGAGCAGCCTTCTTTAAGAACGGTTGCCTCCTACATGCGGTTCCGTTGCGCAAACGTACCCCCTAGTGAAGCGCCGAAACTTCCGAAGCTAGACGGTGGACCCTGGGTTGAGGGGGGTGGTAGGGGTAGGACCCGCCAACATTTATCAGTCGTTACCCGCGCGTGCGGTGCTGCGCCGCCCGTGACTTGCCGGTCTGGCAAATGCCGGCGGCGCGGGCAATTTGTCGTCGCGACCGAATGGTACGGCAATCCCACTATTTTTACCCATTGAGCTTCGGCGGAACTTTCTTGACCAACTTCCCCATGCGGTCGATAGCGCCCTACACCGCAGGTCCGCCCTTGTAGGTATGCTCTCGCGTCCCTGCCGCCGCAGCTGGTCGAGGGCCACGGGGCGCAAATCACGCGAAACAGACTTCGTGAGTAGAAATGCGGTGGTCTAAAATAGATTTTCCCCGCTGACTGGACTACACGTCATAGATTCTATATATTGTAAACCTTGGTATTTATATTTTCTCGTCATTCCACCAGTTTTTCTGTCTATTTTGTCGCCGCCCCAAGTGATCTGATTGTCGTCTTCGCTTGCCTCTCCTTCAGTCATTTGTGTGCGGACGCCGTCAGGATAGTGAAACATCCTGAATGCGCCTAAGCACAGCCATTTTGACATTTCTCGGCACGCTTTGGAAACCTTGTGGACCGCCGTGCATTTACTGCAGAGGCACCGCACTAGGTATCGGCTGTGGGACGGCTCGTGTCTCGTAAAAGGAGGACGCCATGGGTTTTCTTGACGGAATTCTGGGCGGCGTTATCGGCGCCGAGGCGTTGTCTCTCGTCAAAGGCTATATCGAGAAACATGGCGGCGTCGAGGGCGTCGTCGCCGAACTCGAGAAAACTGGCTTGGGCCAGCAGGCCAGGTCGTGGGTCTCGACCGGCCCCAATCTTCCGATCACCGCCGAGCAGATTAAGCAGGCGCTTGGTTCAGGACAGGTGAAGGACCTGGCCGCGAAAGTCGGCGTTCCCGTCGACAAGGTCGCGGATCTGCTGGCCAAATATCTGCCCACCGCCATCGATAAGGCGACGCCGGACGGAAAACTGCCGGCCTGACGTCCGAGGCAAGAGACACTGCAAGCCGGCGTTCCATCGTGTGCGCCTGAAACGCGGTGTCCCTATGCAAAAAGAAAATGAAACCTCGCTCAGACCAGCAGAGTGTGGTGGCCCCAGGGGTTGATTTCGGTCTAATCTCGCGAATGAGGAGCACGCGATGAGTATCTTCGGGACGATTATGTCAAAGATATTGGGCAGGACGCCCACTTCCCCCGCTGCGACTGTCCAGGCCGCGCCTTCTGCTCAGGCCGGCACGACAACAGCCGCCGCCGCGCCCGCCGCGACGCCGGCTCCGCCATCGGCAGCATCGACGCCCCCCGGACCACCGGTCGACGTCGCCGCTGTGCTCGACGCCTTGAACGATAAAGCAACGCAGGAGCTCGATTGGAAGCACTCCATCGTCGATCTCATGAAGCTCCTTTCCCTTGACAGCAGTCTTGCTGCGCGCAAGGAACTCGCAAAGGAACTTCATTACGGCGGTGATACGGGTGACTCTGCCACGATGAACGTTTGGCTTCATAAGCAAATCATGGTGAATCTCGCCGCGAATGGCGGCAAATTGCCCGACGAGCTGAAAAATTTGACTTAGTGTACCCGGCGCTACGACTGCGTCCGCGAATAGCCGCGACATCTCAACCGGCCGCCGTGGCAGTCGGGCGACGTCGCAAGAGTGGCCGGTTTGATCGATAATTTGTCAGATCCACGCGACGATCATAACTTCGCTTGAAGATGTTTTCGAGTAATTTCGTCACGTGCCCGCTCACCGTGCGGCGCCGGACGTCAGACGCGCTGATCGCTTCAAGTGATCAGTGGGGGAAACACTCAGCACCTCTATCGGGTGCCATGAGCCGAGGCACGGCCGCTCCCCTTGCAAGCGGCAGCGATAGTGCCGCACAGATTACACGATGGTTGGATCTCCTGCTGATCATGTCTTGGTCAAGGTGTGTTCATCTGCCATCCGTGGCAATTGACCGGAATAACGATCCGAACGATCCGTCACTCGGCCGGCGGTGAATTTGTCCGGCGCTCAAGGAAACACCAATGCCGATGAAAACGGTGGCCATCATCCGGCATGTGCATTTCGAGGATCTCGGCACTTTCGCGGAACCACTCGCGCGCGCGGGCTATGAAGTCAAATATTACGACATTGGCGCGCACGCCCTCCCGGCGCGTGATCCAGCCGCGACGGATCTTCTTATCGTGCTTGGCGCACCCATTGGCGTCTACGAGGAAGACGAATATCCGTTTCTCCGCGAAGAAATCGATCTTCTCACGGCCCGGCTCGGTGCCGGACGGCCGATGCTCGGCATCTGCCTTGGCGCCCAACTCATCGCCCGCGTGCTCGGCGCCAAGGTTTATCCGTCCGGTGTCAAGGAGATCGGCTGGGGGCCGGTCGATCTCACGGAGGCAGCAAGCACTACGCCGCTGCGGCATTTGGCCAATACATCCGTGTTGCATTGGCACGGCGACATCTTCGATCTGCCTCGGGGCGCCGAGCATCTCGCCTCGACCGCGATCTGCCGAAACCAGGCTTTTTGCGTGGGTTCCAATATTCTTGCCGTGCAGTTTCACCCAGAGGCCGATCCCACCGCCGGGATCGAGCCATGGCTTATCGGCCACGCGGCGGAACTTGCCTCGGCCGGCATCGATCCACGCGATTTACGCGACGGCGCCAAGGCCATAAACCCCTCATTGCCCGCAAGAGCGCGAAAAATGTTTGCCGAATGGCTGGAAGGGCTGCGGTCATGACAGCGAAGGAGGAGGCGGCCTCGTGACGGTCATCGCGATTCAATCCCAAGTGGTTCACGGCCATGTCGGCAACAGCGCGGCAGTCTTCCCGCTGCAGGCCTGCGGCATCGAGGTCGCGGCGGTGCCAACAACACTGCTCAGCAATCATCACACTATTCCTCGATACGCGGCGGCGTGCTCGACGCGGAACTCGTGCGGGATCTGCTGATGGGCGTGGAAGAACGCGGTCTCGTCGACACTTGCAAAATCTTGATCTCGGGCTTCCTGGGCTCGGCTGCGATCGCCGCCGTGGTGATCGATTTCGTCCGCGGGGCAAAGGCGCGCAACCCAAAACTTCTTTATCTCCGCGACCCGGTCATGGGCGACGCCGATCTCGGCTTTTACGTCAACGAAGACATCCGCGCCTTATTTTGCGAAGGCCTTGTCCCGATTGCGGACATCATTACTCCAAACCAGTTTGAACTGGAGCATCTCGTTGGGCGCACGCCCGCAACGGTTGAAGGGATGGTGGCCGCCGCCCGCGGGCTTGGGCTCTCGACGTTGTCGTGACCGGCGCGCATTTCCAGGGCTGCCGCGGATATCGTGCAGACCTTGGCGATTGAACCCCGGGCCGCCTGGATGGTGGCAACGCCCAGGCTTGCCTCCCGCCCATCGGGGACCGGCGTCTGTTCACGGCGCTTTTGCCCGCCGCGCTGGTGAAGGGCCTGCCGACCGCTGCCGCGCTCAGCCGCGCCCGTTTCCAGTGGTCTATGGCGTTCTCGAAGAAACAGTGCGGCGGCAGTCTTACGAGATGGCGCTGGTGGCTTCCTCGGAGCGCCTGTTGCACCCCGATCGCCGCTTCGCGCCATCCGTTATCCCGCCACGCGCGGGTGCAGCGCCCTGGCCGGCACCTCCCGCCGTATTCCCATGAAGTCTGTGGCCATGCTCAAGCGAATCCCTCAATAGGGATAGGCAGGAGTCTCGAACTCGACGATGGGCTGCGGGCGGCCGGGCACTTCGAGCGGCGCCGGGAGCACTTCATTGCCGAATTGCGACTTTAAGAAATACTGATCCGCGGTCCGTCCAAAGATCGTATTTTGCGTCACGTAATTCGACATGCTGCCGACGGGAACCACGGGACCTGGGTCGAGGAAGCTGCGCCGGTTAACGGTGAGCGGCGGACGTTCGTAGTTATACTGCTCCGCCACGCGCGGGTGATGACGATGCCGCGTCGTTTCCGCGCTCGCCGTGGCGGAAAGCGCGGCAAAGGCGGCGGCGGCGAGCATGATCGTTGGCATTTTATGAAACATTTCGAAACTCCAAAGGTTCATTTAACCAAACGCAAAGGCACCGGTTTGGTTGCACCGCGCACTGCGCCGCCTCAAATAAAAGTCAAGCCTATCTTTGATGACTTGTTCCTTGCCGCTTGATTTGAGCTGCTTCGCCGGTTTTCAAAAGCCGCGCCGGACACACGGGCGCGGGACCAATCCCCGGCCTGGGCAATTGGGGCTGCGGATCGCGTAATGCGCGGCGAAAAAATCGATGAGACCCTTGTCTTCGGCCGATGGTGCGAGGTCGATCTGGTCGATGAGGCGGGCGAGCGCCGCTTTTGATGTGAGGGGCCAAGTCAGAGGCGAAGCGGGCGCCTCCCCGCCGCCACAAGCAAAGCCGGTAATGCGTAGCTTCGGCTCCGCATTGGCGAAGCGAAAGCCGAGGCATTTCTTCGCAGCGGCGCCATTGCGTTCCAAACCGAGACGGGCAATTTCGAAGGCCCCGAAGCGGGTGGCCATTTCCACGGGCTGCTCCGCGCGGATGATCGCGCGGCCGGTCTCGGCGGCGCGCCTCGCGAGTTCCACGTAAAACGATGAGTCCGGCGCGGCTTCGGAGCCCGGGTGATAAATGAGGAGGTTCAGCAGGGGCGCATTCTCGTTCGAGCCGCCGAACTCCCAGATGTCTTGGCGGCCGCCCCCGGTTCGATGCTGCCGCGCAACATAGAGTTTTGTGTCGCTCGCGAATTCCGGCGCCTCGATGCGGAAAATTTCTCGCGGGCGGGGAATTTCGATCCAGGCCGGCAAAGGCGCGGCCACGGCAATGGGGGGCGGCGACCGCGTTTGCCCGGTTTCTTTGAATTCCGAAAAAACATAGAGAAGGTTGGACGCGGCAAGGCAGATCATGCCGAGGCGCCAAGGGAAACGGCCGGACCGTTTTGCCCTTGGCAAAGGCGGAGCGCCATTGCGCGAGTGCGCCTGGACACCAGACTGCTCGGCCAAGCTTTTGCCTGTTTCCATCATGCTTGTCAAAGCGGCGAAACGCATGAATGATCCCTGACGCCCGCCGGCGGCGGGTTTTTTGAGGATCAATTTACAGCTTGAACATTGCGCGGGCGTTACCGGCCAGCACTGGTTGCAAACAGCGTCAACGCCGCGTTTACCAGGGCGGCGCGTGTTAAGCATATCGGCCGCGGCTCAACCGATTAGGTTCAGGGTATGAAACGCCTGGCCGTTGCGGCTTCCCTCGACATCGCCTATGCAGTGAGCCGCTCATGCGGAAGGCTTTTGCCGGAAATTAAGAATTGCGTTTAATGGATGGAGCAGACGATGGGTTTCAAGCTTGCCGTTGTTGGCGCGACGGGAAACGTCGGGCGGGAAATGCTCGATATTCTTGCCGAGCGCCGGTTTCCCGCAGATGAGGTCGTGGCGCTCGTGTCGCCGCGCTCGATCGGCACGGAGGTTTCCTTCGGCGACAAGACCTTGAAATGCAAATCGCTCGAAAACTTCGATTTCAGCGGGACCGACATCTGCCTGATGTCGGCGGGCGGCGCTGTATCGAAGGAATGGTCGCCCAAAATTGGCGAGCAAGGCTGCGTCGTCATCGATAATTCCTCCGCTTGGCGCTATGATTCGAGCGTGCCCTTGATCGTGCCCGAGGTGAACGCGGACGCGATCATCGGGTTTTCCAAGAGGAACATCATCGCCAATCCGAATTGCTCGACGGCGCAGCTCGTGGTCGCCTTGAAGCCGCTGCACGACAAGGCCAGGATCAAGCGGGTCGTTGTTGCGACCTATCAATCGGTTTCCGGCGCCGGCAAGGAAGCGATGGACGAGCTGTTTGCCCAGACCCGCGCGGTCTTCGTGTCCGACCCCGTCGTGACAAAGAAATTTTCCAAACGCATCGCCTTCAATGTGATTCCGGAGATCGACATCTTCATGGAGGACGGCTCGACCAAGGAAGAATGGAAGATGATGGCGGAGACGAAGAAAATCCTCGACCCCAAGATCAAGCTCACCGCCACTTGTGTGCGCGTGCCGGTCTTCATTGGCCATGCGGAAGCGGTCAATATCGAGTTCGCCCATCCGATCAGCGCCGAGGAAGCCCGCGAAATCCTGCGGGAGGCGCCAGGTTGTCTCGTCATCGACAAGCGCGAGCATGGTGGCTCGATCACACCGCATGAGGCGGCGGGCGAGGACGCGACCTACATTTCTCGCATCCGCGAGGATGCGACGGTCAAGAATGGTCTGTCGCTGTGGTGTGTCGCCGACAATCTGCGCAAGGGCGCGGCGCTCAATGCGGTTCAGATCGCCGAGGTGCTTGTCAATCGCAAATTGATCGCGCCGAAGAAAAAAGCCGCTTGAGCGGCGATCTTCTGATCAAGCAGTTTGAGCTGGCTAGTTTCGGATCTGGGAGACACGCCACCGCTCGCCCGGATATGGCTTCTTGGCCGCGTCACGACGAAGGCTCCGCTTTGCCGACGGCGGAACGCTGCTCGAACCACGCCTCGATCTCCAGCATTGGAACGGATTCATCGTCGGGTCCTTCGATGGCAACGATTTCATTGTCGCCCTGCGCCAAATTCCAGGCCTCTTCGAGAGCTTCCTCCTCGGTGAACATTTCGCGAGACACCATTTCATGCTTCAACTCGTCGTCGATATAACGAACAATCCATCCCATTTTCGTTTCTCCCTATTCTTGTGCCATTCTAAGCCGTCCGAATTTTGAAGCGGAGGGTGAGACCGCGCGTGAAATGCGGTCTAGATCACGATGATTCTGGGTCAACGCAACCATAGCCTTAATATTCGCCCCGTGGAACAGTTGCAGCCGTCAGACACCATCCCCACATTTAGGCGTGCGAAACCTTAGCTTGCGGTCTTATGATCATGAACCAGCGCTTCCCTGAAGATGACGAGCATCGCTCCGAGCCGGAGATTATCCCACCGGGCCATACCGACATCCGCGAGATGGAAGGCAGACTGCGGGGCCGGGTTCCCACCGATGCCTACAGCTTTCATCGCGTCTATGTATCCCGGATCGGACCGTTTGGGCTGTTGCCGTTCTTCTTGCTGGGGGGCGTTATTGGCGCCGCCTTGCTCATTTTCATGCTTGGCGCTTTTTTGATTTTGATTCCGCTGGCGGGCTTCGTCCTCGCCGCCTCCATATTCGCCGGTTTGCTGCGCGGGCGATCGCACTGGCCGCATTAGAATAGGTCTCTTTAGTTGTGTCGCATGATCTTATCCAAAAAGTCTGCAACTTTTTGGGATCATGCTTTAGCCTCCCATTTTTCGAGCGGCTCGGCCGCGAAACGCGCGGCGGCCTTGGCTATGGAACGGCCTGAGATCATGAGATCTGGCGCGATCTCCGCCAAGGGCACCAGAACGAAAGCGCGTTCGAAAAGATCCTTATGCGGCAAATTCAATTGGGCGTGCTCGAAAGACGCTTCGCCGTGGAAAAGAATATCGATGTCGATGAGGCGCGGCCCCCAGCGCACCGACGGTTGCCGCCCCATATCGGTCTCAACCGCATGGGCCGCGGCAAGAAGTTCGAGCGGCGGCAGGCGGGTTTGCCCCACCGCGCAGGCATTGGCGAAAAAATCCTGCTCCACATAGCCCCAAGGCGGGGTGCGGTAGATCGACGAAACAGCACTCAGCCGGACAATTCCGCGATCCTCCAACAGCGCGAGCGCGCGCCTTATGTTGCCCGCCTTGTCGCCGATATTGCTCCCAAGACCTAAACCTGTCCCGGTCAGTGGCCCGGCGCCCAAAAGATTAACGGCGGGCGATGGCATCGAAGACCTTGAAGGCGGCTACATGTTCGGCCACATCGTGGACCCGGAATATCGAGGCGCCATTCGCGGCAGCGGCGAGATTGGCGGCGAGCGTGCGAAAGAGATTTGTGCCGGCTGGCGGTGGTGCGCCATGTTCGGCGAGCAAGGATTTGCGCGAAACACCGATAAGGACCGGCAGGCCATAGTCCTTCAGCGCGGCAAGATTGGCGAGGGCCGTGAAATTTTGCGCCCGGCTTTTGCCGAAGCCGATGCCGGGATCGAGAATGAGGCGCGCGGAAGGGATTCCTGCGTCAGCGGCGAGACGCAAGGACCGGTCGAAGAAGCGGCGCATGTCCGCGACGATGTCGAGTTCGGGATCGACGTTATCGCGATTGTGCATCAGAACCGCTGCCGCGCCGGTTTCGGCGACCGTATCGGCCATGGCGGGATCTTTCTGGAATCCCCAAACATCATTGACCACGCTGGCGCCGAGTTCGCTTGCGCAGCGCGCGACCTCGGCCTTCGAGGTGTCGATCGAAAACGGAATATCGATGGCACGCGTCAGCTTTCCAAGAATGGGTTCGAGGCGGGCGAGTTCCTCTTCTGGATCGACCGGAGTATGGCCTGGGCGCGTCGATTCCGCACCCACATCGATAATGTCGGCGCCTTCGCGCCCAAGTTTTTCCGCCTGTTGCATAGCCGCGTCGAGGCTGAAGAATTTGCCGCCATCGGAGAAGGAATCGGGCGTGATATTTAAAATCCCCATGAGAATGGACCGCGTGCCCAAAAGCCCGAGAAACCGGTCGCGGCGCTCGATCATGGCGGGGCGGTCAATTCGCGCGATAAAAGCCTGGCTTCCGTCAACCATGAGGGGAATGATCCTTCATCGAGGTAAACGGGTTGGAAGATCGCTGCACCGGAATGTCCCTCGCGCCGCTCGGTTACGCGGGAAAGAAGATTTCTCCTTTTCCGAGAGCCGCCATGTCTCCTGCGAAACGGGCAAGTGGGCGCGAAAGCAGCCGCGCGGCGGCTCGGCTTTCGGGGCGCAACAGCCCAGAGAAAACCTTGGCGAAGGCCAGCTCATGCAACCCGCAATCGACAAAAGTCGGCGCCAGTTCCGGCGGGTTCGCAAGCACGATCGTGCCCCGCCGCATGAGATAACCGGGCAATGTGCCGCACTCTCCGAGCACGATCAGCGTTCCGGCAATCATCCGGCTTCCAGGATAATCCCCGGCGGAGCCTTCGATCACGATGGTGCCGCGGCGCAGACGGTCGCCCACGCGCTCGCCGGCATTTCCGCGCACGATCATGAGGCCGCCGGTCATGCCCTCCATCTCGCCTTCGAGCGGCGCGCCGAGAAAGTCCCCGGCGTCGCCCGCGATCTCGAGTCTTCCACCCGACATGGCCGAGCCCGCGAAGGGGCCGCACTCGCCAGTTAACACGAGATTGCCGCCGCTCAGGCTCCGGCCAAACGATTTGCCGCAATCGCCTTCGACGACGATTTCTCCGGCCTTCATATCCTTGCCGATATTGTCGAGGCGCGTTGACCCTCCCTCGAAGCGGATCGATTCCGCGCTGCCCGGGCGGATCTTAAAAGTATCACCCACTGTCGCTCTTTCGCGGGTGGTCTGCAATTCGATCTCTGCGATCTCCTTGGCTGATTGGCCATCGAGGAGATGCGGGACAAGAGGAGCGAGGTCGAGCCGTTGATCGGGCTCCTGCTTGAGGGTGAAAACAAGCGGTTTCACGGCAGCAAATCCTTTAAATGAAAATGGAAGGGCCCAAGCTTGCCGCCATAATTGCCGGCGCCGACGCGTACCGCGCCATGTTCGGGCCCGAGCTTCACGATCGCCGCGAGGCCGGCGCGCATCGCCTCGCCGACAGCTTCTTCTGTCAACCCGTCGATGACGATCTCGAGAACGCAGCCGATGTCCTCGTCGAGCTTTGTCGCCACCGCCCCGCGCAGCGTCGGGCAATAAGCGTCATTGGTCGAAGCCATCATGGCTTTGTATTTGGAGCCGACCTTGGAGCCAGATCGCACGATGCCGCCGGGGAAAGGCAGAATGACACCCTCGACGTCATTCATCGCCGCGACCGCGAGTTCGGCGGCGTGCATCGTGGTCTTGAACGTCGCTCCCATGAGCAGGAGATTGCCGCCGCCGACGGCTTTCTTGGTGAGCCCCGTCGTCGCCTCGCAGAGGAACTCGCCATCCATGACAGGAACGCGCCAAAAGTGCCGGTCGCCAAACTTTTTCGAAACCTGCCAGCCATCGCCGAAATAGCGGAGCTGATCGCCGATCGGCAATCTGTCGGTGCCGTCGAGATCGGCGAAACAGGCGGAGCCGGGCGATGTCAGAACGCATTGGCCGGCCCGGTTGACAAGCTGCGTCTGCAGCGTGTCGCTCGACATGGCAAACATAAGGACGCGGGCGCCTGGGCGCCCGTCCGGCGTGATATTCCCAGGCCTTTCGCAATCGATGCCCGCTTCGGCGCCGCAGCCGATGACGGAGGTGGCAAATCCGGTCATGGTGGTGGCCGCCTGCCGCGCCCATCGGCGATTGGGAGCGGTGATAAGAATCGCCGTGCCGCGCATCGGGAAAGCTTCGGCGAAACTATCGTCGATGCGGACGCCATTTTTTTTCATCGGGCGCATGCGACCTCCCGGAAGGCGTCGGCACGCGGAAGCAGATGCTCCTTCACCGTGAACAAGTCGCGGGAATTGCCGAAGTGATGGTCGTAATAACCTGCAAGGCGGCGGTCGATGGCCTTGTCATAGCCGGGATTGACCTTGAGCGCGTTGCCCCAGCGATAATGGGTGCCGCGCCCGTCGCGCACGACGAGATCGCCGTCCTTGAAAACGAGATGCGCAAATCGAAACATTTTCGCCAAATCCTTGCCGGGCGAATAGACGGCGATATCCGCAAGGCCGCCTTCGCCAAGATGGCCGCGATCTTTCAAGCCGAGCAGCTTCGCGGGAGCAGCACGCGTCATGATGGCGATTTCGTTCAAATTGTACTCCCGCGCGATCGATGGCAGCGTCGTCATGGCGACGGCCTCCTGCGGCAGGCGCGCAGTGGCCTCGGCGCGGGCGTCGCGGCTCATGATCAGCGCGAAAATTTCCGGATAGGTCGTGAAAGGCGCGCCGTTCGGATGATCGGTCGTGAAGAAAATACGCCACGGATCATCGATCAGCATAAACAATTCCAATCCGCAGGCCCATTGCACGGCATTGGCGAAATCATTCTCGCGATAAAAGTAAGGAACGATGCCACCGCCATCGCCATCGCCGTCATGGATCACGGATTTTTTTGGGCTTGCCATCTCGGAGCCATTGAACTGGCGCAGCACATCGGCGGAGACGGTGACCGTTTGCCGGAACATGACCTGACCGACATCAATCGTCACATTCGGTGCCGCGTTCACGGCCGCGGCGAGTTCGGCGGCGGCCGATGAAAAGCCGTGGCCGCCTTCGGCTCCGTAGGAGTAGAATTGCAAATGCGCGAAGTGAAGGCGCTCACCCCGCGCGGCCTCGATCGTCGCGAGCGCGGTCGCGACATTACCTGGAATGCCGAGATTGTTGGCGTGCAAGTGCAGGGGATGCGGGATTTTGAGATCCTCCACCGCCCGCTGCAAGGCCTCGACGATCTGGCGCGAGGTGAGATCGTAGAAGGGCACCACATCGTCGAGGCTGAACGTCCGCGCATTGTATTTGAATGCCGTCGCGCCGCCCGCATTGATGCATTTGACGCCGAGGCCATTGCTCGCCGCGACCGCCGATGCGACGTAATCAGCCACCGCCGCCGGTCCTTCGCCATCGCGCAGCAGGGACAACAGAAAATCATCGTTGCCGAGGACGGTCAGCATTCCCTTATCGATGATCGGAATGTCGGAGAGTTCGAGATGCGCCTGAAGCGCCTGATGTGGGACGATGGCAGGTTCGATCACCGTGGTGAAGCCCATCGAGGCATAGATGGTCCCGGTCTCGAATGTCGACCATTTGGCGGTGCTAAATGGCAAAGCAACGGGATTGGGCAGCCAGTTCTGGTGCTTTTCAGGGAGTAGCAGGCGCGCGCAGTTCACATTGCCGCCCGCAATATGGGAATGAATGTCGATTGCGCCCGCCATGACGGTCTTGCCGGAGACGTCATGCACTTCATCCGCCAGCTTGCCCGGCGGCGCTGCAACGATGCGGTCGTTTTCGATCCAAAGATCGCCTGTCTCGTCGCGCCCGTTCACCGGATCGACGATATGGCCGCCTTTCAGATGAATCAGCATTTAGGTGTCTCCCCGAGGTGCTTGCTGATTTGGCTGACAACGTCCGCAACCGAAGGCGCTTGGCTTCTATGCGAGGCGAGGCTGCCGACAATCGAACCCGTTTCCCGCGCGAACTCTGCTCCGTCATGATCTATTCCGGGGCAGCCGATTTCGACGCAGACCTGCGGCTCCCACGCGAAAACGGTTTGCGGAGAGGCGAGCGCGACGAGCGGAATATTTTTCCTCCATGGCGGCGCCTCAGGGCCATAGGCAGAGATCCACAAGGCGGTATCGGCTTCGCCGCTCTCGATCATGCGCGTTGCGTCGAACCGCCAAGTGTCATGCTCGGGAAATCCACGGCCGAAGGATGTCCGCACCGGAAAGCCGGTCATCCAGCCCGATGTCTGCACGACGCCGGAGGCATTGGCGCCAGCGCCGAGCGGCAACCCGGAAAAACGCGTCGTCTTGTTGAGATCGCGGATAAGCCCGTGCAGCATTTCGATCGACAGGCTGTCGAGCCCATCGCCGCCCCAAACGGCGACGCCAAAACGCGCGTTCTTAAGAACGCCCGCGAATTCGTCGAGCTTGCGCAACGTGCCTTTGGCGCAATTGACCGCCCGCCCGGCGGCACGGGCGCGCAAACTCGCGAGCGTCGCGTGCAAGTCCGAAGAGTCAAGAGTTTCGACGAGCCCTTCGCCCTTCGCGCCGCCGCGTCCGGGCGCGATCCACAAGAGCTTGCGCGGCTCGTGGACAAGATCGAAAGGCGGGATTTTGGCGGGCGACAGGCGTTCCATCATCGCCGGCCAGTCCTTGGTCAAATCCTTGCCGATGAAGAGAAAGACATCTGCGCGCAGACGCGCCTCGTTCGGCGTCGTGACCATCAGCCCGGCCTGACGCATGACGTCGAGATCAGCGAAAATTCGCGTGGAATGCATATGGTCATAGGCGCCGCGAAGCTTTTCTGCGAGCAGAATGGAAGCGCGGGCGCCCGCGGCATCGGTGCCGAGGCCGGCAATGACCGGCATTCGCGCTTGCGACAATATCTCCGCCGCGCGCTCGGCCGCCGCCGCAAGCGAAACAGGCTTGCCGTTTATCCGCGCCTCACCCATGTCTCCTCCAGCCCTCCCCCGAATGTCTCCCGCCGGCCGCCGTGGCGCGGCTTGTTTTTTGAAGTCCCGAATCCGCGGCTCCGGCATGCGCATACCGCCAGCGGCGGTGCAACGACACGGCTACGTCATGCCACGTAAGGGCGCAAGTCGGCGATTGAATTTTTTTGGCGGAGTCAGCGGCCCCGAGGATTTTGGGCCGGTTTAGAGCGGCTGGCGCAACAATGACCGTTGACGCACGCGCAATAATATGCCCTTACGCCGTTCTGGACGTTTCCTGGAAAGCGCGGCGACAAGTCCATGTTCACTCAAAATAGAGTTCGCGAAACCGCTTCGTTTACTGATAGAAGCACTTGGATTGCTTATAAAGGCAGGCCGGCCGCCCGCCCCGCGGAGCCGCCCGAGGCGCCAGCACCGCCGAAACCGTCCCCGGCACCGGCCACCGGCGCGCCGGAACCGGGCGGACCGAAGCCGCAAGAGCCCGCAAAGAAAAGCCATTAGAGCGCTTGCCCAGCTTGGTGTGGCGAGGGCGCGCCGGCTCCCCATATTTCACACAGGGGTGCCATCTCGCTTTGCGGACAGGGGCTTCGCAAAAGATAAACTAACCTGCCGGCTCCTGTTCCGGCTCGATGGAGGCCGAAAGCAGCTCGATGCACGTCATCGAAATCGATTTTTGTGACCCGGCCGAGGCCGCCCACGCGCTTCGCGATCTGCCTTTTTTGACCTTTCTCGACAGTTCAATGGCGGACAGGAAGCTTGGCCGTTACAGTTTTATCGCGGCGGACCCATTCGCGCGGATCATAGCTGGCGTGGCGGGGGAGGACTGGGTTTCGCGCTTGAAATCTCGTTTGGCGGCCTATCGAACAGCGGCCTTGCCTGGATTGCCTCCTTTTCAAGGGGGTGCGGCAGGGCTGTTTTCCTACGAGCTTGGCCACAGCCTGGAACGCCTGCCGGCGGCCGCCTTGGACAAGCTCGCTTTCCCCGATCTATCGCTTGGGCTCTACGACGTGGCCGTCGCCTTGGATTTGATCGATCGGCGCGGCTTTATCCTGTCAACGGGTTTTCCGGAGATAGACGAACGAGCCCGGAACCGGCGCGCGGTCGAGCGCGGGCGCTGGTTCGAAGCGCGGCTCCGGAGTGCTCCCGTCGCGTCCCCGGCTGCAACGATTTCACTCGATGGCTGGACCAGCAATTTCACGAGAGTAAGCTATGAACGGATGGTTCGCGAGGTCATCGAGCGGATCCTCTCCGGCGATATTTTTCAAGCCAATGTGGCGCAGCGGTTCGAGGCTTCGGTGCCGGGGGACTTCGATCATTTTGGCTTTTACCGGCGCTTGCGCGGGCTCAATCCGGCGCCTTTTTCGGCCTATCTTGATCATGGTGATTTTGTCATCGCATCGGCCTCGCCCGAGAGATTTCTCAAAGTCGAGGGCGACCGCGTCGAAACCCGGCCGATCAAGGGCACGCGGCGCCGCTTCGCCGATGCCATTCTCGACGCCTTGCAAGCACGGGCGCTGACCGAGAGCCGCAAGGATCGCGCCGAGAACGTCATGATCGTCGATCTTCTGCGCAACGATCTTTCGAAAGTTTGCGTGCCGGGCTCGGTGCATGTGCCGCAGCTTTGCGGCCTCGAGACCTTTGCCTCAGTCCATCATCTGGTCTCGTCCGTCGTCGGGCGTCTGCGAGAAGGGCAGGGTGCGGTTGACGTTCTCGCCGCGTCTTTCCCCGGCGGCTCGGTCACCGGCGCGCCAAAAGTCCGCGCGATGGAAATCATCACCGACATGGAGGGCCATGCGCGCGGCCCTTATTGCGGCGCGATCGGCTACATCGGTTTCGACGGCACGATGGACACCAATATCGTCATTCGCACCGCGGCTTTTCGCGGCGGTAGCTGCGTCGTGCAGGCGGGCGGCGGAATCGTCACGGCGTCCGATCCCGCCAGCGAATATGACGAAACGCTGGATAAGGCGCGGGCGATCTTCGAGGCCTTCGGCGCAAGGGAATTCGCGCGGTGATTCTCGTCATAGACAATTATGATTCCTTCGTGCACACGGTCGCCAATTATCTCCGCGAACTCGGCGCCGCGCCGGAAGTGGTACGCAACGATGCTCCCCTGCCACGCGAGGAACCCGAAGCCGTCGTGATATCGCCGGGACCCTGCACGCCGGACGTGGCTGGGGTCTCGATGCGGCTCGTTTCGGACTATTC
>VDMG01000153.1 GCA_006514895.1 Beijerinckiaceae bacterium
CTGCCATAGCCGTCCTCCATGAGAGAACGGAATCAGATTCGCGGGATCTTGGGAATCCCAGAGCGCTCTACCCGTTAATGGGTCCGGACCCTAGTTACAAACGTCGCCTTCATATCGAAAGTCAAGCGCATCATTGCGGTTCATGGCATCCGCATCGATATCCACGCCCGAGAGCTGTAGCCCGTAGGCGTCTTTATAAGCAAGTGGAAATTGCCAGGGCGAACCAGCAGCCACATCAATAACATGCCTAATATCCGGAGCGGACAAGAGTGCTGCGAGACGTAAGTATTCAATAGCGAACCCGTATTCTGACATATTTCTTATTCTGAACATATGAGAAAGCGCGAAGTTTACTTTTAGAAAGTTTTTCCACAAATCCATTGAGTTATCCAATCTGAAGCGTTTTCTTGTGCTCCTTGCTCCGGGCATCATTGTTCTCGGCACCGGGATCAGGTTTCTCCATTTTCATGCGGGCTATGGGCGCCCTCGGGCTCGTATTTGGCGCGCAATCGTGGCCCCGGACCGGATTGACGACATCCCACCTGTCACCGTTAAGGTTGAAATCAATCCCAAGGTTGAAGCAACCTCTACGCCCATATCGGGCGTGAACCAGGAAGCCGCTGACGTCGCGAACCATGGCAGTAAACTTAATTTCAACGCCGCTACAAATTCAATTATTCGCGGGTCCGCGCTGCGACACCGCAGAAAATATAGGCGCAGGATAAAACTACTAAGGAGTGCTGTTCCGAGAATCCCGGTATTGCTCAGAACGGCGACAAACCAATCCGACGTCCGCGCGCTGCCAAGACCAACACCCAGCCCGTCCGTCGCAAAAAAAGCTTCCCACGCCACCCTAGTCCACTCGGTCCGTTCGGCATAGGACTCCGACTCGCTTTTCTTGAAAATGATCGCATCAATCTTATCGTAGATGTGATCCAGTGCATGCGGCACCGCGGCGGCGAGCCCGAGTAAGGTTATTGCCGCCACTAATACAATGATCGCCTCCCATTTTAGCCCATCTGGGGCCGGAGTATACGGAGACAAGGTGCGGCGCAGCCAGTTCACCGCGAAGACCACCGCGAACGCCGCAAGGCCAAGGTAAGCGGTCGAGGATTGCGAAAGCCAGGCCATCGCCAGAAGCCCGGCAATAGTGAGGGGCACGAGATAGTTACGGAGCCACACCTTTTCATAACAAGGCCGGAGGAAGGTAAGGCTGGCAGCCGCCACGACACAAGGTGGGCCATAACCAGAGGCCTCCGGCATGAGGCCCACGATGCGCTTGCTCCCCAATATCTCGTGATCTGTGAGAAGACTGTAATGGGCGTTGCGAAAAGGTTCCAAGAGCTCTTCATGGCTCTCCGTAAACATCATGTCGGCGAAACCTGTGGCGATAAAGAAGAGACCTCCAACCAATATCGCCTGAAGGTAATGGCGCCGGAAGGACGCATTCCCGCCGGCGAGACTGAAAGCGAGAGCAATGCCACACGACAGCGTCGCATAAACGGACTGGCTGACGTTCGTTGAACGCGGCTCGAGCGGGATTGCCCAGGGCGCGATGACAGAGTTCAGGTCTATGACTTCCACCATATGGGCGAAGAACCGGGGCATCGCATAGGCCGAAAATACTGCATAGCCGGTGAAGGCAAAAAAAAGGCCGAGCTTGGCCGGATCAATTGCCATATCCACCGCGCGAGACAGCTGACCCTTGGAGAACACTATTTTGCAGATGAGGAATATCGAGCAGACCGCTTGTGGAAGCAGGTTTACGCTGCCACTATCGGATGGGAGCAAGGTTAGAGAGCCAAAGGCGCCGAACCCAAAAAAGAGGTAAAGCAAAAAAAGCGGACTGCGCGGCAACAATCCGGCGAAAATTAAAATCCACGACAAGACGGCTGGCCAAGTCATTCCCGAACTCCGGATAGCCGGTCATTTTGACCCGCGGCAACGATCATTTCCGTTTGAACTCTCTGGGGTTTCACAAACTTTGCATTTTACTATCTTCGCATATGGCCGTGTCCGGCATCAACGGCGCTTCCCGATCACGTTGATTTGCTTAATCGGAAAGGAGGCATTCAAATTCAAAGACTTGGAATATGCCGGAACCGAAACAGCGGAGCAACTTTTCCAAGACATGTTCAATGGAAGCAGCGCGTTGAGATGAGAAAAGCAATCGTTTCGCTTTCAAAAAAGATTTGCTCCAGTCTAAAGCTGCTTTCAAATTCCGTGGAAAAGAAAGCGGCTCAAGATCTTCGTTTTATCGCATTTTCTTGACCCGAACCGGTATCCACTTCGCTTAAAAATGCTCTAGGAACGGAATTGCCCAAAGCCAACGCTCTCAAGCGTGCCAGAATCCTGTAAAGCACGATCTGTTTGCCGGTCTGGTCCCGCCATCGGCACCCGCCGGAAAGGCGCCGCGGCCACCGCAGGCAATGCCCTAGACCATGATCGCCTCGAGTTCAATCGTTCATGGGCTCTGTATGTTCATTGCTCGCCTATCCTTTCGGAAGTGTTCATGGCGCATCTGCTTGTGCTTCGGGCGCCGCCGCCATGAAGGCAGGCAGCTTCCGTGCCGCCGCGTCCGCTGCGGTGATGCGCGGATAAGGCGCCAAGTCGAGGCCGACCCGAAGCGCGTTATAGACCTGAGGCACAAGACAGATATCGGCCAAGCTAATCCGATCCCCAATTGCGTGCCGCCCTGCCATGGCGGCAAGGCGCGTTTCGATCGCGTCGAAACCGGCGGCAATCCAATGCCGGTTCCATGCGGCGCGGGCCTCCGGGCCGGCGCCATAATCCGCCGTGAGCTTTTCAAGCACGCGCAAATTGCCGGCCGGATGGATGTCGCAGGCGATCGTATAGGCGATCTCGCGGCAGAGCGCCTTCTGCCTAAAATCGTCGGGCAATAAGGGCGGATCGGGAAATTTTTCGTCCAAATATTCGATGATGGCGAGCGATTGTGCTAGGGTAAACCCATCCGGTTCACGCCATAGCGGAACGAGACCCGCCGGATTGAGCGCGCGATAATCCGCGCTCTTCTGCTCTCCCGCTTGCAACTGCACGGGGACTTGGCTAGCGGCGATCGCCTTCAAGTTCAGCGCGATCCGCACCCGGTAGGCCGCGCTCGACCGCCAATAGCCGAAGAGGCACGGCTCAAGCAGAGCGTCTTTCATGAGGTTCGACCGTCTGTTCGATGGCCCCGAAAACGGTCTGGCCGCTCGGACTTTTCATTTCAATACGCACCGTATCGCCAAAGCGTAAAAATTGGGTTTTTGGCGCGCCGTGGCGAATGGCCTCGGCCATCCGCGCCTCGGCAAGGCACGAATAGCCAACTCCGCCCTCGCCGATTGGGCGGCTGGGGCCGCCGTCCGCCCCCTTGTTGGAAACGGTGCCGGATCCAATGATGGTGCCGGCGCCCAAAGGCCTTGTCCTGGCTGCGCTGGCGATGAGGTTGGGAAAATCGAAATTCATGCCAATGCCGGCATCCGCCCGCCCGAACGGCTTGCCGTTGAGACTCACAAGCAAAGGAAAACGCAGGCGTCCGCAGTCCCAAGCAAGGCCGAGTTCGTCCAGAGTGACCGCGACCGGCGAGAACGCCGAAGAGGGTTTCGATTGGAAGAAGCCGAAGCCCTTGGCGAGTTCCGCCGGGATGAGGTTGCGCAAGGAGACGTCGTTGACAAGGACGACGAGGACGATAGAAGCGGCAGCCTCGGCCACGCTCGCGCCCATCATGACATCGTTGACGATGACCGCGACTTCGCCCTCGAAGTCGATGCCCCAATCTTCGTTTGCCATTGTTATCGGCGCGCGGGGAGCAAGAAAAGCATCCGAGCCGCCCTGATAAAGCAAGGGATCGGTCCAAAGTTCCGGAGGCATCGCGGCGCCCCGCGCCTTGCGCACCAGTTCCACATGGCTCAAATAGGCGGAGCCGTCGATCCATTGGAAGGCGCGAGGGAGCGGCGAAAGCACCTCGTGCTCGCGGAACCGCTCGCATGGCACCGCGCCGGTTTCGAGCGCACTCGCGAGCGTCTCGAGCCTTGGGGCGAGGTGCGCCCAATCGTCGAGCGCGTCCTGAAGGGTCGGGGCTATGCCCTGCGCGTCCGTGGCATGGGTGAGGCTGCGCGAAACCACGACAAGCCGCCCATCGCGGGTGCCGTTGGCGAGTGTCGCGAGCTTCATGTGCTCCCCCGGAGCATTCACCAATCGCGGCGATTTGGATCGAAGTGCTTTTCCAAACCGTCCCAGCAATCGGCATAATCGCTTTGCAGCGCCGGCAGCTTGGCCGCATATTCCGTCACCTGTTGGGGGTAGCGCGTCTCAAACATAAAGGCGAGGGTATTTTCGAGTTTTTGCGGTTTCAGCTCGCCGGAGCTGGCTTTGTCGAAAGCTTGCGTGTCCGGCCCATGCGGCAGCATGCAATTATGGAGAGATATCCCGCCCGGCGCAAAGCCTTTCGCCTTAGCGTCATACTGGCCAAGGATCAGCCCCATGAACTCGCTCATGATGTTCATGTGGTACCAAGGCGGCCGGAACGAATGTTCGGCAACGAGCCAGCGCTCGGGAAAGATCACGAAATCGACGTTCGCGGTCCCGGCTTCGCCCGATGGCGCGGTGAGGACGGTGAAGATGGAAGGATCTGGGTGATCGAACAAAATGGCCCCAACCGGCGCGAAGGTGCGAAGATCGTATTTGTAGGGCGCATAATTGCCGTGCCAGGCGACGACGTCGAGCGGCGAATGGCCGGTATCAGTGGCATGGAAGCCGCCGCACCATTTTATCGTGAGGCGGCAGGGCGTTTCCTTCTCCTCAAAGCTCGCCACCGGAGTCTTGAAGTCGCGCGGGTTGGCAAGGCAATTGGCGCCGATCGGCCCGCGCGCGGGCAGAGCGAACCTCGCGCCATAGTTCTCGCACATATAGCCGCGCGCGGGACCGTCTTGCAGCCCCACCTTGAATTTCATTCCGCGCGGGATCACCGCGATGTCGCCTGGTGCGATGTCGAGACGGCCGAGCTCGGTTGCGATGTCGAGCGCTCCGGTTTGAGGCACGATCAGGACTTCGCCATCGGCATTCATGAAATAATCATCTTCCATGGTCTGCGTCACATGGAAGACATGCGCCGCCATGCCGGTCTGAGTGTGGACATCGCCCGCCGTCGTCATGGTCCGCATGCCGTTCACGAAGGACAATGGCTCATTGGGAATGGGCAAGGGGTCCCAGCGCAATTGGCCGAGCGGCAGGCCGTGCGCGACAATATGCGGCGCGGTTTTCCAAAAGGGGACATCGGCGCGCGTAAAGCGGCTCGCATGTTTGACCGAGGGGCGCATGCGGTAGAGCCAAGAGCGCGCATTTATGCCATGCGGCGCGGTAAAGGGCGTGCCTGACAATTGTTCGGCATAAAGCCCATAGGGGCAGCGCTGCGGCGAGTTCTGCCCTTGCGGCAGGGCGCCCGGCAACGCCTCGGTCTCAAAGTCGTTGCCGAAGCCGGGCATGTACCGATTTGTCATGGGAGGAGACTCTTCAATGCCAAGGAAACCTCGAACTGCGCGGCATTTTGGCGCCCGCATGGAGAGGGATCCCAAATCTTGCAGACTTTTAGATAGGTTCATGCGAACAAACAAACAGATGGTAACTTATGGGCGTTCCGCCGTGAATTGGCCGTAGCCTGAGCCTCGGGTTACCGAAAGTCGTGGCGCCGTCACCCTGCTGGTCCATTTGGAGAATCGCGTGCGCGACAAAATTCTTATAACTCTGGTCGTACTCATCATTATTCTAAACTTAGGCCACACCGCCGATCATTTTGCCCGAGGCGACTTCCGCTGGCCGATAACGGTGGAAACGGTGCCGCCGATCATTGTTACCCTTGCGATAAACTCGATTTTGGGCTTCGGACTGTATTTCTACCACAAAAACCGGATCGGCCCTCTGTTCTGGGCGATCGTTGCGGGCATCGGAGTGGCGTTAGGTTGGCTGGCGCATTTCAGTCCCTTTACGGAGCAAACTCCACAGTATATTTACCGCGCCTATGAAGCGCCTGCAGTAGGATGGCTGGCGGTGGCATGGCTCGCCGCGCTCATGCTTGTGCTTATCATCACCGCGATCTATGCGGAGTATCTTTGGGCGCGCGGCTTGCATTGACGTTTTCGCGCGATGCCCGCAGTCCGGTCGACTGGAAATCCCTTGCTTGAAGCTGCGAATGGTCCGTGGCTTAGCCAAGGCCACGTCTTCGTGTGCTACTCAAATGCGAAGATCCGCTTCCAATCGTTCTTCATGCTGATGATTGTCCAGCCGTCCTTTTTCGCTTCATCGTAGAGCGCCTGGGTAAAAGTTCCGATCTTTGTGGGTGGAAATCCTTGGGCTGGTCCATAGGCATATTCGCGCACCGCATCGTCGTGCAGCACGAGCAGCGCAAGCCGGGCGCCGTCTCCAGCTTTGGTATATTCCAGCATCTGCCGGTCGCCAGTCGAATTGCCGAACGCGATGGCCGGGCGGCGGCCGATCATCATATGAATTCCTTCTGGCTTACCAGCGCCATTGTCGTTCAGCAGAAGCTTGGGCTCCTTGGTCCAAAACGGTTTGCCGCTCTTGTCATAGCTGTATTTCGTCCCGCCCGCCGTGCCGACGACTTGCTCGGGCGGGATGTCATAGACCCGCCCGGCGTAGACGCGGACAAAATCTTGCCCGCCACCGGTGACGATGTAGGTCTTGTAGCCGTTTTCGCGCAGGTATCGCATCGCCTCGAGCATCGGCTCATAGGTCAGCTCTGTATAGGGGCGGTCCCATCGCGGATGTTTAGCGGCCGCGATCCACTTGGTGACCTCCGTGTTGAATTCCTCCACCGGCATGCCGGTGAGCATCGCCGCGAGAATCTTTAAAAGGTCTTTCGTCGAGAGCTTGGCCATCGCCTCGCGGTCGCCGGAAAGCACCGTCTTGAACGGCTCGACATTTTTGAGGTCCGGCTTCGCCTTCACCAGCGCCGAACCTTCTCCAAAGACGACCTGCGTGTAGATCGGATGCTCGACCCAAGTCGTGCCGTCCTGGTCAAAGGTGGCGATGCGCGCTTCCGGCGGCACGAATTTGCGGCTGGCCCTATCGGTCGTCGTCTTGACCAGCTCGATGATCGCCTGCTTGGCCGGGCCATCGTTCCAAGACGGCAGCGGATCCGTCTGTGCCTGCGCGCGGAGGCAAAGAAAGAGCAGGACGAAGAACGCAAATGTCGCGCGGCCCCGGAAGGTGTCGAATAATTTCATCAGAGCCTCCTGCCCAAAGCCACTTAGAGAAGCTGGACTTCTTGAGGAAGCGACGCATGCGACAAGCCCCCTCGGAACGTATGCGAATAGGGGGAAAACGGCGGGAAGGGAAGCGATTTTCCGGCGGGAATCGCTCGGGGTCGTTTCGCGAGGGAATCGAAAGACGGGCGCCCTTACAGAGCGCCCGTCGCGTTGGCGTACCTATTGCCCCTCGTGGGCCTTGATGGCTTCCTCGACCTGTTCCTTGACCGCTTGGATGTTGAAGCTCGCTGGCGCTTGCATCGGAGGAAAATCAATGGCCGTCTTTGCGAGTTCACCCACGTATTTCTGCACGAGGACGAAGCGCCAGAACTCGCGCGCCATGAAGTCGTTCATATAGCCGCCGCCGAGATTGTTCAGGTTTTCGCTGCGGATGGACGGGGTCCGCTCGAAGGGGTCCTGACGGAGATTGATGATCGGCGGCATGTCGGTCCGACCTTCTCCCCCGGCCAGCCTTGAGGCTGCTGGAAGAGCTGGAATTTGAAGTCATCGAGGCGCAAAGCGCCGAGATGCGGGCCGCCGAAGTAAAAGATCTCGTGGCGCGCTGATGGCCATTTGCCCAAAAGGACATCCAATTGATTGTAGCCGTCGAGATGGTTCTTGTATGTCCTGCCCTCGAACTCCACGCCGTTCAAAAGCTTGTCTTTGACGTCGAGATCGCCGGCGGCGGCGGCAAGCGTCGGCAACCAATCGAGGCCGGAGAAGATTCCGTTTTCGACAGACCTTGGCTTGACCTTGCCCGGCCAGCGAATAATGCACGGGACGCGGAAGCCGCCTTCATAGACCGTGCCTTTGGTGGCCCTGAACGGAGTCATGCCGCCGTCCGGCCAGGTGAACACCTCCGCCCCATTGTCGGTGGTGAAAATGACGATCGTATTGTCGGCCTCGCCGATGTCCTCCAAATGTTTCAGGAGCGCGCCGACGCTGTCGTCCATTTGCGCCATGCCGGCCTCTTCGAGACTGTAATTGTCCTTCGCATTCATTTCCGCCTGATATTTCGGCGGGAGTTAGGTGAAGACATGCATCCGCGTCGTATTGTGCCAGATGAAGAAAGGCTTGCCGGCCTTTTTCGCCTTGTCCATGAAGGCGCTCGAAGATTTGACGAGGACCTCGTCGAAAGTCTCCATGTCATATTTCGCCTTGCGGCCTTGCTGCCAGCCCTGCATATCCTTCATATTCGGAAAAGGCGCCAGTCCTCCATATTCGGAAAAGGCGCCAGCGGCCCTTCATCGATGATCTTCTGCTTGCCGACCTTGCCCCAGCGCGGCATTTCGGTCGGGTCATTTACGTCGGACGCGAAAGCATGCACCAGATTACGCGGCCCGGTCTTATCGAGCCAATCCTGGGGATAATCGTACCAATAGGGGTCCGACATGGCGTCGAGATGGTAGAGGTAGCCGAAGAACTCATCGAAGCCATGCACGGTCGGCAAGAATTTATTGAGGTCGCCGAGATGGTTCTTGCCGAACTGGCCGGTCGTATAGCCTTGCGACTTCAGCACAGTGGCGAGGGTGACGGCCTCGTCCGGAATGCCGATATCGGCACCTGCCTGGCCGACGGTGGTGAGACCCGTGCGGATCGGCAGCTCGCCGGTGATGAAATTCGCCCGCCCCGCCGTGCAGCTCGCCTCGGCGTAATAGTCGGTGAACATCATGCCCTCGTCAGCCAGCTTGTCGAGGTTTGGGGTCTTGCCGGACATGATGCCGCGATGATAGGTGCCAATGTTGAACCAGCCAACGTCGTCGCCCATGATGACAAGAATATTCGGTTTCTTAGCGGACGCCTGCGCGAGCGCCGCCCCAGAAATTTCCGGCGAGGCCGCAAAAAGAATCGCGGCGACGACACCACCCAGTACGCTTTGGAAAACTGGGCGTCTCGGCGGATGCGGCAGTAGTGCAGAACCTGCAGGATCGTGCATTGTTGCCTCCCTCAATATGCCGCAGCGCATCAAAATCAACGCCTTGCAACATCCGTAACAAGATGGAGAACATAACACGCGTTTGACAGCTACGCCGATTTTTTAGGGCGCGGATCAATTTTTTTCTGGAGAATTAGTCGCGAATTTCATTTGGCATGAGCACCGCTGGATTGCGCCAGGTTCGTTTAGGCGTGGAGCACGCCGCGTTCGATCTGGTCTGCCTCGAGCGACTCGAACAGCGCCTTGAAATTGCCTTCGCCAAAACCTTCGTCGCCCTTGCGTTCGATGAACTCGAAAAAGATCGGGCCGATCACCGTCTTGGAAAAGATCTGCAACAGGAGCTTTGGCTTGCCCCCTTCGACAACCTCACCATCGATGAGAAGACCGCTCAAACGCAGGGCCTCCAGCGGTTCGCCATGGCCTGGCAGACGCGCGGCGATCTTGCGGTAATAGGTGTCTGGCGGCGGCGGCATGAAGGCGAGACCCCGCGCCGCCAAGCGCTTCACGGTGGCGTAGATGTCCTTGCAGCCGCAGGCGATATGCTGGATGCCTTCGCCCTTATATTGGTGCAGAAACTCCTCGATCTGACTTTTGTCGTCGGCGGATTCGTTCAAGGGAATCCGGATTTTCCCGCAGGGGCTCGCCAAGGCACGCGAATAAAGGCCGGTCATTTTTCCGGCGATGTTGAAATAACGGATTTGCCGGAAGTTGAAGAGATTTTGATAGAATTGATACCAGCGGTCCATGGCGCCGCGAAACACATTGTTGGTTAGGTGATCGATGTAATCGATGCCGCAACCGTTTGGCGACGGATCGCGCTCACCTACCCAATCGAATTCGGCGTCATAGGGCGAACCCTTGGCGCCATAAGTGTCGACGAAATAGATCAGGCTGCCGCCGATCCCAAGAATCGCGGGCGCGTCGATGGTCTTGGCGCCCATCTCGCCGTTGTAGGCCTGCGTGCCGCGCCCCAGCGCATGCGCAAAGGCGTGCTTGGCATCGACAACCCGCCACGCCATCGCTGGCGCGCAAGGGCCATGCGTATCAACGAATCGTCCGCCGAAACTTGAGCGATCGGCGTTGAGGATGTAGCTGACGCCGCCTTGGCGGTAAAGATCGATGGCGCGGGATTTGTGACGTGCGACAAGCTCGAAACCCATTTGCTCAAACAAAATCTTGAGCAGATTGGGCTCGGCATGGGCGAATTCCACGAATTCAAAACCATCGGTGCCGGCCGGGTTTTCGGCACTGATTTTGGCGGGCGGCGCATCGTGCGGAAACGGACCCATTTTCGCATCCTCTCTTATTCGACCATCTAAAAATAGCGCGAAATGGGCGAGAGAAGCGTGTATAATGAACTGGTTTCCGCATACACATGCACGGATCATGTAAGAAATGCCAAGTTCGCAAGAGATTGACGCACTCGACCAGTTCGACCTCAAGCTCCTTGCCGCGCTCGAGGCAGACGGGGGCCTCACCAATTCCGAGCTTGCCGAAAAGGTCGGCCTTTCCGCCTCGCAATGTTCCCGCCGCCGGATCAGACTGGAGGAAAGCGGCGTCATCGAAGGCTATTCCGCACGTCTGAACGCTGCGCGGCTGGGAATTGGCCTGCTCGCCCTGGTCCAAGTCAGCATGACCCTTCATTCCAAGGAGAATGCGAAAAAGTTCACCGACTTCGTAAACGCTGTCGACGAGATCCAGGAGGCCTACGCGCTGACGGGGGACGCGGATTATCTCTTAAAAGTGGTGGTGCCGGACTTAAAGGACCTGTCCCGGATCATCAATGATTTGATCCTGCCGCATGCAAGCGTATCGCATGTCAAATCCTCGATCGTGTTGACGACGCTCAAGGACAGTCATCGCCTGCCGCTCAGCGCCAGATCCCGCGCGTGATCACGTCCGTCCGGCAATCAAAAGCTCGGCGCCCGTAATCGCTTTGGCATCGCTGGACAAAAGAAACAAAATGGCTTTGGCGATGTCTTCCGGCTTCACCCAGCGGGAAAAATCGGCCTTTGGCATATCCGCGCGGTTACGAGGCGTATCGATGATCGTCGGTAAAATCGCATTCACGCGGACACCCGCGTTTTTCTCTTCTTCGGCGAGGCTTTCAGTCAGCCGCAGCACGCCCGCCTTCGAGGCCGCATAGGCACCCATTCCCGCCCCGGCCTTTTTCGCGGGAGCCGAAGCGACATTGACGATCGCGCCTTGCGACGCGCGCAAATAGGGCAGGGCTGCCTTGGTTGCCGTAGCGGCGGTCAGGAGATTCATCGCGAATTGGTCAGTCCATCCCGTGAGGTCGCCATCGCCGAGGGTTTGCCAGCGAAAGCCGCCCGCGACGTTGGCGAGGCCGTCGATCTTGCCGAAGCGCACGGCCACAGTATCAATGGCTTGCCTGACCGCTGCGAAATCCGCGAGATCCACCCCGCCAAGCACCAGAAGCCTTTCCTGCTCAGCGATTTTGCTCTTTTGTTCCCGGCCGGGGAGGGCAACATAGGCTCCGGCCGCGAGCGCCGCTTCCGCGACTGCGTGGCCGAGCACGCCGAAGCCGCCGGTGACAACCACAACCTTGTCCCGCATGACGCTCGTCCTCCCAGCTGATTGCGTGCGGCTAAGCGGCACCTTGCCGCAAGCGGCCGCCGCTCCTCGCGTAGTCCTGCGTGCCCCGTGTAAAAACTCTATCGCTTGGTTCGATCGCCGCAATCGGAATGTCAGGCATCTTCGAGATTTTGGCGTAGAGGGGACCGAAATCCGTCCCGGTCGTGACACCGAGCAAATAGTGCAAAGAGGGAATGACGAAATAGACCTGCTGAAAATCGTCGATGCGGTAAAGCGTCCGCATCACCCTTTCCAAATCGAACCCGAGGCGGTTCGGCGAATCGGGGGCAAGCGCGAAAATCGTTTCCGTTCTCGACGACACAATGCCCGCGCCATAGATCCGCAAGCCCTCGTGCGTTTCCAAGAGCCCAAACTCGACCGTGTACCAATAGAGCCTTGCGAGATTGTCGAGGCGCCCGAGCGCAAGCGCGCGAACCCCGCCCTTTCCGTAGGCCTGCATGTAATCGGCGAAGATCGGATCGGTCAGCATCGGCACATGGCCGAACACATCATGAAAAATGTCCGGCTCCTGCAAATAATCGAGTTCGTCTGCGCCGCGGATGAAATTGGCGGCCGGAAACCGCCGGTTGGCGAGATGTTCGAAAAACACCGCATCGGGCACGAGGCCGGGCACCGCCACGATCCGCCACCCCGTGAGGCCCGAGAGCTTTTCGTTCAACTGCCGGAAATCGGGGATGCCTTGGCCGTGCAGATCCAGCGCGTCGAGCCCATGCAGAAAAGCATCGCAGGCACGTCCCGGCAATATGTCCGCCTGGCGTTCATAGAGCGTCGTCCACGTCCGATGCTCGGCCTCGCTATAACGCTCGTATCCTTGAGGAATCGTCCAGTCGGGGTCGGCGCCTTTGGGGAGGCCCGTTTGCGGGTGATCCGTTCGCTCAACAACGCCCATCGCCTTTGTCCTTTTGCGGGCTCCCCTTAGAAATATGGCGGCAACAGGCCGATTGCCAGTCCCGGCGGTCCGTGCCCGCAAGCTGGTCGCGGACTGGCCAAAGCGTCAGCCCAACATCTAAGTGTCAGTCCAAAACATTATATTTCTTGAACCAGGCCTGCATTGTCATCCAGGCGTCTTGCGCCGCCTCCGCGCGATAGCTTTGCCGGTAATCGGCGAAGAAACCGTGCGGCGCGCCCGGATAGATCTTGAACTTCGCGGTTTTTCCGGCTGACTCTAACCTTTCCTTCATTGCCTCGACCTGATCGGGCGTAATGCTCGTGTCCTCGGCGCCGTAGAGACCAAGCACCGGTGCCTTGATCTCGGTTGCAAGGTCAAAGGCGTTCTTCGGCATGGCGATGCTCGGGGGATCCATGAGGGGGCCGTAAAAGGCAACACCCGCCTTGAGGCCGGCGTTATGCGTCGCATAGAGCCACACGGTCCGGCCACCCCGGCAAAAGCCAATGATCCCAAGCCGGTCCGTATCTCCCCCTTGCGACTTGGCCCAAACGACGGTCGCATCGAGATCGGAAAAAAGCTCGCGGTCTGGCTTGCTGTTGACCAAAGGCATCAGTTGCGACGGTTCGGTGATCTTAGTGAGATCGCCGAGACGGAAGTAATAATCGGGTGCCACTGCGAAAGCGCCAAGCTTGCCGAGCCGCCGCGTCACATCCTTGATGTACTCATGCAGGCCGAACACCTCCATGGCGACGAGGATGACCGGCGGCTTTTCCACGCTCTGAGGCTTGGCATAATAGGCCGGCATTTGGCCGCCGGACACTTTCACTTTTGCCGCGCCGGCGGAAAGTCCATCCGTGCCGGTTTTAATCGCTTGGGCGCGAACGGGGCCGGCTGCAAGCGTATAGCCCATCGCGGCGGCGGCGGCACTCGTCAGACAATCGCGGCGCGAGACGGCCACCCTGGCCTGCAACTCGTTTTCTTGCATCGATGTTTCGAAACCCATGCGCTCGCTCCCTTGCATCGCGGTCGTGGCCACCGCAATTGTAATTCCCGAATGCTTCATCCGATCCATCCGGTGGATCATTTCGTTTAGCGGTGCTTCAGTTGATCGCGGACGCAATGGGTGTCAGCGTGCGCGTAACCGATTAAGCCGGATTCATCGGCTGGGCCTCGATGGCGCTGCCCATATCGTCAACGTCAGCGACCCTTAGATCCCCGCGGCCCGGCAGTATTTCGCTGAACGATTTCAGCTAGCTTTCGCTTCCTGCAAAATCGCCGTTATCTGACTCCGTCTAGATTTCGGCTTCCGCATAAAGCTCGTGTCGCGGCATCACTCTAGGGTAAGGTCGGGACGCCCAAAGCAGAAAAAGGGACATTCGACGATTTTTAACTAAAGAATCGAAAAAGCAATTTTTCATCTCCTCAGGCACCGCAACATCTGAGGAAGATAAATCATTCACAACTCTAGGCATTATTTTCTCGATCCTGACTATTTCCTTATCGCTATTGATGTGATAAATGCAATAGTTTGCTGATCTAATTAATTCTTCAAGCGCTTTTATTCTCGCTTCTCGAAAGTTTATTATTTTTTCATAAAGCTGTTCGTTTGTTATCACAAGATAATTATTTAGCACTTCGAATATTATAAATGGACGATATTTCTTTATTGAAACTTTTAGGCCGTGTAATACTTCAAACTCTGCACCCTCAACATCAATCTTTATTAACGCCATCGATGAAATTTTCAATCTACAAATTACATCGTCTCCGCGAGCAGCGTATATTTGTATTATTACTCGGTATATATCATCTAAGAACTCTTCGTGTTTCGATGTTGTTGCTAATAAATTCTGGAGAAAGATACGCCCTATGATCACCTATCTGCATCTTTCTTATCAAAAAGATTCTTATGGCTTTTTAAACAAGCTCCATTTTCCTCCTGCTTTTATTAGGCATACATTGCCATGGCTCAGGCGCGGTCGCCGGATGATGATGGCCATAGTGAGGATGAATTTCCCGTCTTCGGCGGATTTTGGCAACGTCAGTTCCTCCTCAAGGGATTCCCGCACTCCGAAGTTGCCTCAACGCCGTGCTGTGAGTGTCATTTCCGCCTCGCCACTTCCGCCTCCGGCCCCTAACCCCAGTTAGCCCCCCGGCTCGCGGCAAAAGGCGGCGACCCGGATAGGACCTTACATTATTGTTTTCACAGTGAAATATTAGGTCAGTTCACGGGAGACCGGAAAACTCATGGCACGCGCAACGGCCATGCGCCACCCCGCGATCAGGCGGTCCCGTTCGGCGCCGCTCATGCGCGGTTCAAATCTTGCGCCTGGCACCCATGCGGCCGAGATGGCGGCGAAATCTGGGAAAACGCCAAGTGTGAGCCCGGCCAAAAATGTGGCGCCTTGCGCGGTTGCCTCGAGCATGTGCGGACGTTCGACGGGAGCCGCGATGATGTCGGCGAGAAACTGACAGAACCAGTCGTTCGCCGCCATACCGCCATCGATACGCAGCGTGCGAGGCGGCCCGCCGCCGCTCGTTATAGCCCTCATCAGATCCAGGGTTTGGTAGGCGGCCGATTCCAGCGCGGCGCGGACCATATGCGCGGGGCCTGAATCCAATGTAAGGCCGCAGATAAGACCCCTTGCGTCCGGATCCCAATATGGCGCGCCGAGACCGGCGAAGGCGGGCACGCAATAGACCCCCTCATTGCTGCGAAGCTGCGCTGCCATGGCGCCGGTTTGTGAGACATCCTTGAAGAGTCCGAGCCGGTCGCGCAGCCATGTGAGCGCGGCCCCTGCGGCGAAGATCGATCCCTCGACCGCGTAGACGGGGCGCCCGCCCGTCCGGTAAGCCAAAGCCGTCAATATCCCTTTAGCGGGCGGTAGCGCCTCTTGGCCAGTATTGAGCAAGAAAAAGCATCCCGTACCGTAAGTCGCCTTGGCCATGCCGGCGTCAAAACAGGCCTGGCCGATCAGCGCCGCATGCTGGTCGCCCGCCATGCCCGCGACGGGAATTTGCCTGTCGAAAAGACCGGGCGCGGTGACACCATAAAGAAAGTTGTTGTCATGAACCTCGGGGAGGAGCGCCTCGGGAATATCAAACAATTTTAAAAGATCGCCGTCCCAGAGTTGGCGGTGGATGTCGAACAGCATGGTTCGCGATGCGTTGGCCGCGTCGGTCGCGTGAACCGCGCCTTTGGTCAGATGCCAGAGCAGAAAACTGTCGATGGTGCCGAAGGCGAGTTCGCCGCGTTCGGCCCGCGCCCGCGCGCCCGGAACGTGATCGAGAATCCAAGCAAGTTTGGTCGCCGAGAAATAAGGATCGAGAAGCAAGCCGGTGCTGGCGCGGACCAGCGCTTCGGCGCCTTCCCGGCGCAGCCGCTCGCACGCGCTCGCGGTGCGCCGGTCCTGCCAAACGATGGCGGGATAGATGGGCGTGCTGCTCGCGCGCTCCCAAACGAGAGTTGTTTCCCGCTGGTTCGCAATTCCGATCGCGGCCACCGGCGCATTTGATTTCGCGATGACCTCGCGCGCGGTCTCTAGAACGTCCCGCCAGATTGTCTGCGGATCATGCTCGACCCAGCCAGGTTGCGGATAGGATTGCGCAAATTCGCGTTGCACTGCCGCGAGCAGCGTTCCCGAAGAATCGAAGAGGAGGCTCCGCGTCGAGGTCGTGCCCTGGTCGATTGCGAGGAGATGGCTCATGCGGCGGCCCTCCTGGCAGGCACCAACGAAACGAGAAGGCAAACATTATAGCCGGCAGAGCATAACGGCGCCAGATTCGATGGAATCTGACGCCGCTATGCACTTTAATACGTTAAATGGGGTTTCTTGAAGCCATTCCCGCTTAGCGTGAGACCGCTTTAGAGACGGCCCCGCTCCTACTGAATCCCTGGCAAGACCTGGGTCCCTTCCTGCTGCACGGCGATAAGACGGCTTGGATCGAGACCGAGCAACGCCAAGATCGTGGGCGGCACCTGGGCCGTCTCGACCGGGCTGTTGACAATTCTGGTTGGCAGCGCAGGATGAGCCACAAGCATTATGACGTTGGTGTCATCGTGAGCGAAGCCGCCATGCTCCGCCAGCTTCTTTTTACCGCCGGTATAAATGACTCCAACATTTGGCGCGACGATGATGTCGGGCGTGCGCGAACCTTTAGGCGTCGTCGGATCGCTGAACATCAGGTCCAAGTTGCGGCCGTAAAAGATTTCGCCGCCGTTGGCGCCGATTGTGGCGGCACTGGCCTCAAGCAATGTCACGTCCTTTAACGTGTCGCTGTGATGTTTGAGCCAAATCAACGAGATATCGTCTTCAAGCGCCTGCACCACCGGGCATCCCGGACCAACTCCCGTTGGGCTGAGGATCATTGAAGGGGGCTGGTCCGAGGAATTGTCCGCCGGAATGCGCAGAACCCGGTTCGGATCGATCGGCGATTTGACCATGTTTCGCGGTAATGATGATCGCGGTTGTCTGGTAAAGCCCCCGTTTCTTTCAGTTCGGCGACAAATTTGCAAATCGCGTTATCAAAGAATATAATTTCATTGAGCAACGGAGGGGTCGGCGTGCCAACACCGTCCTCATAGCCGCCCGTCTGGTTGGTGCTATTCTCGATCAGCTTCTCACCGACGCTCACCGCGTGGAAGTTCATGCCGAACACATTCGGTACGGGCTTTGCTGCGGTGCCCTCGTGATTCAGCCCATCGATCTCGCTGAGGATGGCCTGCACCTTGAGGCTGTACTGGATATTGGCGAAGCGGTCGGTCCAGGCATTGGTCGAGGACACCGCCTTCTGGTCCGGAAGGGGATCGCAGCCATTGACCTACGTCAAGGAGACCGGAATCGAGTTGATCTCCGAGGCGTAGAAATCGTCACCACCCTTGCCGCTGCGGCCGTCGACAAGTTCATAGGATTGATGCTTGTCCGACCAAGCGGTGTACCCGCCAGCCGCCTTCACCACTTCGAACAGCGTGTTCACCCGGATGAATTGATGCGGGTAAACTGGCGCGCAACAGTTTTTTGGGGTCACGCGGAAGGTAATCCGGATTGATGCCTCCACCGGCGTCGAGCTTGGTCAACTCGATATCGATCTCCTCGTCGAATCCGACTTGCGTTCCGATGACACTTGGGCACAATCCGGGGCCGCCAACAATCCCGTAAGGCGTCGTCTTCGCGGGCGGCGATAAGGAGCGATCGTAGCTTACATCGTAGAACGCACCCGTCGAGCGCGGTGAGCCGCCGGTCACCAGGGCTGTCAGACCAGGGAACGAATCGGACGGACGCGTCGAGGTCTGAGTGAAGGTTGTACCATGCTGACTGAGCCCGGCGAGATTCGGGCAATAGGGTTTGCCCTCATTGAGGCCGGCGATACCGTTGGCGCAGTTCGCAAAATCAAGTGCGTGCATGCCGTCGATGCTGATCAGCAAGACGCGTTCAACAAGACCATTGTTCGGGCTGTCTGCTCTTGCAGCGGCAGGATGGGCTGCCGCGAATCCCAGCGCCAGAGCGCCAAGTGAAACGCATGAGAGCCGTTTTCGTGAAACCCGCAATTTCCTCGCCATCGGCTTTTCTCCCTCGCTTGCTTTCATAGGTCTTCCTCCTCGCCACAGATCTTGGCTGCGCGCGGATGCGGGCCATATACCCGATGGCATGTGACGCTGTTGCGACGGTCAAGGTGGGAGGATTGGCCGTTTTTCGAGCCGGGCTTGGCTTGGATTTCGCGGGAAGAAAGATTCGATATGCGAACGACGCGACAAGATCCTAGAGGGACCTTGTGGAGTCCGGTGCCGTTCTCGTTTGGCACTTCGCGCGTGCGTCAACATAAGCCGTCACGTTCGTGATTTGCTCGCTGGACATATGCAAGAGGAGCTTCGACCTCCGCCACAAAATATCCTTTGCGGTAAACGCGAATTCTTGGTCGATCAGATAATCGATCTCGGCTTGGAAGAGCCCGGCGCCAAAACCGGCGCCGAGATCTCCGGCGCTTCGGGCCTTGCCGAGAATCACTTCCGTCCGGGTTCCATAGCCGCGCGCGAGGCGGGTCGCGGTCGCGGCGTCGAGCCAAGGATATTTGGTTTTAAGCGCGCTCAAAAACCGGTCGAAATCGCCACCCTGCATTTCGCCGCCGGGCAGCGGCGCCGCCGCAGTCCAGGGCTTTCCGCGCGGCGGCTGTAGAAGCGGCGCGAGCTTCTCGATCACATCTTCCGCCAAGCGGCGATAGGTGGTGATCTTGCCGCCGAAAACCGAGAGAAGCGGGGCCTGCCCCGGCGGCGCGTCGAGATCGAGAACGTAATCGCGCGTCGCGGCGGAGGCATTTTTCGCTCCGTCGTCATAGAGCGGCCGCACACCGGAAAAACTCTCGACCACATCGCCCGGGCAAAGGGACTTGCGGAAATAACGCGACACAGCGGCGCAAAGATAAGAGATTTCTTCAGCGTTTATGTGAGCCGTCAAAGGATCTCCCGCAAAAGATATCTCGGTCGTGCCAATGAGCGAAAAATCTGTTTCATAAGGCATCACGAAGATAATGCGGCGGTCTTCGTTTTGCAGGACATAGCTTTGCTCTCCCTCATAAAGGCGGGGGACGATGATGTGGCTTCCCCTGACGAGACGGAGTTTTTTGCCCGTATCGCGGCCGCTTACGCTTCCTAGCACCTCGGCCACCCAAGGTCCCGCCGCATTGACGAGCGAGCGCGCCGTCACCGTCATTGAAGTTGCGTGACGCAAGTCGAGGAGCGTTGCTTGCCAGAGATCTGCTTGCCGCCGCGCGGAAACGCAGCGCGTTCTGGTGCGGATTGAGGCGCCATGTTCGCGGGCATCGACGGCGTTCAGCACCACAAGCCTCGTATCATCCACGCGGCAATCCGAATAAGCAAAGCCCGTCGTAAATTGCTCCTTGAGCGGTGCACCCTCCTTGGCCGTCCGCAAATCGATGCGGCGGGAGCGGTCCAAGCTCTTGCGTGGAGCGAGCCAATCGTAAAGGAAGAGGCCAGCCTCGATCACGAAAGCGGGGCGCAATCCCTTGTCGTGCGGCAGGATGAAACGCGCCGGCCAGACGAGGTGCGGCGCGATGCCAAGCAGGGCTTCCCGCTCTCTCAGGGCCTCCCGAACGAAGCAAAACTTGTAATATTCAAGATAACGCAGGCCGCCATGAATGAGCTTGCTCGACGCCGCCGACGTCGCGCTGGCAAGATCGCCCTGCTCGCAGAGCATCGCCTTCAGGCCGCGTCCGGCTGCATCGCGCGCGATCCCGGCTCCATTGACGCCGCCGCCGATGACGAGGAGATCGACGTTTGCTTCCGTTTTCATCAGAAGGCCAAGGGCATGCAGATGCGGCCTTGTCAACCGCCGACTCGCGAATTTATTGGCCAAAAATACCAAATTTTCGCACGATCGCACGCCTCTCAAGGGCGAAAGACGTTTGAGGGCTTGCGTACTCAGACGCTAAAATCGGACAAAAATGTTTCACGTGAAACATTTTTGTCCGGTTGGCGCGAAAAACCTTACATCGCCCGGCAAGACTCGCCCATCCCCATACCATCCATCTCAAAACCCAAGCCGAAGGATCCGGCATAAATCGCCCGCCGCCGCGTCCGGTGCGTGAGGCTCGCGGATCACGAGGCATTGTGCTTGCGCGAGAATCCGTAGAAGCGAAGAGTCCTGTATATCGAAAGGCGTAGCGACAGGGAGGCCCATTTCTGTGGGCCGCAACGTTGCGCGCAAAAAATCTTGACGGCTGTCGTTGGCGGGCAGCGCCTTGCCGAGGATCGCCGGCTCGCTTCTTTCGCGGCCCGCGTCCGGGTCGCCGGAAAGCGCGCGCACCAGGGGTACAAGAAAAACTATTCCGGCGACGATCGCGGCAACCGGATTTCCGGGCAACCCAAGAATAGCCATTGGCCCAAGCTTTCCATGGAGCACCGGCTTTCCGGGCCGCATCGCGATCTTCCAAAAGTTCAGTTCCATGCCTTGCTTGGCGAGAGCGGGTTTGACGAGATCGTAATCGCCAACCGAAGCGCCACCGAGCGTCACCAACAGATCGGCGGCCGAATCACGTGCGGCACGAACCCCTTCTTCAACGGTGCCCAACTCGTCCTTGGCGATGCCGAGATCGAGTGGTTCGCCGCCCGCGGCCTCGACGAGCGCGGCGATCGCGAAGGAATTCGTGGCGACGATTTGATCGGCGCCAATGGTTTCGCCAGGCAACGCCAATTCATCGCCGGTCGCGAGAATTGCCACGCGCGGGCGACGGACGACGGCAACCTCAGCGTGGTTCATCGCGGCGGCGAGCGCGACGTCTGAGTAATCGAGCCGCGTTCCGGCGGAAAGTAAAACCTCGCCCTCGGCGAAGTCGATACCTTTGGCGCGAATGTTGCGGCCTCTCGCCACAACTTCTAACGGTTCGACGATTTCGCCCACCACCCGGGCAGTTTCCTGAATCAGAATCGTGTCGCACCCGGCGGGCACCTGCGCGCCGGTGAAAATCCGCACGGTTTCCTTGGGCCCAATCGACCCCCGAAAACCATGTCCGGCGGTGCTTTCGCCAATCTGCTTCAAACTGACGGGGAGTTGTGTCAGATCTTCGGCGCGCACGGCGTAGCCATCCATCGCGGACATCGCCACGGGCGGCTGGGTCCGCTTGGCGGCGAGATCCCTTGCAAGGGTTCGTCCAGACGCGCGTCCGAGGGGGACGGTTTCGGCCGGCCGGTCTATCGAAACATCCGCCAGAATTCGGGCACGAGCCTCATCCACCGAAAGCAGCACGCCGCTACTCATACGGGCAACGCCTCCGCGCGCGAAAAATCTCCGGATTTGCCGCCGCTTTTGCGCAGAAGCTCTATTCCCTCGATCCGCATCGCGCGGTCAACCGCCTTCAACATGTCGTAGATCGTCAGGCAGGCGATGGAAACGGCGGTCAAGGCCTCCATTTCGACGCCGGTCTGGCCGAGAACCTTGGCCGTCGCGCGGACCCTGATGCCAGGCAAGGCCAAATCCGGTTCAAGATCGACAGTGACTTTGCTCAAGGGGAGGGGATGGCAGAGCGGGATCAGATCAGGCGTCTTCTTGGCGGCCATGATCGCCGCGATACGCGCCGCCGCGAAGACGTCGCCTTTTTTGGCATTACCCAATAGAGCGATGTCGAGCGTCGCCTTTTGCATGACGACCCTTCCTTCGGCGACCGCGACGCGCGCAGTCGCGGGTTTACCCGAAACATCGACCATATGGGCATGCCCCGCGGTGGAGAGATGGGTGAGGTCCGGCATGGCGGTCATTCGATCCTAAAGGGCAGGCATTCCGCGTTAGGGTTTGTTGCCGCGCGCGTGTGGCGGTTCGCCGAGCAGAAGCGCCCGCGCCGCCGCCGCGACATCGCGCTGGCGCATGAGGCTTTCGCCGACGAGAACGGCGTGAATCCCATGCGCTTGCAGGCGGAGACAATCCTGATGCGTGAAGATTCCGCTTTCGCCGACGACGATCCTGTCATGTGGAATTTTCTGGCTGAGTCTTTCACACACATCGAGCGATTCCTCAAACGTTCGCAAATCGCGGTTGTTGACTCCGACAAGTCTCGACTCGAGCGGCAACGCCCGGGCAAGTTCGTCTTCATCGTGAACCTCGACAAGAATGTCCATGCCAAGATCATGCGCCGCGCGGGTCAAGCAGCTCGCCTCAGCGCCGGTGACGCAGGCCATGACGATCAAAATGCAATCGGCGCCATTCGCGCGGGCCTCGTACACTTGGTAGGGGTCGAATAGAAAGTCCTTGCGAAGACATGGCAAATGCGTTGCTTGCCTTGCTGCCGCGAGGTCGCCGAGGCTGCCCTGAAAAGAGGGCCCGTCGGTGAGCACCGAGAGACAGGCCGCGCCTCCTAACTCATAGGCACGGGCGAGGGCAGGGGGGGCGAAATCGGCGCGGATCAGCCCTTTCGAAGGGCTCGCCTTTTTGATCTCCGCGATCAGAGCCATATGGCCGGTCTCGCGCTTGGCCTCAATCGCCTTGACGAAGCCGCGCGGTGGATCGTGGTCATGTGCCTTGCGGGCTAAGGTCTCGATCGGCATGCGCACCTTGGCCGCCGCGATTTCACGCCGCTTATAGGCCTCGATCTTCTTCAAAATATCAGTCATCGCGTGGCCTCGGCGGCTTCGGCGGCAACGCCATTTGGGTGGGGCGCGGCGCGGTTCGACACTTTCACGAGCTTGGCGAGAGTATCGGCGGCAAGTCCTTCATCGATAGCGGCGGCCGCCAAAGCCGCGCCATGTTTCAGATCCCCCGCCTTTCCGGCGACGGTGAGTGCGATCGCCGCATTCAGGACGGCGATGTCGCGATAGGCATTCCTGGCGCCGCTTAGCACGCCGCGAAGCGCCGACGCATTGGCGGCCGGACCGTCTCCGGCGAGCTCCTTGAGTGATGCGCGGGCAAGTCCGGCATCCTCGGGCGCGATTTGAAAGGAGCGGATTTCGCCGTCTTCAAGCGCGGTGACGAAGGAGGGGCCGGTTGTCGTCGCCTCGTCGAGACCGTCGGACCCATGCACGAGCCAAACTGTCTTCGAGCCGAGATCGCGCAAGACCCGCGCGAGAGGTTCGAGCCAGCCTTGCGCGAAGACGCCGAGCAGCTGGTATTTGACACCGGCCGGGTTGGCGAGCGGACCGATGAGATTGAAAATGGTTCTTGTGCCAAGTTCCGCCCGGACTTGAGCCGCATGACGCATCGAAAGGTGATGCGTCCGTGCCGCCATGAAGCCGATACCCGCTTCCTTGATGCAGGTTTCGACTTCACGCGGCGCGAGGTCCAAGCCGACGCCGAGCGCCGATAAAACGTCGCTTGCCCCGGATTTCGACGAGACCGCCCTATTGCCATGTTTGGCGACCGGAACGCCGCATGCGGCGGTAATCAGGGCGGCAAGCGTCGAGATATTAAGCGTGCCATGCCCGTCGCCGCCGGTGCCCACGATATCGATAGCCCCGGGCGGCGCCGCGACCCGCAGCATCCTCTCTCGCATGGCGATGACCGCGCCGGTGATCTCGGCCACGGTCTCGCCGCGCGCCCTTAACGCCATCAGGAAGCCGCCGAGCTGGGCAGGGGTGGTTGCCCCCGCGAAAATAAGCTCGAACGCGGCCTTCGCTTCGGCTTCGGTCAGGCTCGGCCCGGCCGCAGCCTTGGCGAGTAGAGGCTTGAACGCATCCATTTCCGGCCTTAAGACCATGATTTCTTCAAAAGCAATCGCTGATTATCTCTATCTCTTTATTTTGTCGCATGACCTTATCCAAAGTCTGCAAATCATCAACCGGCCCCGCGCTCATTGTGGTTCCATTGTGCCGCAAGAGCGAGGAAATTCTCAAAAATGCGCAAACCATGTTCGGAAGCAATGCTTTCAGGATGGAACTGCACGCCATGCGAAGGAAGCCGCTTGTGCGAAAGCGCCATGACGAGACCATCGGTTTTCGCCGTCACCGCCAAGATATCCGGCATGGTGTCGCCGCGCACGACGAGGGAATGGTAGCGCGCCGCGAAAAACGGTCCGTTGATACCGTGAAAAACCGTTTCTCCCTGGTGTTCGATCGACGCGAGCTTGCCATGCACGGGTTCCGGCGCCCGGATGACCTCGCCGCCATAAGCCTCTCCGAGCGCCTGATGGCCGAGGCAAACCCCAAAAATCGGAATGACGGTCCCCGCGGTTTCGATGAGTTCGAGGCAGATCCCGGCATCGCGCGGCCGGCAGGGTCCCGGCGACAGCACGATCGCGTCGGGCGCGGCAGCCATGATCTCGCCGACGCTTACCTTGTCGTTGCGATGCACAGTGACCTCCGCGCCAAGCGCGCCCAGGCAATGCACCAGGTTCCAGGTGAAACTGTCATAATTATCGATGAGAGTTACGGTTGTCATGGGCGCTTTCGGTCCTCTCCCCGCGTTGTTTTGAGCCGCGCTCGCCGCGAGGTCAAGATGCGTGATCAAAGACCTGCATCCTCGATCACGAAGAGGGAATTTCGCCTTGTGCTACAGAGCGGGGGAGAGTCAGACATCTTGTCGTCAACTTTTCAAACAGTTGTGGGAGACACACAAGGGGAAAAGGGCGCCGCGACCGCACGAAAGCCGGGCCATGAGGAAAGAAAATGACGTTGGACGCCGATCTCTCGCGCCGCGATCTAATTGCCGCGGCAGCAACTTTGGTCGCCGCCGTCCCGGCGCAGAGTGTGTTGGCAGACGAGCAAGCCGCGCCATTGGCGAAGGGCAATGCTGGCCCAAAGATCGTTAAGGGAGCCGTCTTCGAATCCAGGTCTGGCACGCGGGAGCGACAGGCCGGCGATCCAGGCATCGGGGGTGTCCTCGTTTCGAATGGCCGCGAGGTTGTTCGCACCGACGCAGACGGACGCTACAGCCTGCCGATTGAGGATGGAATGGCGGTTTTTGTCATCAAGCCGAGTGATTATGCGGTGCCGCTCGACGAGGAAACACGGCTGCCGCGTTTCTCCTACATCCATCAGCCTGAGGGCACTCCAGCTGACCTCGACCTCCTCTATCCTGGTCTCGCGCCCCGCTGCCCGAATCCGTCGATTTCGCGCTGATCAGGGCAAAAAAGCCAAGGCGCTTTGATGCCGTGCTCTTTACCGATCCCCAGCCCGAGAGCCACGCCGAGATCGATTTCATTCGCGATGATGTTGTGGGCGGTCTCACTGGCATCGAGGCTGCCTTCGGGATCACCGCGGGAGACATCATGTTCGATGATCTTTCGCTCTATGGGCGCTACAACCGGATTATAGGCCAGATCGGCCTTCCCTGGTGGAATATCGGCGGCAACCATGATCTGAACTTCGAGTCGCCCAGCGCCCGCTACTGCCGCGAGACCTATAAGCGCGTGTTTGGTTCCAATTATTATGCCTTTGAATATGGCGATGCGCTTTTTTTAATGCTCGATAATGTTGATTACCAAGGCGCCGATCCTACGAAGCCGCGCCGCGCGGGCAAATACAGAGGTTTTTTTGGCGAGCGCCAGCTTGGCTTTGTCGCGAACGTCCTCAGAGAGACTGAAAGCACGCGCCTCGTCGCCGCCTTCATGCACATTCCCTTACGGAACTATCTCGACCCGGACGATCCTTCGACAAATGTTGCCGACAGGGCCAAATTCCTGGCGCTCCTCGAACGCCGCAAAGCAGTAAGCTTTTCCGGGCACACCCACACGACGGAACATCACTATTTCGGCGCGACCGAAGGTTTTTTGGATTCCACGCCGCATCATCATCATGTGTTGACAGCAGTTTCGGGCTCGTGGTGGAGCGGACCGCTCGACCGGCGCGGCATAGCATCAGCGGACAGCCGCGACGGCACCCCGCACGGCTTCCATATCCTCTCGATCGATCACGGCGGCTACACGACTAATTTTATTCCGGCCAACGAACCAAACGGGCGCCAAATGCGGATCAGCCTCGACGCGAAGTTTCATTTCGGGACGGACGTATTTCGCGATTTCCGGACAGGACAGTTGCGGGGCTCGCCGCTCGGCAAAGACCAGCTGGCCTCGGTTACGCTTGTCGTCGATGTCTTCGACGGCGGACCAAAAACCACGGTCGCATATAAGATCGGCGAGAATGCCCCGATACCGATGAAGCGGGAAACGCGCCCCGATCCCTTTGTGCAAGAAGTCTTTGCGCGCAATCGCGAGACCATAAAACCCTGGGTCAAGGCGGAGCCCTCGTCGCATATTTGGGTCGCGCGCCGCCCCCTTTCGTTGGAATTAGGCGCTCACGCGATCGATGTCCATGTTGTCGATGAATATGGCCGCGACCATCATGACAGTCTGATCCTGGAAGTCACGGGTTGATCCGGTGTCTTCCTTGCTCTACTGCCCGCGCTTGGCCCGGGCCGCGAAGCGGACCGCTTCCTCGGCGGCTCGGAACTGGGCTTGCGCCTTGTTGACGCATTCCAGCTGTTCGGCGGCGGGGCTCGAATCATAGACGATCCCGGCGCCGGCTTGCACATGCATCATGGCATCCTTGACGATCGCGGTGCGCAGGACAATGCAGGTGTCCATCTCCCCCGCGGCGCCGAAATAGCCGATGCAGCCGCCATAAATGCCGCGTTTGTCGGTTTCGAGTTCGTCGATGATTTCCATCGCCCGCACCTTTGGCGCGCCGGAGACGGTGCCGGCCGGAAACCCGGCGCACAGCGCATTGATGACATCATGCTTGGCGTCGAGCTTGGCCTCGACATTCGAGACGATGTGCATGACATGGCTGTAGCGCTCGATCGCGAATTTTTCCGTCACCTCGACGGAACCCATTTGTGCGACGCGCCCGGCATCATTGCGCCCGAGATCGAGCAGCATCAAATGCTCGGCGCATTCTTTTTGGTCCGCCAAAAGCTCCACTGCTAGGCGCTCGTCCTCGGCCTTGGTCTTGCCGCGCCTGCGTGTTCCCGCGATCGGCCGGATGGTGACTTTTCCGTCCCGCGCGCGCACCAGAATTTCCGGGCTCGAACAGACGATCTGGAACGATCCGAAATCAAGATAACAAAGGAACGGCGCCGGATTGATCCTCCGGAGCGCCCGGTAAAGGGAAAAAGCGGGCAGCGCGAAGGGCGCCGAAAACCTTTGCGAGAGGACAACCTGAAAAATGTCACCCGCGCGGATATAATCCTTGGCGCGCTCGACCATCTCGAAAAAGCGCTCTTGCGGCGTGTTCGAGCGGGGCGGACTTATGGTCGAAGCCGGATCGCCGGCATAGGGCACCTGCAGCGGACCTTCGAGAGTGGCGATCGTGGTCTCGATTCGTTCCAGCGCCCGGTCATGGGCGGCGCGAAATCCCGTATCGCGGTCCGGGCGCAACGGCGTGACGATGAAAATTTCGTCCCTGACCGCATCGAAAACAACCATCACGGTCGGGCGCAGCATGATCGCGTCGGGCACGCCGATCGGATCCGGCTTCGCCTCGGCCAGACGTTCCATTTGGCGGACCATGTCGTAGCCGAGATAGCCGAAGACCCCGGCAGCCATCGGGGGAAGATCGCCGGCGGCGGCAATCCGCGATTCGGTAATTAGCTCGCGCAACGCCGCGAGAGGGGGGCTGGTGCAAGGCGAAAAATCATCGGGACCGGCAAGGGCGCGGCGGCTGATCTCTGCCTTATCGCCAAAGACCCGCCAGACGATATCCGGATCGAGGCCAATCATCGAGTAGCGGCCTCGCGCGGCGCCGCCCTCAACCGATTCAAGCAAAAAGATTCGCCCCGCCCGGCCGGTTGACAATTTCAAAAAGGCCGAAACAGGCGTTTCAAGATCGCCGGCGAGCCGGGCGGAGACGAGGCAGGCTTGCCCCGCCTCAAAGCTTCGCGCGCAGGCCTCAGGCGACGGCTCGAAGAACATCGACCCCCGCGCTCAAAACTCGTCCGGAGAGACGCCCGTCGCGGCGGCGAATGCCTTTGCGTTCAGTTTCACGCCTAGATTACTTTCAAGCTTCGCGAGATATTGCGCAATTATATCCTCGTTGAACCCGGCTTTGACGTCGCCGATAATGTTGGTGATCTCGGGTGCGTTTGGATCGAAGGGAGGGACCGTGGAATCGACGACCTGGAACAAGATCCGGCCGCCGTCTTCGCTTTCCACGGAGCCCGCGCGATGCACCGGGACGTTGAATATCTGGGTGACGACATTGAGAGCGAGGCCGCTCGAGCCGCCGCGCCTCACATCGCTGGCATGCTTTATCTCAAGCTTGCCTTCCGCCGCGGCAATAGCTGCAAGGCTTTCGCCGGCGTTGAGCTTCTTCCTGAGTTCCGCCGTCTTCGCCAACAAGATTTTCCCTGCCTGGTCGTCGCGCCAGGCCTTCTCGACGTCCGATTTTGCTTCGTCGAATGTTTTGTCGCGCGCTTTATCTATCTTGGTGACCTCAAACCATTGATAGCCGCCGCCTTTCACCCTTAATGTGTCGTTGTCGACGCCGATGTCGGAGGCGAATGCAGCTTTCATCAGGGCCGTGGCATCGGCCAAATCCTTAGCGGGCACGCCTTGCGGATCATTGCCCATTGCATCGATCGCGGCGATGACCCGCGGTTCGAGGCCGACGCTCTTCGCGGCCTCCGTGAGCGATTTTCCGGACGTGCGCTGATCCTCGATCGCGTCATGAAGGCGATCAATTTCCTTTTGCGCACGCTGCAAGGCGATCTCGCGCTTGAGCTCGCCGGCGACTTCGGAATAAGGCTTGACGGTCGAAGAAATGATCTTGCCGGTCCGCACGATGACCGTGCCGAATTGCGCCTTTACCGGCGCGCTGACTTCGCCCTCCTTGAGCGAAAACGCGGCATCGGCGACGCTCTCGTCAATGAGCGCGCCGCGTGTCACCGTACCGAGGCTCGCATCCTTCGGGGTCAGTTTTTTTTCCTTTAAAAGATCGTCGAATGTCTTTCCCGCGTTGAGTTCTGCCCGGGCCGCATTAGCTTCCGCCTCGCTCGAATAGAGAATCTGCTCGACCGCGCGCTTTTCCGGCGCGCCGAAACGCTCATTCTTGACCTCCTCATAGCGGTTTCGCGCGTCGGCGTCGGAGACGTCATCCGGCTTGGCGATCGAGGCAGGCGTAACCGTTAAGGTAACGAGGCTGCGATATTCGGGGATGCCATAAAGCGCCAGGTTCTCTTGGAAGAAATTCATCAGCTCTTCTTGCGAAGGGGCAGGCAGCGAGCCTGCGGCTGCGTTAGGAATCAGGGTATAGTCGACACTGCGGGCTTCCCTTTGATAGCGGTGCATGGCCTCTAGCAAGGCCTTCGGCAATTGCAGGCCGCTGGTCAGCGAATCGACAATTTCAATGCGCATTTGGACGCCGCGCTGCTGCCGCACATAGCTCTTTTCGGTAAAACCTTCGTCGCGCAGAAAGGCTTCGAAGCTTTGGCGGTCGAACTGGCCGGTCATGCCCTTGAAATTGTCGTCGCTGACGATCGCTTTTCCGATGGCCTCGTCGCTTACGGCTAGGCCCAGCCTGCGCGCCTGGTCATCGAGAGCGGCCTCACCGACGAGACGGGAAAGTACCTGCCGGTCAAGCCCATTTTGGTGCGCCTCGTCATTGGTGATGTTGCGGCGTTCCATCCGCTGCTGGCGCTGCAATTCGGTCTGGTAGGCATTGCGAAATGTATCGGCGCCGATCTCGATTCCGCCGACCCGCGCGAGATTATTCGATCCGAAGCCGCGAAAAACATCGCCGATACTCCAGAAGATCCCGAAACTGATAATGATCAGAACCATCAGGGTTGCCATGACGACGCGGCCGAGCCAGCCTTGTGCCGAGTCACGCATTGATTGGAGCATAGAAGGGAACTCTTTAGGGGTTTTCGGAGGGGTTTAAGGGTTTCCGGAGGCGCCGGGTTTTCAAAACCGGCCGCGGACTATAAGAAGATCGCGTCCTTCATGCAACGCGGCTCCGGCGCGAAATAAAGGGAAACTTTCCGCATGACCCAGAGGCCACGCCCCCTCGTCGCGGGGAACTGGAAAATGAACGGTCTGCGCGACAGCCTCGGCGAAGTCTCCTCGATATGCGCGGCGGTGGCTAGAGACGGCGCAGGAACGGCGGAAATTGTGATTTGTCCTCCGGCCACCCTGCTCATGGCCGCGGCGGCAATTAGCGAAGGATCTCCTGTCGCGCTTGGCGGCCAGGACTGTCATAACGAGCCGAGCGGCCCCTATACCGGCGATATTTCAGCCGAAATGCTGAGGGATGCGGGCGCCGCCTATGTGATTGTCGGCCATTCCGAGCGGCGGTCGGGTTATAATGAGGGCAACGCTAGCGTCCACGAAAAAGCCGCCGCCGCCTTCCGGGCTGGGTTGACGGCAATCGTCTGTGTCGGCGAGACGAAAGCCGAGCGGGAAGCGGGCGACGCCTTGACGGTGGTCGGCTCGCAATTGGCGGGGTCGATCCCGAAGATATCATCGGCGGAAAGCATCGTCATCGCCTATGAGCCGGTTTGGGCAATCGGCAGCGGTCTCACGCCGGCCCCGCAAGATATCGCGGACATGCATGGTTTCATCCGCGGCCGGGCGAACCAGCATTTGCCTGGCCAAGGTGCACAGCTGCGGATTCTCTATGGCGGCTCGGTCAAGCCTACCAATGCCGCGCAACTGCTAGGGATCAAAGATGTCGATGGCGCACTTGTCGGCGGCGCCTCATTGAGCAGCGCCGAATTCATGGCAATCGCGAGAATCTACCGGTGAAGCGCCAGGTTCGTGCAGCGATCTAGTTCGGCATTATAGTATTCTAAGGCCTGTTCTAAATTTCCTGACTGCCAAACTTCAGGTGTTCTTTTTGTTGAAACAGAATAGACTTTTGCCACAATGGTTTGTCCACTTTCATGGATAACTTGATCAAGGACAACACCGGCTTCCATGAGAAGGATACGTGTTTTGGACATGACGGTTTTCCTTACATCATTATTCCTCCATTGTTGCTGATTCGCGAACGGTAGACATGGCCAAATTGCCGTTTTCCACATGATCCGGTGTGGAATTTGAATCGAACTTGCCACCGTCTGGAAAACAATTTTTTGAACGTCATGCTCAAACCAGCGGCAGTGGTGCGCGCCGCGCTTTAGGCTTTTTATTCGCCAGCCGAGCCGCCGCAGCAGACATCGCCTTGCTCTCTAAGATGCTTTCCGGCTCGGCGCCGCCGCTCGCGAGATCGGCAATCCGATGCCGGAGCGATTCGGCCGAGCTTGTGGCAATGTCTGGATTATCTATGTCGAATTTTTTGGCGAGACCCTGAGTCTGTTTTTCGTCCAGGCCGCCGAGAACAAGCGTGAAGCTTGGCGCTTTCCAGAAGATATTGACGAAGCCTTTAATCCAAAGACTGAAACAAAATCAGGGATCGTGGGAACGATGATGAGATCGCTCGCCCGGACGGGCCGTTTCGCTCAGCGGCGAAATTCCCGGCGGACAGTCAAAGATCACATAATCATAGGTCTTACCGAGCGGCAGGAATTCCTGCTCGAACAGTTTCCACGTCTGGCCTTCGATGGCCTTCATGTTGAAATGCTGATCAGTGAGATGATAGATAATCTCGCGCTCAACCACTCGCAGGTGTGGCCCGCACGGCAGAAGCGAAATCTTGAGTTGGTTTCCGGCATGCGTCGTGCCACCCACGGCGTTGCGAATCTTCGGAGCGAGTTTAGTCGTTTCATGGTTCAGCAGGCGATCTTCCAGGAACGCCTCGACAGTGCGGTCGTCGGTGATCATCTCCGCTAGGAGATTTTCCCCCGCGAGGCACACCGACGCGCTCGCTTGTGGATCGAGATCGACGACGAGAATGGAAGCGCTTGGATCGTCGGCCGCCAACGCCTCGGCGAGGCTGACAACTGTCGTCGTCTTGCCGACGCCTCCCTTCATGTTGGCGATCGCGATTAGCTTGCCGGCCATTACAAGTGTCCATTAACGGCGCGGGCAAGAATGCTTTTCTGCTCATCCGAAAGACGCGTTTCCAAAAATCCTTCGATGGTCATCGTCAGCGTCGGTTTCCGGACCGGATCAGCGAGAATTTCGCAACCCTTCTTGGTCGAAGGGTCACGCATGCGGATTAAGCCGATCCCGTGCCCGGCGCAATGGTCCTCGATCTCGGCGAGCCGCGCTTCTGATTTCGATCTTTCTGGCAGATGCCACACCAGATGGCCGAAATGGGTGAGCCAAGGCTTCGTGAATCGAGAGCACCGAGCATCCTTTTCGGTCTTCAACTCGAAACTATGCACATCGACTTGCGCGCCGGGCATGAATTTGAATCGCATGGCGCTGACCAAGATGAAATCGGGGCGTGCCCAAAGCCCCTTCGCGGAGGTATCTTGCACGATAACAATACCGTCGGACGGAAGATTAACAGCATGTTGAAAAATCCGGTCGTTGGCTCAGATCTCTACTGTAATCAGGGTGCCATTGGGAATTTCGACATCCACAGGAACCGGTGCTCCCTGGGCTAAGATCTGCTCGAGATTTATAAATAGGACGGAATGGATGTGGGCCAGGGCTTCTTCCCGCGTTTGACCTCCGGTTGAGGCTTCATAGCTTTCGAAGGCGGGGCAGTAGGCGCGCCATTGATGGGCCTCACGTTCTACAACGACGTGAAACGTATAGGTCATGCCACTATCGCTCCGAGGAGCTTAGGGAGACGGATCAAATTGTAGGCCGCCATGGCGAAGGTGAAGGCCCATCGCACACGTGGCAGGCCCCGAAATCGCGTCTTCCTTTGGCCTGCGACCGTCTTTGTCCAGCCGAACACCTCTTCAATCCGCTTGCGGATGCGCTGGCTGACGGCATAGCCGGGATGGCGCGTCGTGCGCCCGTCGATGGCCGAGCGGCGGCCCTTTGTGTTCTGTGCGACATGCGGCACGGCACCGAGTTCCCGCAACTCCATCACAAAGTCCGCTGTGTCGAAGCCCTTGTCGCCGCCAACCGTGATGCGTCGCGTCGTCCCATCCTCGCCGGTCACGCCCTTGATCATCTCCAGCGCCGCATACCGCTCGGCGTAACCGGTGGCGCGGGTGAGTTCGGCATCGACCACAAGGCCGCCGCGGTTCTCCATGAGGACGTGGCCGATGAAGCACAGTTTCGCGCCCTGTCCTGGGCTTTTGCGGTAGAGCCGTGCGTCCGGATCGGTCGTCGAGGCGTGTGTCTCGTTCGAGCGCTTCTCGCCGTGGAAGTCGACTTCGGCGTTGCGTCCCTCTGTAGCTGGGTACTCATCTGGATCACTCTTCGAATCATCCTGCGGTGGTTCCTTTGCTTTGAAGCTCTTCATCGAGGCCCAGGCCTCGATCAGAGTGCCGTCAATCGAGAAGTGTTCGGTCGACAAGAGCCGCTTCACCTTGGGCCGCTCCAGCACAGCGCACAAAAAGCCTGCGGCGACATCGCCATCGAGGAGTCGGTCGCGGTTTTTGGAGAAGGTCGAGTGATCCCAAACACCATCGTCGATGC
>VDMG01000268.1 GCA_006514895.1 Beijerinckiaceae bacterium
GCGGCCCATGGCGGCTTCCTCGATTTTGGAGGAAAAGCGGGTTGTGTATCGAGCCGAGGCTAGGCCGGAACAACCGCAAGCTTTCATTATGCGACGGTTCGTTTTGACTTGCTTGATTTAGGTCAATCCTGCGTTTCTGTCTCCTTCCCTAGCTTTTTGTGAGCCGAGGGATCGTTTGGCAGTGCCACAGCCACTCACGACATAGGGCGAGTACAGGCTAAAGGAAAGCAGCTGCTTCCATCAGACTATGCCCCAGCCAGTTGCAGCGCGAGCCCTACGACCCGATAGACGGCTCTTTGTCGTGTGGAAAACACAGATTTATGCACAAAAGAGCTCGGCGTATTCATCTAGCCATTGACCGTCCGTGGTCGTGGGAGCGCCAGTCGGGGCCAGCGCCATGACCGCTCCTGGCGCGCTGGCGTCATTCAGGCGGTTTGAGCGAATTACCGCTTCCCTAAGGTAAGCCCACATACCGTGATCGCTTCCACCTGAATCGATCACGCTCTAACCCGCTTGCCTCAATTCAAAACGCAGCTCTTCGCCCACCAGGACGGATGCGCGCGGAGAATCGCTTTTTTGGCACGCGCGGCGGAGCGGCAATCCTTGAAGAGCGCAAAGGAGGTCGCGCCGGAGCCCGACATGCGGGCGAGGCGGCAGCCGGGCGCAGCGCCAAGCACGGACAGCACGTCGCCAATGACCGGCGCAAGCAGACACGCCGCCGACTCCATGTCGTTGCGGCCCTTGCGCAGGGCCGCAACCAACGTCTCCGCCGGCATGTCGGGAGAAAACTCGGGATGACCGCCGAAAGCGGTCGCGCTGCCCGGCGCGATCTTCATGCGGGCGAAAACCGCTTTTGTTTCGACGGGCTCGCCCGGATTAACGAGCAGGCCAATGAGCGGCGGCAGCGCGATGAGAGGGCCTAGCTCATCGCCCACGCCCCGCATCATCCGCGCGCGGCGCATGAGACACACCGGCACATCGGCCCCGGTTGCGCACGCGGCGTCCATCACGCCCGCGTCGCCGGGCGCAACCGCATTGGCGCGGGCAAGCAGCCGCAGGGCCGCCGCCGCGTCCGACGATCCGCCGCCGAGGCCCGCCGCCACGGGCAAGCGTTTGACAAGATGGAAGGCGCCGAGCTTGGCGTTAGGGAAACAGTCCGCGAAATGGCGTGCCGCGCGCAAAACGAGATTGTCGCTGACAGGGCCCGCCGCCGCCGCCACTGGGCCCTCGATCGAAAGCGCGAGAGCCTCCCCTTCCGTCAAGGCGAGTGCGTCGCCCCCGCGCGAAAAGGCGACCAGGCTTTCGAGATCGTGCCAGCCATCGGCGCGGCGGCCGACGACATGCAGGGTCAGATTGACTTTTGCAGGCGCGCGTTCGGTGAGAATTTTTGGCAAGGAGAACCGCGGTCAAAGTCCGTTGAATGAGACCGGAAGGCGCACACGTGCCGCGCGCCTCGCGATGTGCCTCATGGTGTTTGGCGTTTCAGTTCCCGCGATCAGCCCCCGCTTTTTTTCGGTCCGGCTTCAGCCGCGGCCGGATGTGGCTCGTCGTCGAGACCACGATCGATCTTCTGCAGGATCTTGACCTTATCCTCCGGTTCGGGATCGAGATCGCGGGCATGGTTCCATTGGAAGTGTGCTTCGAGCTTGCGCCCCGCCCGCCAATAGGCGTCGCCAAGATGATCATTGATCACCGGATCCGAAGGTTTGAGATCGATCGCGCGTTCGAGTTGCTTCACGGCCTCGTCGTTGCGGCCGAGTTTGTAATTCGCCCAGCCAAGACTATCGACGATATAGCCGTCGGTCGGCCGCAGTTCGACCGCCCGGCGCAGCATGTTGAAGCCCTCGTCGAGGTTCATGTTCTGATCGACCCAGCTGTAGCCAAGATAGTTCAAGACCAGCGGCTGATCGGGATAAAGGGCGAGCGCCTGCAAGAGGTCGGCCTCCGCTTCGGGCCACCGCTTCTCGCGCTCGTAGGAAATCCCCCGGAAATAATAAATTGGCCAATCGGTTTTCTCGGGCTTGCTCTTTCCGGCCAAGGCCCGCGAATATGTGTCGATCGCCTCCGCATACTGCTTGTGGGCGCGTTGCAGATTGCCAAGCGCGGAGAGAGCATCCACGTTCTTCGGGTTTTCGTCGACGATCCGCTTGAGATATTTGGCGGCCTCGTCTGGGCGACCCAAGGTTTCGAGAATCAGGCCGGTCTGGATATCGGCGGTGGTGCGCAAGGGATCGCTCTCCGGCACCATTCCATAGACGTCGATGGCTTGTTCGTTCTGCTTGATGCGCTCGCAGAGGTCGCCCAAGGTGATGATGGCGAGGCTGTTTTGCGGGGTAAGATAGAGTGCGAGCCGGAGGTAGATCATGGCGGCGATCTCGTCGCCTTGCTGGCCGCCGGCGGCACCAAGGCCATAAAGCACTTCGGCCGCGCCTTCCTGGGCATTCTTGATCAGCGGCTCAACCGGTTTGCCCGCCTTGATGTTGGCGAGCGCCGCGGTGACAACGGGATGGTTGGGGAGGATTTCATCGAAGGCCCCATAGGCGCGAACTGCTTCGTTCGGGTCGCCGTGGCGAACCATGAAGCGGGCATAGGCATCGACAAGACGCAAAGTGTTCTTGTCGGCGGCATAGGCCGCCTTCATGCGCTTCAAGGCTTCCTTCGGATCATTTGCGGCATCGGCGATGAGCGCGGCATGATAGTCCCGGAAAACCTCGAAATTTTCGCCGCGGAGCTTATCGACGAGGTTGAGCGCGTGGCGCGTATCGCCGGTGCCAGCGTAGGTCCAAGCGGTGAGCAGAGTGGCGGTAATATCGCGCTGCTGGCTGGTGCCGCCCTTCGCGAAATAGGCGCGGGCGGCGGCGAACCGCTTTGCCTTGATCGCCTTGATGCCCAGGGCAAGGTTGGCGAGGTTATTGTTCGGATCGTGCGCGACCAGGCGATCGGCAAGGCCGAAGGCATCTTGCGTATTGCCGTTCGAAACGGCCGCGACGAAGGCGCGCTCGATCAGATTTGGATTGCGCGGATCGAACCGCAGCGCCTCGCGAAAGAACGTCGCCGCGGCCACCGTATCGTGCTCTTCGCCCGCGACAAGCGCCGCAAGATAATTGCCGGACGGGCTTTCGCCAACTTCGAAAGGAGTTGCGATGGCCAAGCTATCCCGACTCCGGGCTTGCGCGCACGCAAGCGCGGCGGGGAAAAACAATGCCCCGAGACAGAGCGCCGCAAATCTGCGCAGGGCGCGGCGGCGGCAACGCCAGCCATAATAGTTTTGGGCAGACTTTATCTCGATCGGCATGCGGAGCGTCTTTCCGTGCAAGAGGCGATTTCCCGGCCGCCGGGGTTCAACATAAGTTTCTCACGACGAAAATGGCCGTTTTACGTTGCCCCGGTTACTCTCAAACGTTGCGCTTTCCGGTATAGCGCTTTCAGTGTGACCAGGCGCGGATGCCCGAATGCCTGGGCAAATCCGGTATCGATAGAGACAGCATTGCGGCAATCACCGCTTCAAGTTGAAGGCTTATGGTCTCTATCTATTTGTTTTCACGCATGATCTTCTCTAAAAGTCTGTAACTTTTCTGAAGATCATGCTTTCGCAGCAATTCGAGGAGCTGGCGCGAATTCGCGGTAATCAGCTCTGCCCTGGCCTTAGCTTATAGAAAATATGATGCCCAATCACGTCCATCTTTTCAAGTCTTCTTGCCCAGCGCGGGCGCACATAATTGGCGTGGTAATGGGTCGAGCCAGCAATATCTGAGACATAGGTCGTGCCGTTCGTCACTTCGGCGGCGATCTGTTCGGCCTTGAGCCAAGCATCAGGTTCGGTGACGCGCAGCGATTTGCCTTCGCAGGCGAACGAGAATTGACATCCATGCCAGCGTTGCCGGTTCTGGAACACGACGCCGCAGATTGTCGGCGGATAAAGGCCGCTTGCAACGCGGTTCAGGACAACCTGCGCCACCGCCGCCTGACCTTCCTCGGATTCGCCGCGCGCTTCGAAATAGATGGCTTCGGCAAGGCAACGGTTTTCCCGCGCCGACTTGTCCTGGTCGAGGAGCGCCGCATAATTGGGCCGGGCCCCGGCCGCTGGCGCTTCGCCCATGGCAGGCGCCGCCCGGCGCGGCTCGCCTGGGAGCGCCACTACTTCGACAGGCGTCGAATCGGCCGGGGCAGGCGTCGCCGATCCGAGCACGATCGCGCGGCGGATCGAAGGCGTTGCGCCCTGCATCAGCCGCTCGTTGATCGCGGCCGGCCGCATCGTTACCGGAGAACCGTTCTGGCCCGGCGACGCCCCGGCGCTGGTATGTGCCGTGGTCGGACTGTCGCCATCTGGCCAGGGCTCAAAGGAGGCGGCGCTTTCGGAGGGGGAGGCCTCGTCATCTAAGATCGCGAAGCCGGCTGCCGGCAGGTTTTCGTCATGATGGAAAAGCAAGTCTTCGGCGCGGAGTTTGGCGAGGCCGTGGGACTCGCGAAGGCGCGAGTCGAATTCCGGCCGCAAATCGACCAAGGGGTCTCCCTTATGGGTGTGGTCGATCGAAGGAAATAGACGCGTGTTGCGTTTCAAATCGGCGCGCGGCTCGATTTCATCGGGCAGGCGGCGGAAGTCTTCGCCACTGCCAATCGACAGACTTGCCTCACGCAAGATCTTGCCTGCTTCGCCCGAGAGCCCGCCAAAATCGACAGCAAGCCCGGAGGCAAGCTCAGAGGCTTGCGCCGAGGGTTCGGCCGGGACCAACAAAGCTGGCGGGGCTGGCGCGCGCAAAGGCAAGGGCGCCAGCGACGCACCGGACGAGGCTTCCTGGCCGGCATCGGCACTCATCGAAACGGCAAGCGCCATGCCAAGGCACCATGGCGCGAACACGCCCGCCACCCAACCGATCCGCGAACACACCATGCGCGACTCACGCTCATCGGCAGGCCTTGGCGCGATCGGCCGCCCGCTCGCAATAATTATTGTCGGGCAAGCTTGAGATCCGGTTACGAGCGGCGGCGGAGGCGCGTGCCAGAATGGGGCAGATTGAATATCGGTAGTCCGAACCGCGCGGCGCGCCTTGCCATTTTCTCACGTTTGCCGCAAAGGCGATCGTATTTTCGGCAAGCAAACCGTTGTGATTTGACGTTCAGATTTCGCGCCAGAGACCAGTCCGACACTTTATGCATTGGGCTTTGCCGGACGTGATGTCGGTGTCAGTAGACGCGGTTGACGCAGAAATCGACGACGTCGCTTAAGGCGAATTTCCACGGCGAGGCGGGAAACAACTCCAAGGCGTCGCGTGCCATGGCCCCGTAATGACGGGCGCGCTCGATCGTATCCTCGAGCGCGCGGTGCTTGTGCATGGTCGCGATCGCGGTTTCGAGGTCGCCCTCGGCAATCTCGCCGTGCTCCAGGGTGCGGCGCCAAAACTCCCGTTGCTTTTGCGAACCGCGCCGGAACGACAGAACCACCGGCAGGGTGATTTTTCCTTCCCGGAAATCATCGCCGACATTCTTGCCGAGCTTGGCCGAGGTTCCGCCATAGTCGAGCGCATCATCGATGAGCTGGAACGCGATGCCGAGGTTCAGGCCATAGCCGCGGCAGGCCGCGATCTCGGGTTTTGGCCGTTGCCCGAGCAAGGCGCCGACTTCGGAAGCGGCGCCGAACAAGGCGGCCGTCTTGGCGCGGATCACCGCGAGGTAGTCGTCCTCGCTGGTTTCGGTGTCCTTCGCGGCGGAAAGCTGCATGACCTCGCCTTCGGCGATGACGGCGGCGGCGGCGGAGAGAACATCGAGGCAAGGCAGCGAGCCCACCTCGACCATCATCTTGAAGGCCTGGCCCAGAAGGTAATCTCCGACAAGAACGCTCGCCGAATTGCCCCATAGCATGCGGGCCGCGAGCTTGCCACGGCGCAAATCGCTCTCGTCCACGACATCGTCATGGAGAAGCGTCGCGGTGTGCATGAACTCCACTGAGGCGGCGAGCTTGATATGGCCCGTCCCGGCATAGCCGCAAAGTCCGGCCGTCGCCAAGGTTAGCATGGGACGCAGGCGTTTGCCGCCCGACGAAATCAAATGATTGGCGACTTCCGGTATCATCGAAACATCTGAGGCAGCGCGGGAGAGGATCGTCTGATTGACCCGCTCCATGTCGGCCGTCACCAGAGCGAGCAGCCCGTCGATGCCGGGCTCCTGCATTTTTTCTTCGAGGGGGATGACAACGCCCAAGATTGATTTCTCCGAAAGCCCGGCGGCTATTAAGACCGGCTTGTATTAGGACGCAATAAACGTCAAATCAAACTGATGAACACATGCGCTGTAAAGTATGTGACTGATAAACACCCAGGGATCGTCACCCGCAGATGCAGGTTCCGCGCGGCGGTTTTGGTATCCCCGAAGCATCATCCTGGCTTGCAGGAAAAATAATCGGGAAAAATGACTCGCAATCTCTAAGGATCTCAAGCAAGGGGGTATCGGTTTGCCAACGCATCCTTGCTAGAGCGTTTCCCGATCGCATGCAATCGTGTGATTGAAAGGGGGAAACACTCAACTCAATGAGTTGGCGCATTTCTCCTTGTAAGTAGGCTTTCGAAATGCGGGTGGCGCAGGATTGATCGAACTTCTCCGCACCAACTACCTCGTGCTGATTTCAAGGGTTGAAGCCATCCTCGCGGACTCCGGCATCGCCGTTTTCCTCGCCGACCGGCATATGAGCGCTCTCGAAGGGTCCTTGTCCTTTTTGCCGCGCCGGGTGCTTGTCGCGGCCGAGGTCGAGGCGCGCGCGGAAGGTTTTGAAGGAAGCGGGACTTGGCCCGGAATTGCGTGATGGCTGAGGCGCCGGCCGGCGTTTCGCCTCCGCTTGTCACGGATGCGTTCCTCGGCGGCCGGCTGTTGCTTCGGCAGCCGGCCGAAGGCCACCGGTACGGCACCGACGCCGTGCTTCTCGCGGCGGCGGCTCCAAACGATTTTTCCGGCCTTGCCATCGACGCCGGCGCTGGCGTGGGCGCTGCTGGCTTGGCCTTGGCGATCGCGCGGCCTGGCCTGCGTATTGGCCTTTTGGAGAATGACTCTCTTCTCGCTGGATTGGCGCGGGAAAATCTTCTGCAAAATGGACTGCCGGATCGCGGTTATGTCATCGAAGCCGATCTTTTGTCGGCCGCCAGCAGGCGCGCCGCCGGACTGATCGACGAAAGCGCCGGGCTTGTCATCAGCAATCCGCCTTTTCTCGATCCAGGCCGGGTGCGGCTTTCGCCGGATCTCCGAAAGCGGCGGGCGCATGTGATGCCAGCAGCGGGTCCGGCGGCGCTCGCCGCCTGGATCGCAGCGGCGGTGGCGCTGGTTGCACCCGGAGGGTTATTTATCCTGATCCATCGCCCCGCTGCGTTGCCGGTGATTCTGGAAACCCTGGCGACGCGCGCCGGAGGCGTCACGGTGCTGCCGGTTTATCCTCGGCCGGGGACCAGCGCCGGGCGGATTCTCGTGCGCGGGAAAAAGGGCAGCCGCGCGCCGCTCGCGATCGCGCCGCCGCTTGTTCTTCATGATGGGACGGGGTTCACCCCCGCCGTTGAGGCCATCCACAGGGGCGCTATGTTGATAGATTGGTGAGAAGTTCAGCCGCAAGGCGTCTCCTTTGCGGGTGGAGACGCTTTGCAGTGACGCCTGGATTTTTACAGAACAGCGTCAGGCTCTCAGTAATAGCGGCGGTGGTAATAGCGGCGGTGGTAATAGCGGCGATGGTAATAGGGGCGACGATAATAGTGACAATGATAAGAACGGCGATAGTAATAGGCTTTTTCCGGCAGGGCTTCGGACGCGGCGCATTCACCCGTCAACTGCACGGCCGGAACGGCTGCCGCGAACCCGGCCAAGGGGGCCGCTTTTGCTAGACAAGGAAAGCCAAGGGTCATCGCTAGAAAAGCCAAGGGTCATCGCTAGAATTGCGCCCGCGGCAAACATGAATTTCGATCTTGTACGCATGTTTCTCTCCAGTAAGTTACGAAGATTGTTGGAGCCATCTGGCTTGCATCACCTGAATCATCACAAAATTGCCTCCGCAGTATTGCTGGGTCAAAATCGCTGGCAAACGCGCGGGTTCAGAGAGGCGCCACGACAGTAATCGAAAGTATTTGATCTTTCCGGGAGGGTGTCCCCGTGCGCCGAAGACACCGATTTTTCAAAAATAAGCCAAGGAAACCTACATCTCGTGGTGGTAGTGGTGATGATAGTGGTGATGGTAGTTTGCAACACTTCCGCAACCAGCTTGCCGAACATGCCCTTTATCGTCGTCTGGGTCAAGCGGTCCCGTGTTCGATGACGTTGCTAAAGCCCTGTTTTTATGAAGTTTTCATGTCACAATGACTCTGTAGGAAAAGCCGGAACCGCCGGCCTTTCCATTGCGGCGCGCGCTTCTTCACCCTGGCCTATTACCAATAATACCGATGCCAGTAGTAGCGGCGGTGGTAATAAGGATGCCAATAGTAACGCCGGTAATAATAATGGCGGTAGGGATGCCAATAATAGCGGTGGTAATACGGGTGCCAATAATGCCACCTGTGCCAGCGATGCCATCTGTGCCAGCGATGCCACCTGTGCCAGCGATAATAATAAGCTTTTTCGACCGAGGCTTTGGGCGCTGGCGTTGCCAGGGTCCGCACTGTCGGCGCTCCGGAAAAAAAACTCGCCGCGGGCGCCGCCTTAGCGGCTCCAGCCATACTGCCATAGGCGGTCAACGCCGCAATGGCCGCTATCCTCAAAAGCTTCATTTTTCCCTCCTCCGGGTCAATTGTATTGAGACGAAAATCGCCGCCCGCCCGAATTCCATTAGGTATAAAGGACGAAGAGGACGTTTCCTTGTGGCGCGCGTGACGGCTTGACAAAATAGGCGCCGCCAGGCCATTGCCCAGACCCATTGATGGAAATAGCAGGAGATATTCTACGGCTTGGCCTTTCCGTTGGTTCGCCTCGCCACCTAGCGCTTAAGGGCGGCGAGGAAGCTGGTTTCTCGTTCACCTCGGCAAATCATGACGAATGCGGCACGCGCGGCAAACGAAAAACGTTCCGGTTCGCCCGGCACGGCTGGCTCCTTCCAGGATCTCATTTTAAACCTTCAGATATTCTGGGCCGGGCAGGGCTGCGTGATCCTGCAGCCCTATGACCTGGAAATGGGAGCCGGAACATTTCATCCGGCGACCGCGCTGCGTGCACTGGGGCCGCGCCCTTGGAAGGCCGCCTACGTTCAGCCCTCGCGCCGGCCCAAGGATGGGCGTTACGGCGAGAACCCGAACCGGTTACAGCATTTCTATCAGTTCCAAGTCATCCTGAAACCTTCGCCGAACGATCTCCAGGCGCTTTATTTGGCCTCTCTCGAAGCGATCGGCGTTGATCTGGGCCTCCACGACATTCGCTTCGTCGAGGACGATTGGGAAAGCCCGACGCTCGGTGCCTGGGGGCTTGGCTGGGAATGCTGGTGCGATGGCATGGAGGTCTCTCAATTCACCTATTTTCAGCAGGTCGCGGGAATTGAATGCGCGCCCGTCTCCGGCGAATTGACCTATGGCCTCGAGCGGCTTGCGATGTATGTGCAAGGCCTCGGCAATGTCTATGATTTGAATTTCAACGGCCGCGAAGGGGCCGAGAAGGTGACTTACGGCGATGTCTTCAAACAGGCCGAGGCGGAATATTCACGCTATAATTTTGAAGCTGCGAATGCCGGCGTCCTGATCCAGCACTTCAAGGATGCGGAAGCCGCATGCCGCGCACTGTTGAAGTCTAGCGACGAGGGCGAGCAGCCATCGATGGTGCTGCCCGCCTACGATCAGTGCATCAAGGCATCCCATATTTTCAATCTGCTTGACGCGCGCGGGGTCATTTCGGTCACCGAGCGGCAAAGCTACATTCTAAGAGTGCGCGATCTTGCCAAGGCTTGCGGCGCGGCCTGGCTGAAGACAGAGGCGGGCGGGGGAGTTGGATAAGGGTGGACGCTGCGGGTGCACCACTGTCGCCGCTGTGCGCCTGCTTTACCAGAGCGGGATGAGGAAAAATAAAAACCCTCGCATCCCGCTCTCGACTCCAAGAATCGATCGCGTTCACGATTTTATGTTCGTGCAATCCAAAATCTTCGCGATCGAGAGGCAACAATCTTTGCGCCGTCAGGCAAATTGCGATCGTGCCCACATCCGAACTTAGAAATAATAATACGGATATCCATAGTAAGAATAGTTGTAATAGGGCAAGCCGCCAGTTGCCAGTGCAAGTGGAAGCGCAGCCAAACCCACAGCAGCCCCCGCCGCCGCCGCAACCGGGTTCCAAGCATAATATTTGTCACCGTACCAGGCGTATTGAGGGTTTTTGGAACGGTACCAACCATAGCGCCAGCCGTGACGCCAGACGTAACTATGATGCTTCGGCGGCATGATTGCCGTCGAACTTGTTTCACTCACAGACCCGGCCGAAGCGGTTGTGGTCAGCGCGAGCAAGGTCGCTCCCGAAATTGCGGCAATTGCTTTTTTATTCATGCGGCATCTCCCATCAACATATTCAACTGGGGTACCGTATCGATCAATTGTTCCGGAGTTCCAAAATTGGTCGCTTCAATTTTAATTCTGCCTCAGTTTTTCGGGACAAGCTTCGTTTATAGCCCGAACTTACCTAGATGTTTCAGATGCGACATTTGGGTAAGATTGCGCGCAAGCGGGCACTGGCGCCAGACCATGCGAAGCCACCCCCCTCCGGGCCCAGGCATCAACGCCATTCGCCGGGCGCGGAACCCGCGCCCGTCCGTGTTATGGCGTTCGACCCTGGTCGCCCCAATTAATAGTAATAATAATGCGGGTAATATCCGTAAGGATACCCGTAGTGGCCAGCCGCTCGATCTGTGGTTGCGGTGGCGCTACGACTTCCGAGCTCGCTACGCTCATGGGACCGGCTGAGGCGGTCCCGGTAAGCGCGAGCAAGGCGGCACCGGAGACCAAGGACATTCGTTTTGTATCCATGACACTCCTCCTGTGAGGTTCTGCAAACGCCTGCCTGTCTGCTTTGTTCCCGTTCCGTCGAAAATCGTTGCAGCCGCGCGATTTTACGGCGCGGGATTTTCTTATCCGGCAAGCTCCGTCTATAGAAGACGGCACTTGCTTGCGCTTACCACGCAACGGCACGATTCCGGGCTGAAACGACACAATGCCAGACCTTCTTCTTGAACTTTTTTCCGAGGAGATCCCCGCCCGCATGCAGGCACAGGCGGCCGACGATCTCCGCCGGCTCGTCACCGAAGCCTTGCGCGCGCGCGGCCTTTTGCACGAAGGCGCCGCGAGCTTCGCCACGCCGAGGCGGCTCGCCTTGCACATTTCGGGCTTGCCAGCCCGCCAGCCGGATACACGCGAGGAAAAGCGAGGGCCGCGCGTCGGCGCACCTAAGGCCGCCGTGCAAGGCTTTTTGAAGAGCGCGGGCCTCGCATCATTGGGCGAGGCCAAAATCCAGAGGGACCTCAAGAAAGGCGAATTCTATACCGCCATCATCGAGCAAAAGGGCAGGGATACGCTCGATGTCTTGACCGAGGTCTTGCCTGCCGTGATCAAAAGCTTTCCGTGGCAAAAATCCATGCGCTGGGGTACCGCCTCGGCCCGTCCCGACGCCTTGCGCTGGGTGCGCCCGCTTCACGCGGTCCTCGCCACATTCGGCCCAGAGACGGAAGACCCGGAGGTGATCCCTTTCGCTGTCGATGGCCTGAGCGCTGGCAATTTCACATACGGCCACAGATTCATGGCGCCCGGAAGAATCAAAGTGCGCCGATTTGACGATTACGTCCCGGCGCTGGAAAAAGCCAAAGTCGTGCTCGATCCCGCAAGGCGGCGCGACATCATTCTTCATGACGCGCGCGATCTCGCACTGGCGCAAGGGCTTGAACTCGTCGAGGATGAGGCGCTTCTCGATGAGGTCGCGGGGCTGGTCGAATGGCCGGTGGTGCTGACCGGCGAATTCGACTCGGCGTTTCTCGATCTTCCGCCGGAAGTGATCAGGACAACGATACGCGCTAATCAGAAATGTTTTGTGCTGAAGGAGCAAGCCAGCGGGAAACTCAGCAACAAATTCGTGCTCGTGGCGAATATCGAGGCGCCCGATGGCGGCACCGCGATTGCCGCCGGGAATGGACGAGTCGTCCAGGCGCGGCTCGCCGACGCCAAGTTTTTCTTCGAGACCGATCTCAAAATCCAACTCGATGACAGATTGGCCAAACTCGACCAAATCATCTTTCACGAAAAGCTTGGCAGCCAGGGAGAGCGGGCCAAAAGACTTGCTCGGCTTTCTCGCGACATTGCTCCGTTGACTGGCGCGGGGAAAGCCCTCGCCGAACGGGCGGCACTTCTTGCCAAGGCCGATCTGACCTCGGAAATGGTCGGTGAATTTCCTGAATTGCAGGGCGTGATGGGACGCTATTACGCGCGCGCGCAGGGCGAGGACGCAAGCGTCGCGGAGGCGATCGAGGATCACTACAAGCCGCAAGGCCCAAGCGACCGGGTCCCATCCGGGCCAGTCGCGATCAGCGTCGCGCTCGCCGATAAGCTCGACCTGCTGACGGGCTTCTTTGCCATCGGCGAAAAGCCGACCGGCAGCAAGGATCCTTATGCCTTGCGCCGCGCCGCGCTCGGCGTCATCGCGATCATCCTCGAAAACAAGTTACGCCTTCCGCTGCGCTCTCTTTTTGCGAAGGCCTACGCGCAGGCTGATCTTACGGCCAAAGGGGACGTGTCTCGCCCGGAGGAGTTATCCAAGCAGCTCATGAGCTTTTTCAACGACCGGCTCAAAGTCTATTTGCGTGAGCGCGGCACAAGATACGATCTCATCGACGCGGTGTTTGCTTTGGGAGAAGACGATCTCCTCCTGATTGTATCCCGCGTCGAGGCGCTTCAGCGTTTCCTCGATACGGAGGAGGGTAAGAATTTGCTCGCTGGCTACCGGCGCGCCACCAATATACTGCGCGCGGAGGAAAAAAACGATGGGCCGGAAGCCTTCGACGGCGATTTTGATCCTTTACTTATTAAAGACCGCCCGGAAAAAGTTCTTTGGGAAGTAATAGCTAATATCAGCGTCGAAATACCGGATAAACTGAAGTTTGCTTTCGAACACATCGGCCGGCCCGAATGCGCGGGACAAACGCCCTTTGAGGATGCGATGGAATCCTTGGCCTCGCTGCGGCCGCCGGTCGATGCATTTTTTGAAAATGTGACGGTCAACGACAAAGATCCGGAGCTGCGGCTCAATCGCCTGCGGCTCTTAAACCGCTTGCGAAGCGCGATGCACGCGGTCGCCGATTTTTCCAAGGTTGCCGGATGATCGAGCCCAATCATGAATGGATGGCGTTTCGGGATCCTGGCGGGTCTGCTGCCAAACGCAACGGCTCCATCTTGCCGGGATCGTGGAAGGGAACCAGATTACGTCTGCAACCGGCGGCGGTCCAGGGAATGCCGGTTGAGCTCCGAATAGGAGAGAAATCCCTTAATCAGCGTCAAATTTGGAAGGAGAAAACCATGGAGCGCCGTGAATTCCTTGCCGCGTTGGGAACGGCTGCGGCCGTTTCGTCCACCTCTCAGGTTTTTGCTCAGACTGGCGGCGGGAGCCATCAGAAGGTCAATGTTGCACTATTTGTCCGGCTTGAAGCGAAGCCCGGCAAGGAGGCCGACGTTGCGGAATTTCTCAAGGGCGGTCTGCCTTTAGCCGAGGCTGAACCGGCGACGATTGCCTGGTTCGGCGTTCGTCTCGGACCCTCAACCTTCGCCATCTTCGACGCTTTTCCCGATGAAGCCGGCCGGCAAGCGCATTTGGCCGGAAAAGTGGCCGCCGTGTTGATGGCGAAAGCGGGAGACTTGCTGGCAGAACCACCTTCGATCCAGAAGGCCGACGTTCTGGCTTCGAAATTGCCCGGTTAGCTCTCTTCAAGCGATTGGCGGGCCGTCGTCAATCGAACGCCACGATGAGGCCGGGCCATGCGAACCCGGCGTCTACCGCCCGCCAAATTCCCAGCAACTCCTCGATGTCCATTTCGACGCTAGCAAGAATAACAAGGACCGCAGCCTGGACCTCTTTCGACCATGATCGCTTCAATCGCTCATGGTCTCACTCTCTTTGTTTTGTCGCATGATCTCATCCAAAAAGTCTGCAACTTTTTGGGACCATGCTCTAAGCTCGCGCTTCAGCGCGCTGGTGCCTCTCGCCTCGATCCAGATCGCCATCAGACGGTGCGGCACTTTAGTTGTCTTTTCATTCCGAACCCATGCGGGCCGGGCCCCGCAAAAATGTTGCCATAATGGCCGGATAGAAGCCGATTCGGCATGAACAGCGCGGCGATAGCGCGGCGATTAAGGCGATTGAGAGTTCATAAACTTCAACCAAGAAGTTACTATAGTCCATCTTAGGACTATACTTGCCACAGCATCGCGGAGGCTCAAAATAACTCCTTAAAAACAATGGCGGCTGCCATGATCCAGTTAAGCAATATTTTCAAATTTTACAAAACCCAACATCACACAAAAATCATCCACGGTTTTCGGTGGCTGCTCCTATGGGTTGCTCGGCGTCAACGGCGCTGGCAAATCAACCACCTTGCGACTTCTCGCTGGCACCGAACTTCCAAACGCCGGCAAAGTGCGGCGATCTGTCCGCGTCTCTTGGCCGCTTGGATTTGCCGGAGGCTTCCATCCGTTGATGAGCGGCCGCGAGAACGTTCGTTTCGTAGCGCGAATTTACGGTCAGAACGTCAGGGAGGTTTTGGATTTTGTCGAGGATTTCTCGGAATTGGGCGATTACCTAGATGCACCGATCAAAACTTATTCTTCCGGTATGATGGCGCGCTTGGCGTTTGGATTATCCATGGCGGTGCTATTTGATCGATGAAATTACCGCGGTAGGAGATACACGCTTTCAGGGACGATGCGCGCAGGCTTTCGTCCGCCGCGCGAAAATGCGGATTTGATTGTCGTTTCCCACTCCATGGAAACAATCAAAACATATTGCGATCGGGGCGCGGTTTTGGTCGATGGACGATTGATCATGTTCGCGACGGTGGACGAGGCCATCGAAATGTACAATCGCATGAATCGGTAAAACGTAAGACGATAGGACTAAGATAAAACGAATGGCTAAAAAGATGTCCACGGAAATGAGCACGGAAGACGCTAATCGGCGCCGGGTTAATCTCAGCCCGCGTGAGCGTTCTCAGCTCATCGCCGAGGCGTTGCGCGATGCGGCCCGCAGGATGCGATTTTCGATCGGGAGGGGTCTTTCGTTCGACGGCTTTAACGCCCGGCCCGGGCAACGGATCCTGCAAATCGCGTTTATGGTGAGCTTCATTGTCATGGTCGTGATCCCAAACATTGGCGCGGCGATCTACTATGGCTTGATAGCCTCGGACCAATATGCCGCGGAGGCACGTTTCACCGTTCGTGGCGGCGCGGCTCCAAAACTCGACAGCCTGGCCGCCCTCACGGGCGTGCCTACAGTACAGATCATCCAGGACACTCAAATTGTTTTAAACTTCATCCAAAGCCGGGCGATTGTCGAACAACTCGACCACAAACTTGACTTGCGAGGGATATTCAGCCGGCCTGGCGTCGCCCGATTTTGCGCTTTTAACCCCGAGAAGCCGATCGAAAAGCTTGTGCGCTATTGGAAAACAATGGTGGAGACCTCGGTACAGATGCCATCTGGCATCGTCGTGCTCACAGTGCGCGCGTTCACTCCGGACGACGCGACAAAAATCGCCAATGGGATATTGGAAGCCAGCGAACACCTCATTGACGAAATGAATGACCGCATGCGGAATGACGCACTAGCGTTGAGCGAATTGGAGCAACGGCACGCTGGGGAGCGGCTCGTATAGATTTGGAAAAAGCACGTAATGACGAAGGAATGTTGAGTGCAGAGAGTACGGC
>VDMG01000158.1:0-5999 GCA_006514895.1 Beijerinckiaceae bacterium
GCGTCCAGGCCTGTCCAACCGCCACGCTCGCCGAGAAGTCGCTGATTGAGATCGGCCAGCCAGAACATTCGGCGGTCACGACTTGCGCCTATTGCGGTGTCGGCTGCAGCTTCAAGGCCGAGATGCGGGGCGAGGAGCTGGTCCGCATGGTTCCTTACAAGGACGGCAAGGCCAATCACGGCCATTCCTGCGTCAAAGGGCGCTTCGCCTATGGCTACGCCACCCACCGGGACCGGATCCTGAAGCCGATGATCCGCGCCAAGGTCTCGGACCCATGGCGCGAAGTCTCTTGGGACGAAGCGTTCGCCTATGCGGCGTCCGAACTCAAACGCATCCAAGCAAAATACGGCAAGCACGCGATCGGTGGCATCACCTCTTCGCGCTGCACCAATGAAGAGACCTACCTCATCCAAAAACTCGTCCGCGCCGGTTTTGGCAACAACAATGTTGATACCTGCGCCAGGGTCTGCCATTCACCGACCGGCTATGGCCTCGGGACAGCTTTCGGCACGTCGGCAGGAACCCAAGACTTCGATTCGGTCGATGAAACCGATGTGGTGATGATTATCGGGGCGAATCCGACCGATGCGCATCCGGTCTTTGCTTCGCAGATGAAAAAAAGACTGCGCGAGGGCGCCAAGCTTATTATTCTCGATCCCCGCCGTATCGACCTTGTTCGGACACCGCATGTCGAGGCCGACTATCACCTTCCCCTGCAGCCTGGCACCAATGTCGCGGTCGTGACCTCGCTTGCCCATGTGATTGTCACCGAAGGGCTGGTCAACGAGGCTTTCGTGCAGGAACGCTGCGATCCTGCGGAATTCCGGGATTGGGCGGAATTTGTCTCTGAGGAGCGCAACAGCCCGGAAGCGGGTGAAAAGGTCTCAGGCGTTCCGGCCGATCTCATCCGCAAGGCGGCGCGGCTCTATGCCACCGGCGGCAATGCGGCGATCTATTATGGGCTCGGCGTTACCGAGCACAGCCAGGGCTCGACCACGGTGCTCGCGATCGCCAATCTCGCGCTCGCGACCGGAAACCTTGGCCGTCGCGGCGTCGGCGTCAATCCGTTGCGCGGCCAGAACAATGTGCAAGGGGCCTGCGACATGGGTTCCTTCCCGCATGAGTTCGCGGGCTATCGGCACGTCTCCGATGAGACCGCCCGCACGATCTACCAAAACCTTTGGGGCGTCGCGCTCGACAGGGAGCCTGGCCTGCGTATTCCGAACATGCTCGACGCGGCCGTCGAAGGCACGTTCATGGGAATTTACATTCAGGGCGAGGACATCCTCCAATCCGACCCCGACACGCATCATGTATCGGCGGGCCTTGCCGCCATGGAGTGCGTGATTGTCCAGGATCTCTTCCTCAACGAGACGGCGAACTATGCGCACATCTTCCTGCCGGGTTGTTCCTTCCTGGAAAAGGACGGGACATTTACCAATGCCGAGCGGCGTATCGGGCGTGTGCGCAAGGTGATGAGCCCCAAAAACGGCCTTGGCGATTGGGAGATCACGGTGAAGCTCGCCCAAGCCATGGGCGTGCCGATAAATTACGCGCACCCAAGCGAGATCATGGACGAGATCGCGGCAACGACGCCGAGTTTCGCGGGAGTATCCTTCGCCAAACTCGACGAGCTTGGTTCAGTCCAATGGCCTTGCAATGAGAAGGCGCCAGAAGGGACGCCAATCATGCACATCGGCGGCTTTGCGCGGGGCAAGGGCAAATTCGTGATCACCGAATATGTGGCAACCGACGAGCGGACGGGGCCGCGCTATCCGCTGCTGCTCACGACCGGGCGCATCCTCAGCCATTATAATGTCGGGGCACAGACGCGCCGCACCGCGAATGTCGCCTGGCACGAGGAAGACCGTCTGGAAATCCATCCGCACGACGCCGAACAACGCGGCGTCAATGATGGCGATTGGGTGAAGCTCGCAAGCCGCGCCGGGGAGACGACCCTGCGGGCGCTCGTCACGGATCGTGTCGCGCCGGGTGTCGTTTACACGACGTTCCACCATCCGTCCACGCAAGCCAATGTCGTCACCACCGATTTCTCCGATTGGGCGACCAATTGTCCGGAATTCAAGGTCACGGCCGTGCAAATCTCGCGTTCGAATGGACCGACCGACTGGCAGGAGCGCTATCGCGAACAGGCCGAGCAAAGCCGCCGCATCGCCGAGGCAGCCGAAGCCGCCGAATGACAGAAGATATCATTGACGACGGCGGCAGCACGCCGCCGCCGCCTTCACATAGCGTTGCTTGCCTCGCGTGGCGAAGCGGCGAGGTATCGGCTTCCGTTCGCTCGGTGCCGGAAGAGTCGGCGATCGCCTTCACATTCAACGGCACGACCCATGCCGTGATGATGGCGACGCCTGCTGATTTGGAGGATTTCGCGGTTGGTTTCGCGCTCACCGAGGGTTTGATCGAGGCGCCAGCTGAGATTACCAGTCTCGAAATTGTCTCAATGCCACTCGGCATCGAGCTCAGGACCTGGTTACTAGAGGGCCGTGCGAAAACCTATGCCGCCCGCCGCCGAAGCATGGCGGGGCCGACGGGGTGTGGACTCTGCGGCATCGAAAGCCTTGAAGAAGCGGCGCGGCCGGCGCCTGTTGTCTCCAATGCCAGCCGTTTCAATTCCGAGGCGATCGTCGAGGCCATGGCTTCGCTTTCGGCTGGACAAAAGCTGAATAGGGAAACCCGCGCCGTTCACGCCGCGGGCTTTTGGGTTCCGGCCCGGGGCCTGATCTGCGTGCGGGAGGACGTCGGCCGCCAAAATGCGCTCGATAAACTTATTGGCGCGCTCGCCCGGGGCGGAGAGGCGGCGGCGCATGGTATCGTGCTTCTCACGAGCCGTGTTTCGATCGAGCTCATCCAAAAAGCGGCGCGGCTCGGGGCGCCAGTCATTGCCGCCGTGTCGGTGCCGACGGCGGCTGGCGTGCGCCTCGCGGAGGTCTGCGGCATCACGCTGGTTGCGATCGCGCGCGGCCGCGATTTCGAAGTCTTCACCCATCATCAACGCATCATCGATCGAGCCCAGCATCATGTCGCATGACCCGTCGTCACCCAAGAAGCTGATCTATATGGCAAACCAGATCGGCAAATTTTTCGCGCCCCAGGAGCATGGAAAAGCGGTTGCCGGGATCGCCAATCATCTGACCCGGTTCTGGGATCCGAGCATGCGCAAGAAAATCGTCCATCATTTAGCCGAGGGTGGCGAGGGACTCGATCCGCTCGCCAAGGAAGCGGTGCAAATGCTGGCGAACAAAGAGAACATCGACATCGAATATGCCGGATAGATAGCATTCGGCCACGCTTCCAAAGCAATCCATCAAAAGACGTGTCCATTTGCCGGTCCAGCGTGTTTGCTTTTGTCTTTCGGCACCGCAACGCGTCGCGTCAATTCCGTGAATAAGTCCAAAAGAACAAACGCGGAACTTGATTCAACGCAGAGGGTCGTCTAGGCCTCGCCGCATGGGAAAAAATGTCATGCCGCCGACGCTTGCTCCAAGCGGGAAGGCCGAAGACGTCAATCTGCGCGAGGCTCTCGAAGAGCGCTACCTCGCCTATGCGCTCTCGACCATCATGGGGCGGGCCTTGCCCGATGCCCGCGACGGGCTGAAGCCGGTCCACCGGCGCATCCTCTATGGCATGCATATTTTGCGTCTCGATCCAGCTGCCGCCTTCAAGAAATGCGCGAAAATCGTCGGCGACGTGATGGGCTCTTTCCATCCGCATGGCGATCAGGCGATCTATGACGCGCTTGTCCGGCTCGCCCAGGATTTTTCCTCGCGCTATCCGCTCGTCGACGGCCAGGGCAATTTCGGCAATATCGATGGCGATGGCGCCGCTGCCTATCGCTACACCGAAGCGCGAATGACCGATGTCGCGCGGCTCTTGCTCGAGGGCATCGACCAAGACGCCGTGGATTTCCGCGAGAATTATGCGGGCGACCAGAAAGAGCCGATTGTCCTGCCCGCCGCCTTGCCGAACCTCCTTGCCAATGGCGCGCAAGGAATTGCGGTTGGTATGGCAACCTCGATCCCGCCGCATAATCTTGCCGAACTCTGCGACGCGGCGCTGCATCTTATCGCGCATAAGAATGCAACAGTGGATCAATTGTTGGATTTCGTGCCGGGACCGGATTTCCCGACCGGCGGCATCCTTGTCGAACCCCGCGAAACGATCGCGGAAGCTTATCGCACCGGGCGTGGCTCGTTCCGCCTTCGGGCGCGCTGGGCGAAGGAAGAAGCTAGCCGCGGCGTCTGGGCAGCCGTCGTGACCGAAATTCCCTATATGGTGCAGAAGTCGAAGCTCATCGAAAAGATCGCCGAGCTTCTCGCCGAGAAAAGGCTCCCGCTCGTTGCCGATATCCGTGATGAATCCGCCGAGGATATAAGGGTCTTCATGGAGCCACGGGCCCGTGCGGTCGATCCCGAAATGATGATGGAGCAGCTCTTCAAGCTAACCGAGTTGGAGAGCCGGTTTCCGATGAATATGAACCTCCTCGCCGATGGCGTCGTGCCGCGCGTCGTCTCCTTAAAGGAGGCCTTGCGCCAATGGCTCGACCACCGCCGCGAAGTTCTTCTGCGCCGTTCGCGCCATCGGCGTGCCGAAATCGAGCACCGCCTCGAAGTTCTCGCCGGCATGCTCATCGTCTTCCTCAATCTCGACAGGGTGATCGCCATCGTCCGCGAGGCGGAGGATCCGAAGGACGAGTTGAAGGCAAGCTTCGACCTCTCCGATGTGCAAGCCACCTATATCCTCGACACAAGGCTGCGCGGTTTGCGCAAGCTCGAGGAAATGCAGTTGAGCCGCGAAAACAGCGATCTCGCCAAGGAAAAACGCGAGATCGAGGGATTGCTCGGCGACGAGGCCAAGCAATGGAAGGCGATCGCCGCGCAAATTCGCGAGCTCAAGAAGAAATACGGTCCCGACACGAAGATAGGGCGCCGCCGCACGAGTTTCGGGGAGCTGCCCGATATCGCCATCGACGATATTGCGGGGGCGATGATCGAACGCGAGCCGGTGACGATTGTGGTGTCGGAGAAGCGCTGGATTCGCGCTCTCAAAGGCAATGTCGACGATCTTGGCGCCTTGCAATTTAAGGGCGGCGACACATTGGCGGTTTCGTTTTTCGCCGAAACCGTATCAAAAATTCTGGTGCTCGCGAGCGACGGCAGGATTTTCACGCTTGAGGCAGCCAAGCTGCCGGGCGGGCGCGGCCAGGGCGAACCCATCCGCTTGATGGCCGATATCGCGGAAGGCGAGACGATCAAAGCCGTCTTCCCCTATGCCGCGGTCCAAAAAATGCTGGTTGCCGCAAGTGATGGCCGCGGCTTCATCGCGAGCCAGGACGAGATGGTTGGCGGCACCCGCAAAGGCAAACTGCTTCTCAACGTGGAAAAGCCGACGCAAGCGGCGCTCATCGTCGCCGCCGAAGGCGATCATGTGGCGGTGATCGGCGAGAACCGCAAGCTTCTGATATTTCCACTCGCGCAATTGCCGGAGATGCCACGCGGCAAGGGTGTCCGCCTGCAAAAATACAGGGATGGAGGGATTTCCGATGCAAAGGTCTTTTATCTCGCCGAAGGGTTGACTTGGAAAGATTCGGCGGGGCGCAGCTTTAACGTTTCGGCGGCTGATCTGCGCGACTGGACCGGTAACCGCGCCGAAGCCGGGAGCCTGCCGCCGAAAGGCTTTCCCAAGAACAACCGGTTCGGTTGAGGAAAACCCGAAACACCGGCGTGCGGAAGTTTATTCCACCCGCTCCCAGCCGTTCATGCCGAGCCGCTCCTGCGGCAGGAAGCGCGCCTTATAGGCCATTTTCCGCGAGCCTTCGACCCAGTAGCCGAGATAGACATGCGGCAGGCCGAGACGGCGCGCGCGTTCGATATGATCGAGGATCATATAGGTGCCGATCGAACGCTGCTGTTCCTCCGGCACATAGAAAGAATAGACCATCGACAGGCCGTCGGCGAGGAGATCGGTCAGGCAGGCGG
>VDMG01000158.1:6009-15566 GCA_006514895.1 Beijerinckiaceae bacterium
GGAAAGCCGGTATTCAATGAGGCGGGTCTCGACATGGCTGTCTTCGATCATCGTCGCATAGTCGATAGCCGTCATGTCGGCCATGCCGCCATCGCCATGCCGCGCGTCAAGATAGCGGCGGAAGAGTGAATATTGTTCGGACGTGGGTTCCGGCCGCGCCACCGTTCCCGCAATGTCGCGATTGAGCTCGACAATCCGCCGGAAATTCCGCGAAAGGCAGAATTCACCCGCCTTGATGCGGACCGACACGCAGGCGCGGCAATTTTCGCAAGCAGGCCGGTAAGCGATGGTCTGCGAACGCCGGAACCCCGATTGGGTGAGCTGGTCGTTCAGCGCCACGGCGCGGCGGCCGATCAAATGGGTGAAGACCTTGCGCTCCTGCCGGTCCGGCAGATAGGGGCACGGCGAAGGCGCCGTCAGATAAAACTGCGGTGCGTCGCGCGGTTCTCGCGTCAATTCCGGCGGGCCTTCTTTTGGTTTGTGGAAGCAGGGCTCCTAGACCATGATCGCACCAAGTTCGATCGTTCATGGTTTCTATCACTATATTCGCATGATTTTATCCAAAGAGTCCGCGCCTTTTTTGGAGCATGCGTGACTCTCGCGGCTGCTTGGCCGCCGGAAAACATGAGCTGAAAATTCCTCTTCGTCACAGGAATCGCCGGGTGACGATGACGCCCGCGAACATATCATGCAAACATCTTTTGTTCGCGCTCACAAGCGAGACAAGAAAAATAGGCGGGAACATGGTGCTCACATAAAAGAGCACCGCATGCACGGCGGCATTGAGAAAAGGCACTCGCGCGCCGCTCGTCAAACGCATTTCGAGATCCATCGCCCGCATGCCGGGCGTCGCCATACGATAACCAGAGATTGTGAGGCCGTTATAGAAAAACGCCACGGCTGGAAACAGCGGCGGCAAAATGAAGAGGGAAAGACCGAAGGTTAAAACGGCAAGCGCAAGCCACAGCGAAAACGAAAGAACGGAAACGAAAATAAGATCGAAAAAGAGCGCCACGATGCGCCGCGAGCGAACGGAAGCGAGAGCCTCGACTGGAAGTTGGGGCTCGACGAATAATAACTCTTGATACGCCGGGCCGTCAAAACCTCTCCTATCGCTCATCTCGGCACTCCGGGCACATGGTTACGCGAGCAAAACGGTGCAACATGATGTGGTTCTGGTAGCAGGCCCAAACAAAACTTCGGCCCAAACCGGAAACTCGGCCGGTTCCCCGCGGCGGTTTCAGTCCTAGGTGATGGCATGTTACGCGCAAATGTTGGAAAGTGAAGAAGAGACAGCGTCCCGGACGCTATTTTTTCGAATGTCTAAGGCAGCCTTCTTGCCGCCAGCTTAGCGCGGCGCTTTCGTTCCGGACGGATCCCGGATGCGCTGGTCAGGCCGTGATATTTTCATGCGCCCTGCGCGGCCCAGGGTAGCATCCCCTCTGCGCGAGGTCTGCCCCGGCCCAGCGCAGGCTTTCGGAAGCTATAAGGGCTCCGGACCACTTTCCGCTTTAAAGAATGCTGCGCAGTGCCAACTGCAACCCGGCTGGGGTGACGGGCTTTTCCAGCCAAGGGACAGGCCGGAAAATCCGATTAACACCCGGCGTGTCGGCGGGATAACCTGAGACCGCGAGAAACGGTATTTCTCGCACGGACAGCTTTTTTGCGAGTTCGACGCAAGATTTGTCCTGCAACTTTACGTCAATGATCGCCGCATCGGGATTGTGGGCGCTCAGCCACTTCCCGGCTGACGCGTAATCTGGCCACGACGCACCAACTGAGTATCCGGCGTCGAGAACCATGCCCTCGTGGGATGTAGCGATGAATTCGTCACGTTCCACGATGAGAATGAGTGGTCTTGCGCGACGGTGCTGTTCTGATTTTCCGGATTGCCTCAAGAAACTCGCCGGGACCCGAGCGATACAGCAATCTTCTCTTCCAGATGGAGCCCTCGGGCACTCTTTGACCGGGCTGGCACAGCACTTCCGGCACCACAGCTCCATCATAGACCAGTCGTCATGCAGAGCGCACACACCGCCTGCGAGCCACATCCAGCAAATCGCCGTGTGCTCGGTTTCGAAATTTGCTTCCCATACGTCTTGGACACGCCGCGAGTCATCCAAAAAAGTAAGTTGGTAATTCATCTCTGTGGTGATCCCCGTTGGGAAGCTAGGTGTTCGCGCACGCGCCCAACGATTTAGCTATAGTTAACCGAGGTTTTCCGCCTTGATCTAAATCAAAGCGGATTGGACAAAAGCGGTTTATACGTCTCGCCAGAGATACCACTGGGAATTCCAAGCTCGCCGAAGAACGCGAGCGGGGATACGGGCGACACAACGTCGCTTGCACCGCAACTCCGCAGACACCGTTCAGCGCCGACGATCCTCATCCAGAGAATGGCCGTGCTGTCGGCTTCGAAGTACACACCTCCCGGGCGCACCCGTATCATCCAAAAATGAAAGCTGGTACTGCATCGCCTTAAGCCCCACGGGCGCGGCGGAATGACGCATAAATTATATAAGTGCAGCCTGGCCGTCTTGTCTGTGGCCTTTGCCACCAGACGGTGTATAAATTATTCTTTATACAAATCCTGTCCGTAAAATGCGCCACGAAGGCGTATGCAATCGAAGTCAGACGTGATGACGTCCTGCTCGAGGTTTTCGTGCGCCATTTTCCGCCCCAGGCCAGTGGCGAGATTTTGGGACGCCGGGAAATTTCAAATTTTGTCCGATTGCGGTCGCAGCCGGCCCATAAGCGAGGGCAAGCGACCTATCGAACGTGGGAGCTGGGACCCGAGCCACACACCGCCCATGGCACCACAACTCCATCGCAGACCAGTCGTAATGGCAAGCCCAATGCCGAGCCCACACCCAACCTACGGTCAGCATCCAGCGAATTGCGGTGTCTTCGGTTGCGATATCCGCCCCGCACATGTCCTGGCGCGTCCATCATCGTCCAAAAAAGAAAGATGATAATACATGAGTTTTAAATTATGTGCCTAAGCGCTTGTCTCGTCTGTGGTTTGTGCCACAAAGCATAAGCAAAAAAATTCGTTCATCACACGCTGCAACATCACTATTCGAAGATCACTCGGCAAGCCTGACCTCTCATGGCCATTTGCGGTTTGCGCCCGCTGGCGTGAACTTTTCGGAACCGGAAATGGCCAACAAACAAACCCTTGTTGCTCCAAGGAATCGGTTGCTGAACGCATTCGAGAGCGCCAGCCTGAGCGGATCGATCCCCATCTTGAGAGAATCGAAATCAAGCTTGGCGACGTCATATGCGAGGCGGGCGGCATCCTCAATCAAGCCTATTTCCCCGATGGCGCCGTCATCTCATTGTTGACCGTTCTGGAGAACGGGACGGCGATCGAGACTGCGAACATTGGGCGCGAAGGCGCGTTCGGTCTCTTCGCGGCCATGTATAGCCGTACGCATGCGGTCCAGGAAAATTCGAACGGGCGGAAATAGCAAAGGCCGCGGCGCGTTCATCGTCCGTGGCCTGCGGCACAAGACTAAGCAGTAGAAATATTTATTCATCACTCGCTGCAACCTTGACACCTTGTAACTATATACTGTTCACGCCGCCGTGCGTTGTCTCAACTTGCCTGGGACCCGACATGGCCAAGAAGGAAAAAATCATTACAGTCAGGAACCGCTTGCTGGGCGCATTTGAAAGCGCCAGCCGCGAGCGTGTCGATCCCTATATTGAGAGAGCCGAAGTCACGCTTGGCGACATCGTGTGCGAGGCGGGCGGCATTCTCAATCACGCCTATTTCCCTGATGGCGCCGCCCTCTCATTGCTGACCGTTCTGGAGAACGGGACGGCGATCGAGACCGCGAATATCGGGCGCGAGGGGGCATTCGGCCTCTTCGCGGCCATGTACAGCCGAAGCTCATTCAATCGAAGTCTTGTGCAGCTGGAGGGCGGCCTGCTTCGCGTTCCGATCAAGGTTTTGCAATCGGAATTCGAGCGAAGCGCGCACATTCGTAATCTCTTCGTCAGCTATTCCGAGACGCTGCTGGCTCAGATTCAGCAGACAGTCGCGTGCAACGCCCTGCATTCAACCCGGCAGAAGATGTGCCGGTGGCTCCTCATGATGCACGATCGGGCCGACGGCGAACATTTGACGTACACGCATGAGTTCTTGGCCCAGGTGTTAGGCGTCAATCGCAAGTCGGAGACTCTTGCGGCGCAGGCGCTGCAAAGGGAGGGCCTCATCGACTACCATCGGGGGCTAATGCAAATTCTCGATCGTCCCGGCGTCGAAAAGGCGTCGTGCGAGTGCTACGCTATTGTCAAGAAGCGCTTCGACGACTTCCTGTCGCCGCCTTCTTATGCGGTTCAAGAGATTTGGCATGGGCGGAAATAACATGGGCCATGGCACATTCAGCCTGCGGCTTAAAGGCTAAGCAAAAGAAGTATTATTCGGCGCCCTTGAAGCGCGGGTCGAGCGACGGCTCAGGATCCTGCTCATATTCCACGATTAGGCGCGGATGGCAGAACCGGAGGCAGGCGGTGTTGACGAGACGCGCCGCAAGTTTGGTATCTCCCGCCGGAAACTCGCCTGAGACCATGCCGCTCGCGATGATTTGCTCCAAAATCGCAGTCAAGCGTTCCGTGTGCCGCCGCATGATCACCCAATTTTCGGTTATCGCCGCTTCAATCAAATCGTGTAACTTGCGGTCGAACATGTATTGTTTGGTGTGTGTCTTTTCGACGGATCCAAACAAGTTGCGTATTCTTTGCGCGGCGGTGCCGCGAGACGCAGCAATCTTTTCCGCCTCGGCCTCGATCTTGCCGAGGAGGTCCATGCAAACAGCCTCGTTGATTTCCGATTTCGCCGCGAAAAATCGATAGACGTTGGCCGGAGACATGCGCAGCTCGCGGGCGATATCGGCAACCGTCGTCTTCTGAAACCCGATTTGCCGGAACAGGCGCTCCGCGACCTCGACAATCAGTTTATGAGTGTCTTTTTCCTTGGAGTCTCTCTCAGCCCGCATAACTTGACCATCCTGGCGAACGTTGGCGGGACTATATTCTCGGCGTAGGTTCGGCGCTTCCCCCAAATGGGTTTCAAGGCCGGTGTCCATTTCTTTAACTTCACCTAAAGTGCTCATGATTCTCCCCTCGGTTCGGGGCAATATGGCCTGCATCAGCGCCGCGCGCCTCCCCCAAATGGGTTTAACGATTAGCCAATGCACGAATAACGATTGAGACTGGCGATCAAAAATCCGTGAAAAGCTATTGCGACCTTAAGCCGCGCACAAGACAGCGGTTGGCCCGGTAGGTTTACCGTGCTTTAACCATCTAACTGCTCCGGTCAGCCTAGCGATTGATATGGCGCCGCCGCGATCCGTCCGCTTAAGTCGCGATCTCAAAAGGAAAATAAGCGGGCGGCCGCGGCCGCCCGCCGCGCCGCGTTCACGCTAACCTTGCCCTGCGCGGATTGCGCCGCGGCCAGTGCTTCCGCGATGCGCGCGCCACAATGATGAAGGTCAAGATCGACCTCCAAGTTGGGCCGAGAGAGCGCATCGTTCACCGCACTGATTTCGGATGGCGTGCCGCCGGCATCTAGCGCCAGCATGAAGGCGAGCGCGCCCTTGTGAACCTGGTCTTGCGCCCGGGCAAGACGATAGAGATTGACGAAGCGCTTCAAGGCGCGGGCCGAACTGCCCGCGAGCGGAGCCAAACCGGCGAGCAGTTGCGCCTCGGCGGCGGACAGCGGCTGGTCAAGCACCGATGTCGAGGCGTCGCAACTTTGCGGCTCTGCGTTCTCCTGAGCGCCAAGAATCTGGCCGGCCAGAGCGGTGTAATTGGCGCATGACATGAACTCGCCGAGCTGAAACGGCACTTGAATCCATTTGTCGAGACCTTGCGTGGTCTCGCCTGCCGCGGCGGCGAGCTGGGCCGGATCGGCGGCGATCAATACAACAAAGCCTTGTTTGAACAAGGACCGTGCTTGAACCAGTATTTCGCGGCCGCGGGAAGCAGCCAGGCCATCGAGATGATCGATTGCGAAAACAATGCGCCGTGGCGCCCCGCCGCGCTTGTTTGTGCTCGTTTGGCCGGATCCGCCGACGGCTGCCGCGAATGTCCGGGCCTGCTCTGTGGCGGTATCGATGGCGAAGGGCGCGGGCTCGGCGAGCGCGAAGCTTCCCGCATGGACGTCGCCCGCCCGCCTTTCCGCCTCGGCGGCGCGGCGGGAATGTATGTTCACTTCAGCAGCTAGGGCCTCCACGCGGCGCGCCTGAAAAGCAAAAAGATCATCCAACTCGCGCCGGCGGACATCAAGATCGGCTTGCAGCAAGTCGGCGCCGCGAAACACGAGCCGGAGCAGTTGTGCGCCCCGCCAAATAGTGACGCCGAGCGCCAGCGCCGCGCCAAGGAAAATTATTTCCCGCAGACCTAAAAGCCAATCCATATGAGCTTCGAACCAATTCGCGAACGGCACGGAAGATTCCGTGGCTCGCAGCCAGGCAAGCCATGCCGCCTGCTGGTCAAAAGCGACGCGCAAACCAACGCCGGCCAGGAACAGAAGAATCGCCGTCGCGACCAACTTTGTCTGCCCTTTGAAAGCAAAAAAAGCCCGCCGCGCAAAGCTGGTGCGCCGCGCCACGCCGTCTGTGCCGGCGACGGTCCCGATCATATTCTTAAAGGCCATGAGAGGATCGCCGGTGATGCCTAAGCGGGAGAGAAGGCTTTTGATCCGAGTCCGGTTGGCGGCGGCGTAGGCATCGGCCTGCGATCCGGTGGTTTCATAGAGCGTGGCCTCGGCAAGCCGTGCGCGGCGGACGCTGGTCTCTTCCAGGGCCCGCTTTTCGGCCTCCAGTGTGCGGCGGGACACATCGAGCCGCTCCAGGGCTTCGCTCGCGGCGGCACACGGATCGCGCGCGGCCCGCGCGGCCTCGGCCGCCACGGCTGGATATGTCCTCGCAAGGCTCGCATGCAGCGCTCCAGCCAGAGCAGTGGCCGGATTGCCGGCAAGATCGGTGGCATCAATTCGAAGCATGAGGATTTCGCCGAGGTAGGGCGTCTCAGGGGTGGCCGCGCGGCTCAAATCCTCGATCGACTGGATAAGCTTCGTCAAAGCAAAGCTCTTACCCGAGCCGGAGGGCCCGAAAAGACCGATTGTGAGGGGGGTCTCGGTGCGCTTGTGGGCGGCGAGTTCGGCGAGAAGGCCGAGCGGCGCGGCGAGACCCAGCGCATCGGTTCCGTCGGAGCGGTCGGCGGCAAAAATCGTTTGCGACGACGAAGCCGTTTCGGGTTCGATTCTCCGGCTCGCCGGAGGAGGAGCATTGAAAGGTCGGGCGTCCGGCTCCGCCAAATGGCGGCCGGGGACAATCGTTCCGAGATCGCGCAATCCGCTATCAGCCACGCTCTTATCCTCTCTCAAAGGGCCGGGCCTTGACACGAAAGGCGAATTCTTGCCCTGCGAGCGTCAGCTTGCAAGGCCGCAGCCGTCTTTGCGCCCAAGATTATTAGCCCTTGCGGCGGCGTCTTTTGACGAGCGGCCTGGACCGCCCCGCACCGCCCCGCTAAACCCTTCGCAGCTTACGTGTACGATAGGTATTCTGGCGGAAAAACGAAGGATCTCCATGGCGCAGCAATTCATCTATCACATGCAAGGCCTAACCAAGACCTACCCCGGCGGAAAAAGGGTCCTGGAGAATATCAATCTTTCTTTCTATCCGGATGCGAAAATTGGCGTGCTCGGCGTCAATGGGGCCGGTAAATCGACGCTTTTGCGGATCATGGCCGGCATCGACAAGGAGTTTACCGGCGAAGGTTTCGTCGCTGAGGGCGCCAAGGTCGGCTATCTGCAGCAGGAGCCAGTCCTCGACGGGAGTCTCGACGTGCGCGGCAATGTGATGCTGGGCGTCGGCGCCAAGAAAGCGATCCTCGATCGCTACAACGATCTCGCAATGAATTATTCCGACGAGACCGCCGATGAAATGACCAAGCTGCAGGACGAGATCGAGGCCAAGGGGCTTTGGGATCTCGATGCGCAGGTCGATCAGGCGATGGATGCGCTCGGCTGTCCGCCCGACGAAGCTTCTATCGATAAACTTTCCGGCGGCGAGCGCCGCCGCGTCGCGCTGTGCAGGCTGCTCCTGGGGCAACCGGAGCTGTTGTTGCTCGACGAGCCAACCAACCATCTCGACGCGGAAACAGTGAACTGGCTCGAGGGCCATTTGCGTGCCTATCCCGGCGCGATTCTGATCGTTACCCATGACCGCTATTTTCTCGATAATGTCACGGGCTGGATACTCGAGCTCGATCGCGGCCGCGGGATTCCCTATGAGGGCAATTATTCCGCCTGGCTGAAACAAAAGCAAAAACGCCTCGCGCAGGAAGGCCGCGAGGAGGAGGCGCGCAGGCGCCAGCTCGAAGCCGAGTCCGAATGGATCGCGTCGAGCCCAAAGGCGCGTCACGCCAAATCCAAGGCCCGCATCGAGCGCTATGAGGAGCTTGTCCAGAAGCAGAACGACAAGGCGCCCACGGCGGCGCAGATCGTCATCCCGGTTGCCGAGCGGCTTGGCAACAATGTCATCGAATTTTCGCATCTCTCGAAAGGTTTTGGCGACAATCTGCTCATCGACGATCTGTCGTTCAAGCTGCCGCCCGGCGGCATCGTCGGCGTGATCGGCCCGAACGGCGCTGGCAAGACCACGCTCTTCCGCATGATCATCGGCCAGGAAAAGCCGGATTCCGGCACAATCGAAATCGGCGAATCCGTGCATCTCGGCTATGTCGATCAATCGCGCGACGCGCTCAACGCCAAGAAGAACGTGTGGGAAGAGATTTCCGGCGGCCAAGAGCTTCTCGCGCTCGGCAAGCGCGAGGTCAATTCGCGCGCCTATACATCGGCCTTCAATTTCAAGGGCGCCGATCAGCAAAAGAAAGTCGGCCAGCTCTCCGGCGGCGAGCGCAACCGCGTGCATCTCGCCAAAATGCTGAAATCCGGCGCGAACGTCCTGCTGCTCGACGAGCCGACCAACGATCTCGATGTCGATACGCTTCGCGCCCTCGAGGAAGCGTTAACGGATTTCGCCGGCTGCGCGGTCATCATCTCGCATGACCGCTTTTTTCTCGATCGTATCGCGACGCACATGCTCGCTTTCGAGGGCGACAGCCACATCGAATGGTTCGAAGGCAACTTTGCTGATTACGAGGAAGACAAAAAGCGCCGCCTAGGAATCGACAGCGTCATCCCCCACCGGCTGAAATATAAGAAATTTTCGAGGTGAGGACGCTAGCCGTCATGGCCGTGTTTGAGGGACGGATGAGCCCGGTCATGAAGTGAGAGTCTTGGATCATACGAAGCAATGATCATACGAAGCAATAGCTGGAACGGGCACAGTGCATTCGGTTGATCTGGCAGCGCGCGTCTCTTAGCGCCCTCGCTGGTTAATTCGGTTGCGAATTACACCCAAATACCAGATTATAGGAATTGGGGGGCTTAGGGTCCGGACCCATTAACGGGTAGAGCGCTCTGGGATTCCCAAGATCCCGCGAATCTGATTCCGTTCTCTCATGGAGGACGGCTATGGCAG
>VDMG01000308.1 GCA_006514895.1 Beijerinckiaceae bacterium
CCTCCGTTCTTGGCGGGGCGCCGCAACAGCCGCCGGTCGCCGCCGTTAATAACGCTGAACAGCCCGCCGATTTGTCGGCGCAAGCATCGGCGCAAGCAGAAGTAGCCGCGCCGCCGGTGCAAAGCGAGCCGTCCACTGCCGTCGCCGGTATTGCCGGCGGGGCTGCAAGCGTTCCCGTGCCACAGCCGCCGCCGGCGGCACAGGCTCAGCCGCAACCGCAACCGCCGGCCGACAGCATTGCTGCTATGATCGAACCGAAAAAAGTTAAAACCGTTTCGGTCCGGCCCGACGGCACGCTCCTGCCCAACGACGCGCCGCCGCAAGTTGCGGCGCCCGCGGTGCCGATGATGCCAGTAGCGCGCCCTGCTGCGACCTCCCCGACCAAAGCGGCGACACCAAAATCGACAGCTCGCGTGGTAACGACGCCAAAGCCGGCCGCCGGACAAAACGCTGGTGCTGAGGCGGCGCGGACCACCATTGCCGCCAAGGCCAAGCGGCTGCAAGTCGCCGACGCTCAGGGCCAAGCACAGGTGCCAGACGCCGGCCAACCGGCGACGGGGTCTTTCGCGGTGCAGCTCGCGGCACCGGGGACGGAACAGGAGGCGCGCGAAACGCAGGTTCGGCTCATGAAAAAGTTCAGCGCCGAGCTGGCGGGTTTCCATCCTTCGATCCACAAGGCCGAGGTCGGCGGCAAGCCTGTCTATCGTGTCCGGGTCAGCGGTCTGTCGTCACGCGATGAAGCCACGGCTCTCTGCCAAAAAGTTGAAAGCGGCGGAGGCAAGTGCTTCGTGGCCAAGAACTGACTGACTGGTGCTGGTTTTGGATCGCCAGTCAGTTCCATATTCTGTGGATGGAAGATGAGGGCCCAAGACGGGGCTTGCGGCGTTGGTTTGGTCGCGGCAAAGTCCGAGACCAGTGCCGCGCGTTCCTGACCGGGAGCACTCTTCGTTGGATTTGCCTTTTGATCAAAGTGGCGCGGGGGCCGAAGAAATCGGCTCCTTCGTGGTCGATGTCGAGGGATTTGAAGGCCCGCTCGATCTTTTGCTCGACCTCGCGCGCCGCCAAAAGGTGGATTTAAGCAAGATTTCCGTTCTCGCGCTCGTCGAGCAATATCTCGAATTCATCGCGGCGGCCCGCCGCCTGCGTCTCGAACTCGCGGCGGATTATCTTGTCATGGCGGCTTGGCTTGCCTATTTAAAGTCGCGCCTTTTGCTTCCTCAAGTACCTAAAGACGCGGAGCCCGAAGCAGCGGACCTTGCCGAAGCGTTGCAGCTCCGGGTGCGCCGCCTCGATGCGATCCGCGCCGCCGCCGAAGCGCTGGTGAACCGGCCGCGTCTCGGCCGCGATATGTTTTTGCGCGGCCAGCCAGAGGCGCCTCTCGCCGCCGCTGCGCCGCGATGGCGGGCGAGCCTCTATGAGTTGCTGTCGGCCTATGCCGAGCGGCGCCAAAAACAGGTGCTGAGCCGGGTGACCCTGAAGCAGCGATTTGTCTGGTCGCTCGCCCGTGCGCGCGGCGAACTCGAAAAACTCGCCGGGCGGGCGCTCGATTGGACTTTGATCGATTCTTATCTTGCCGCCTTTTGCACGACGCCCGAGGCGCGCCGCACGGTCCGGGCTTCGTCGCTTTCCGCCTCGCTTGAAATGGCCCGGGAGGGCGCGATATCGATCCGTCAGGACGGGCCTTTCGCCCCCCTTTGGATCAAGCACAAATCGCCGCAAGCCGGACTGTTTCCGCGCGTGGTTAGCGGCTGAGCTGGCCGCGGCGGCGAGCAGACGAAAGGGATATGGCGTTGGCTGAAATAGCGCAACTCTTTGCTCAAATCGACCAAAACCAGCGCCCTTCGCGCGAGGATGGCATGGCCGAGGCCATGCGGATCGCCGAGGCTTTGCTGTTCGCCGCCGCCGAACCCTTGGACGAGAAGGACATCGAGAAGCGCATGCCGCGCGGCGTCGCAGCCGGCACGGTCCTCGATGCGTTAAAGGCCGACTACGCGTCGCGCGGCGTTAATCTCGTGCGGGCCGGCGGCAAGTGGATGTTCCGGACCGCGGCTGATCTCGCCTGGCTGCTCGCCACGGGCGAGGGTGAAGCCAAGCGGCTTTCCCGCGCGGCACTCGAAACGCTCGCGATCGTCGCTTATCACCAACCTGTGACTCGCGCCGAGATCGAGGATATTCGCGGCGTCGCGATCTCCAAGGGAACCCTTGATCTTCTGCTTGAAACCGGCTGGGTTCGCTTGCGTGGCCGCAGGCGCGTACCCGGCCGTCCGATCACATACGGGACGACGGAAGCTTTTCTCATTCACTTTGGCCTCGAGGCGATAGGCGATCTCCCAGGCCTCGAGGAGCTGAAAGGGGCGGGCCTGTTCGACGGCCGTCTGCCGCAGGGGTTTGGTATCCCGCAGCCGAGCGACGGGGCGGAGCTTGCCGATGACGAGGAGCCGCTTGAGGACGAAGGGCCAGGGGATCCGCCAACACCAGACTCCGCCACGGAAACATTCGCGTTGACGGCGGATTTGGAGCCCGAGGAAGACGCTTTGCCCGCGCCCGAAAATTAACGCCAGAGTCTTAGCACTGCAAAGCGCTTGCGCGTCTGTGCATCATCCTTGCCGTGGCTTGAACAGTTCCGCTTGACGTCTCTTAATCGTTGTGAATGGCGCGGGCCACCTTGTTTTTGTGCTCCCGAAAGCCTAGGTTTTCGCAACGGCGGGCGGCTTTGGGCCGTCTCACATGAAATTGGAGGTTTACGCCATGGGCGGTCTGTCGATCTGGCATTGGCTCATAGTCGGGGCCGTCGTATTGATCGTTTTCGGCGGCAAGGGCAAGATTTCCGACATCATGGGGGATGTCGCCAAGGGCATCAAATCGTTCAAGAAGGGGCTCGCGGAAGAAGAAGACGAAAAGCCCGAGCTTCAGCGCCCAAGCGAATCTCCCATGCGCAGCATCGATCATCAAACCGCCCCTGACCCGACCAAGATTTCGGAGACGCGGAAGCTTGGCTGAGTGCCTCACGGTCGCTGGCAAGCTTTCAACGACGGTTCCCCATGTTTGATTTTGATGCCGGCAAGCTCATCATCATCGGGATCGTGGCACTCATCGTGATTGGGCCGAAGGAACTTCCGCGCGTCATGCGCCAAGTCGGCCAGACCGCCGCCAAGATGCGGCGCATGGCGGCCGAGTTTCGCGGTCAGTTCATGGATGCCATGCGCGAAGCCGATGTCGAGGATATCAAGGCGGATGTCGGGAAGCTGGCCGAAAGCGCGAAGATCGAGGCCGTCATCGATCCGCTTGCCGAAATCAAGGCTGGAATAACAAGCGCCTTGGAAGCGACGGACAAACCGGCGGCTGTTCTTGTGCCTGATGTCCCCGCGATTGCCGCGCTGGGCGATGCTGAATCATCCTTGAATTCGATTGCCATGCCGCGCTTGCCTGAAGCGCCTGAAGGCGGCGCCGAAACCTTCCTCGCAGAGGGAGTTGCTCCCGTCGTTCCGGACTCCGGAAGTGGATCGGTTTCCGCCGGGGCCGCCACCGATGCCGAGATGCGGGCGCTTGCCGATGCGCTCGCGGCCGAGATCGGGGAGGCCGCGCCCACGCGCGGGAGCGGACGCCATGAAGACTGAAAATAAGGTCTGACTGTTCCCGGCGCCCCGATTCGGCTACAAGGCGCCCCATGCCTGCCGGAACGAGCCATCCATGACCGACGCCGATATCGAGGCGACGAAAGCGCCCTTGATGGAACATTTGATCGAGCTGCGCGCGCGGCTCATCAAGGCGCTCGCCGCCTTCGTGGTGATGTTCATCATTTCTTTCTATTTCGCCAAGGACATCTACAATATTTTGGTGGTGCCTTTCGAACGTGCCGCCGGTCCCGACGCGAGGCTGATCTATACGGCGCCCCAGGAATATTTTTTCACGCAAATCAGGGTCGCGCTTTTTACGGCGGCGTTTCTCTCCTGCCCTGTGGTGTTCGCGCAGCTCTACGCCTTTGTCGCGCCTGGGCTCTACAGGCATGAACGCAAGGCCTTCGCGCCTTACCTCGTCGCCACGCCGGTTTTTTTCGCGGCGGGGGCGCTGCTCGTTTATTTCGTCGTCATGCCGAATTTGTTGCGCTTTTTTCTCAGCATGCAGCAGGCCAAGGAGCCGGGGCGCGCGCAAATCGAGCTTTTGCCGCGCGTCAGCGAATATCTCTCCTTGATCATGACCTTGATCTTCGCCTTCGGCATTACCTTTCAGCTGCCGGTCGTTTTGACCCTTCTCGGGCGCATCGGGATCGTGACCTCGGATTTTTTGCGGCGGCAGCGGCGTTACGCGATCGTGCTGGTCTTTGTCGCCGCCGCGATCCTGACGCCGCCCGACATATTTTCGATGCTGGCGCTTGCCGTTCCTGCATTGGGTCTCTACGAGCTGTCGATCCTCTCCGTCCGCATGATCGAGAAAGACCAAGCAAAAACGGCGGGGCAGGGGCAGTAGTCTCGACCGTGCCTTGACTCCGGTGTTTGAGGTTTTGGGAAGCCGCTCATGTACGACATCAAATGGATTCGCGACAACGCCAGGGTTTTCGACAAGGGGCGCAAGAGGCGGGGGCTCGAACCGCTCGCGGACACTCTGCTTGCGCTCGACGATAAGCGCCGCGTGGCGATCGCCAAATCGCAAGCTGCGCAGGAACGCCGCAACGCGGCCTCGAAAGAAATCGGCGCCGCGATGAAGGCGGGCGATGCGTCCCTCGCCAAGGCATTGAAGATTGAGGTGGGAGACTTAAAGACGGCGCTTCCGGAATATGAGGCCGAAGAGCGGGAGGCGATCGCGGCGCTTGATAAGGCGCTGGCCGAAATTCCCAACACGCCGCTCGACGAAGTGCCCGATGGCCGCGACGAAAACGATAATGTCGAGCTACGTCGCGTTGGTGAGCCGCCGCATGTCAGCTTTGAGGTGAAAGAGCATTTCGACATAGGCGAAGCGCTCGGCCTCATGGATTTTGAGACGGCGATGAAAATATCCGGCGCGCGCTTCGTTGTGAACAAGGGTGCTCTCGCGCGGCTGGAGCGCGCGCTCGGGGCATTCATGCTCGATCTACATACGGGCGAGAAGCACGGCTATACGGAAGTGAACCCGCCGATTCTCGTGCGCGACGAGGCGATGTTCGGCACGGCGCAACTGCCGAAGTTTCGCGAGGATCAGTTCGGAGCGACGAATGAAATCGAAATTGAAAAGTGGCTAAAGGATCCAGATAACCCTCGAATTTCCGAACTCCAGAAACGGCATTCAGAAATCCTGAAACGCCGTGCAGCTTTCGAGAAAATTCCCGACGAACTTAATCAACCTGAGGACCAATTACTTCTCAACTACGTAAGCGATCTATGGCGCGAATTCGCAAAAGCCAGGACCAGGCTCTGGCTCATCCCTACCGCCGAAGTCCCCCTCACCAATCTCGTCCGCGAAAAAATCCTCGACGAAAATGAACTTCCCCTCCGCTTCACCGCCTGCACGCCGTGTTTTCGCGCCGAGGCGGGCGCGGCCGGAAAAGACACACGCGGCATGATCCGCCAGCATCAATTCACCAAGGTAGAACTCGTCTCCATTACCACGCCCGAAGCTTCGCTTGCCGAGCACGACCGCATGCTTTTATGCGCCGAAGAAGTCTTGAAGCGCCTCAAACTTCCCTATCGTGTCGTCACGCTCTGCACCGGCGACATGGGATTCGCCTCACAAAAAACCTATGACATCGAGGTCTGGCTGCCGGGACAGAACCGCTATCGCGAAATCTCCTCCGTGTCCGTCTGCGGCGATTTTCAGGCGCGCAGGATGAACGCGCGCTACCGGCCAGCAGACGGCAAGCCGCGCTTTGTCCACACGCTCAACGGCTCCGGCGTCGCCGTCGGCCGCGCGCTTGTCGCGGTGATGGAAAATTATCAGGAGAAAGACGGTTCCGTCACCGTACCGGAAGCATTGCGAGTCTATATGGGCGGCATCGATAAAATCGCGAAAGCTTGAGGCCGCGCCCATGCGCATTCTGATCACCAACGACGACGGAATCCACGCGCCGGGCCTTGCCCTTCTCGAGCGTATCGCCGAGACGTTTTCAGATGATATTTTTGTCGTTGCCCCTGAATATGATCAATCGGGGGTCGCTCATTCGCTGTCGATCAACGATCCGCTGCGGTTGCGCAAGATTTCCGCACGTCATTTCGCGGTGAAAGGCACGCCGACGGATTGCGTGATCATGGGCGTGCGCAGGCTGCTTGAAGGCGTCAAGCCCGATCTCATCCTGTCCGGCGTTAACAACGGCCAGAATATCGCCGAGGACCTAACCTATTCCGGCACCGTCGCGGGGGCGCTGGAGGCGGCAAGCCTCGGCCTGCCTTCGATTGCCCTCTCCCAGGCCTATGGCCCGGTTGGGCACGACGAGGCATTCTGGGAGTGCGCCGAAACCCACGCGCCTGAACTTATCCGCAAAATCCTTGGCGCAGGCATCCCGCAAGGCATTGTCATCAATGTGAATTTCCCGGCTTGCCGGCCGGAAGAGGTGCGGGGGGTCGCGATCACCGCCCAAGGCCGGCGCGACGCGCAAACAGTCACCGTCGAGGAACGCGCGGATGGGCGCGGCAAACCCTATTATTGGATTTCCGTTGCGCGCGGAGAATCGACCCCGGGGCTCGGCACCGATCTCGCGGCCATGGCGGAAAATAAAATTTCAGTGACACCGCTCAAACTTGACTTGACCAGCGAGCAAGAGCTCACGCGCTTTGCCAGTATATCACGCTAACCGGTTTCTTGATGTCCCTCCAACAGCCATCGCCGCCGCAAACGGAGCAAGACGCGCGGAACGCGCAAAACAAGGCGGCGTTTCTCATGGATCTGCGGGCGCGCGGCATCCAGGACCTCAATCTTTTGCGGGCGCTCGAAATCGTGCCGCGCGAGATTTTCGTGCCGCACCGTTTCGCCGATCTCGCGGGGCGGCCGATTGCGCTGCCGCTGCGCTGCGGCCAGACCCTTCCTGAACCCTGGCTGGCCGCCAGGATGATCGAGGCCTTAGCGCCGGCCCGTCACCACCGCGTTCTCGAAATCGGAACCGGATCTGGCTATGCGACGGCGCTCCTCGCTAGGCTTTCGCGCGAAGTGCTCTCGATCGAGCGGTTTCAGAGCCTTGCGATCGAGGCCGAGGCAAGGCTTGCCCGGCTCGGCATCACCAATGCCGGGATCGTCTTTGGCGACGGCCTGGCGATCTTGCCGAACATTGGCCCGTTCGACCGGATCATCGTCCAGGGTCTGCTTACCGAGATTCCCGAAAATCTCATCGCGGCGCTTGGCCGGGGAGGCGTGCTTGTCGCGGCGCGGCCCGATGACAAAACCGCATCGAGTCAACATATTGCACGGATTGCCCGCAATGAGCCTGGCGGCTTCGACGAGACGCTTGTTTGCGCGTCCCGGCTGCAATCGCTTTTGCCGGGCGAGGCGCAAGCTCTTTGAAGGGTTTGGGGCTCATTTCGAAAAATCGTAATTTTGTCCAGTTTTTTGTGAATCATCGTTCATCTTAAACCGTCCCTTAACTTAGTCGGCACTTAATGCCTCGAAAGACACTGCGTCGGTGGGCTGCGTCATGAGTGAATTTGTTTGTGTTTCTCGCGCGCGTTTCGCGTTCCGTCTCGCCTTGACAGGCGCTGCCGCCGGCTTGCTCGCCGGTTGCGCAAATTCCGAGCGCCTGAGCGACCCTTGGTCCAATCCTTTCCAGACTTCGGCGAATGTCGCGGATCAAACGCCGGCGCCAACGCCCGGCGTCGCGGCTTCGGTGCCGGTTTCTCCGGTGCAATCGCGACCGCTGAGCGCGCCCTCCGCAAGTGCCAGTCCTCCTCCGCAATCAAGCCCCCGGTTCGCCGCCGTTTCGCCGCCGCGTGGCGGAGGCGCCGCCGGCTGGTCCGCGCAGGGCGGTTCGCCGGTTGTCGTCGCGCAAGGCGAGAATGCCGTGATCCTCGCCAACCGTTACGGAATTCCCGTCGACGCACTTGTCCGGACGAACGGTTTTTCCTCGGCGTCGCAAATTCAGCCGGGAAGTCATATCGTCATCCCTGTGTATAATGCCGCTTTGGCCGCTTCGAGCGGGGCGGCGGCCTCGAAAGTGGGGAAAGCGGCAGCACCGGCCAAGGCCGCGTCTGCTGCGTCGCCTCGCACTTTGGCCAGTCAGGCCGAAGCCTTGAAATCTGGCAAAGCCCACGCGCTTGCAACCAAGACCGCCGCCGCGAAGCCAGCTCAAAAGCTCGCGCAAAATTCAAAATCCGCGACACAAAAGATGGCTGCGGTAACAAACGCACCCGTCTCAGCCGCCGTCACCGCAAAACAAGAGACGGCGCGGACCGCGAAAGCCGAAACACCTCACGACGCTAAAGGATCGCACGATCAGGCACCGGCGAGCGCCGTTCCCGCGCCGGCGAAAACAACTGCTCTGGTCTCCGAAGCAGCCAATCCGGAGTTCCGCTGGCCCGCGCGTGGGCGCATCATCCAGGCGTTTAAGCCGGGTGGCAACGACGGGATCAATATCGCGGTCCCGGAAGGCACTTCCGTGAAGGCGGCCGAAAGCGGTGTCGTCGCCTATGCCGGGAACGAGCTGAAAGGTTACGGCAATTTGATCTTGATCCGGCACCCCAATGGCTTTGTTTCCGCTTATGCGAATACGAGCGATATCGAAGTCAAGCGTGGCGAGACAGTCAAGCGCGGCCAAACGATCGCAAAATCCGGGCAAAGCGGGAATGTCGCTTCTCCGCAACTCCATTTCGAATTGCGTAAGGGCACGACACCGGTCGATCCGACACAATATCTCGCGGGGGTTTAGAGCATTTGCGAGCGAAGCGGATTCGCGTTAAGAAAATACGATTAAACAAAGATCTCGAGCTGCTTCCAGTTTCCGCGACTCTGAAAGTGCTCTAGCCGGTTAGCTTCCGGGCCAGCCCTTTTGGGTTTCGCCCGGATTGCTCGCGCGCGAACCCTCTCCTCAAATACGCGCCGCGAAGACAAGGTAAAACGCGATTTCGCTGAGTTGCTGCGCGGCGCCCGCGACATCGCCTGTTTGACCGCCGATTTGTTTTCTGGCAAGCGGGACGAGGGCATAGGCCGCGCCTGTTGCCATGGCAATGGCCATGATTGTGCGGATCGGTCCTGCCCCTGCCGCGACCGGAGCGAGCGCAAAAACAACGGCAAGGCAGGCAGCGGTTGCAAGTGCCGCGGGCTCCGGCTTTCCGGCGGCAAAGCCAGCGCCGTTGTCGCGCGCCGGCGGAAGGACCGCCAAGGGAATGAGAGCCGCGGTGCGTGACAAAGCCGCCGCGCCAATCAGGACGGCGCCGGCAAGGCCCAGGCCTTTGCCGGCAATAAGAGCAAGGCTCGCCCCCCGCATATAGACGCTTAGCAGGAGCGCCACGGCTCCAAACGTGCCTATTCTGCTATCTTGCATGATTTCGAGCTTGCGTTCGCGGGTCGCGCCGCCGAAAAAGCCGTCGGCGCAATCGGCAAGGCCATCTTCGTGCAGTGCCCCACTGAGCACGATCAGGCAACCCACCGCGAGCGGTGCGGCAAGAATAGGACGGAATCCGAGCCCAAGGGCTACGTTCATGACGAGCGCGGCGAAACTGCCAAGAAGTGCGCCAGCCAACGGCACTACCCGCACCGCGCGGGAAAAATTTGCGAGCGAATATGGCGTCGCCTCGCCCGCCGCCCGGGGGACTGGCAGCCGCGTGTAAAATCCGAGACAAAACCAAAAATCGGCGAGAAGCGACGAGCCAGGGCGCATCGCTTCTCATCGGTGATCGTGTGGCCTTTGTCGAGAGGTATGGACAGCGCCGCCGGATCTACTCAACCGCGCAGGCGCGCCAGACCGTGATCTCAATTGCTCGCCGTAGGCGGGTGCTCGGGCAAGCAGACCCAGCCTCGATAGAGTCTGCCTGGCTCGCCTTTGGTGCCGTTATAGCAATAGACACGAGGCGGGGCGCTCGTGCCGGCCGCCTCGGCGACGCGGACCGGGACAACGGTCTCGTGAGGAGGTAAGGCGGGCAGGCGGCCGACCGTGGCAAAACCGAGATCCGCTGTCGCAACAACGAGCCCTACGGCGATGAATGAAATTTGGCTTTTCATAGTGTCGGTCTCCATTCCATGTTGATAACGTTAACTTTTCCTCCCAACTCACTGATGAGTCTTACATAGGAATATTAATGCTGCATTGCAATATCGCATATGCAGCAAAAACGAGGCGTCTTGCCGCATGCCAGTTTCGGTGGCGGCCGCGCTGGATTAAGGAGAGAGAGTGTTTTCTCCCTTCTTCAGGCCGCGATGACAGCACCGAAATCGCCGTTCGACTCGATCCGCGATCTTTTTGCGCTCATGCCCGTCGCATCGGAGGCGTCCCGGCAAGCTGTCCGCGCCCGCCAGGCGGCGCTGACCAAACCGCCGGGGTCGCTCGGCCAGCTCGAGGACATCGCCGGGTTTCTGGCTGCATGGCAGGGCAAGCCGGAGCCATCGATCGACCGGCCCCTTGTCGCGGTTTTCGCGGCCAATCATGGTGTCGTGGAACAAGGCGTGTCGGCCTATCCGGCCTCGGTCACGCGCGCGATGATGGACAATTTCACCGCCGGGGGCGCCGCGATCAACCAAATTTGCGCGGCCCATGGAATCGGCCTGAAGGTATTTGACTTGGCGCTCGATGTTCCAACAAAGGACATCACCAAAGCCCCGGCCCTGGAGGAGAAGGAGGCCGCCGCGACCTTCGCTTTTGGGATGGAAGCCATCGCCGGGGATGTAGATCTCTTGTGCCTTGGCGAAATGGGCATCGGCAATACGACCATCGCGGCCGCCATCTATCACGGGCTTTACGGCGGCATGGCGGCCGATTGGGTTGGCCGGGGCGCGGGCCTCGATGATCATGGTTTGGCGCGGAAAATCGCGGTGGTGGAAGCCGCCGTCGCGCGCCACAAGGAGCATCTTGCCGATCCGCTCGAAGTGATGCGCCGCCTTGGCGGCCGCGAGATCGCGGCGATCGCCGGCGCGATCATGGCGGCGCGCATCGAGCGCATTCCCGTGATCCTCGACGGCTATGTCGTATGCGCCGCGGCCGCCATTCTCCATGCGCTGGATGAAAGGGCGCTCGACAATTGCATCGCGGGCCATCTATCGGCGGAAGGGGCTCATAAAGAGGTGCTGCGGCGGCTTGGCAAGAAACCTTTGCTCAATCTCGGATTGAGGCTCGGCGAGGGTTCCGGCGCCGCTTTGGCATTCGGAATTATCAAGGCGGCGATGGCCTGCCACACCGGCATGGCGACTTTTGAGGAAGCCAAGGTGCCAGGCAAAGCGGTGGAATAGGGGCTTGCGGGCTCAAGGATGCTTGAGGGGCTCGCCTTATTTTCCCTCGATCAACTTCCGCGCGTCTTCCCGCAAATCGGCGCGGGATTTGTCATCCAGATAAGGCATGTGGCCGCCGCCATAGACTTTGAGGCGCAGGCGGTCTGGATCGCCCATCAGGGGGACTTGGTCAAGCAGAAGTTTGGAGGCGAAGTAGGGCGTCACTTGGTCGGTCACCCCATGCGCGACGAGCACGCGCAGGGAAGAATCGAGCGCCATCGCGCGCTTCAGATCGGAAAGCGCTTCCGCATGGCCGCGGCCGCCGCCCCAGTCCCAAGCGTGGTTGACACTTTCATTGAGGACTTCGTAACGCGCCTCGACGGGCCAGCCGAGACGATTGCCGGTGAGATCGGCCATCGCGCTTGCGAGCGGAGTCTTGATCGCGTCGAGAATGGGATCGGAATATTCGCTCTGGGCGGCATGCGGGGAGGGGTCGAAACCGCTGACGCGCGCGTCATAAAGGCTTGTGACCTTCGCGGCGGCGCGTTCCCTTTCGCGGGCGAAGGTTGCCATGTCGACGCGCCCGCCGAGCTTGCGGACGAGCGCTGGATCAAGGCCCGTGAAACCCGCGACATTTTCAGCGATGCGGGAGAGCGCCTGAGAATCGCGTTCGCCGCGCAGGAGATCCGCGACATAGGGGCCAGCCGCATAGGCTTCCACATCGGCAAGGGCCGCGCGCCCGTCTTGTCCGGCAAGGCCCCGCGCGGCGGCGGCCTGTGAGGGGAGCCGCGTCGCGAAGGTCAGCGGATTATTGGCGCCTTCGAACCAGGCGAAATCGAGGACCGGGGAAATCAGCACGAGACCTTCGACGCCAATCCCTTCCTCGTCCTGCAGCCGCCGCGCGAGTTTTGGCGCGCGAAAGCCGCCATAGCTCTCGCCAACGACGAATTTCGGGCTGACGAGCCTTTTGTTGGCGGCGAGCCATTTCCGGATCGTGACCGCCAGGGCCTCGATATCGCCATTGACCGAATAGAAATGGCGGCGCGTTTCATCGCCCTTCGCCAAAATGCGGCTGTAGCCGGTGCCGGGCGGATCAATGAAAACGAGATCGGTGAAATCGAGCCAGGTGTCGGCATTGTCGACCGTGACCGGCGGCGCCGATGGCGCGGGCGACGCACGATCCAGAGGCAGCCGCCAAGGTCCGAGGCCGCCGAGATCAAGCCAGGCAGAGGCGGCGCCGGGGCCGCCATTGATCACGAAAGTGACCGGGCGCTTGGCGGGATCCGCGCCCTCCAGCAGGAAGGCCAAGGTGGCGATATCGGCCTTGGGCGCGAGGCTTTCGGCGTCGCTTAAGCGGATCGCGCTAGCAATCGCCCTGAAGCGCAGGCTGCGTCCGGGGAGCCTGATCGTATGGGAGGTTGTCGAGGGAGAAGGGAGAGGGTTTTGAGCCGTCTCCGGCGCTTTCGCGGGGCCGCTTCCTTCATTTTGCGGCGTGGGTTTTGCGGCGGCCGGGCCTGGTGCCAATTCGGGCGCTGGCGCCTCTAGCGCCACAATGGGCAAAGTCGAGGCAAAGAAAAAACAAGCAAAAAGGACCGGCGCACGCGGCCATTTCCGCAATTGGGCAAGCGGGTTCATCGATCGTGGAAGCGTGTCAATGTGGCTCAATCTGGCTTCTCAGGATAGTTCCTGCCTGCGCGCCGTGGAAACTTCACGGACTCGCTGCACGCTCTGCTCTTTCTCCTCCTTCGTCGCGGGCAAGGTGTCCATCACCCGTTCGGGCGGGAAAATCACGATGACTTCGGTTCCTTCACGGAGTTTGGACTTCAATGTGAAGGTTCCGCCGTGGAGCTCGACCAGGCCCTTTACGATTGGCAGACCGAGACCTGAACCTTCCTCGGCGTTCTTTTGTGCGAGGGATCCGCGGCCGAACGCGGACATGACGATAGGGATCTCATCTTTCGGAATCCCGGGACCGCTGTCACGCACCGCCACTATTGACCGCCATTTGAGGTCCAGCCGATCCTGATCTTGATCAATCCGCCTTCGTTCGACAGTAGGTTCAAGACGACTTGGCGAACAGCGCGCGCGTCGGCCAAAATCTGTGGCAAATCGTGCTCGACGGCCTTTTCGATGGTGATGTGCCGTTATTTCGCCCGCAGCCCTAGAAGGCGCCGGCATTCCTTGACAATATGAGCGAGCGAAACCGCTTCTTCCTTGAGGTCGAAACGTCCGGCCTCGATCCTGGAGAGTTAAGAGATGCTGGCCGCTCGCATGGATATCATTTGAATAGGACGCAATCATGTGTGATCCGAACAATTCGCCTTTCATGACTTCGGAAAAGCCGAGAATGGCGTTGAGCGGCGTGCGCAACTCATGGCTCATAGTGGCGAGGAAACGGGATTTGGCGAGATTTGCGGCCTCGGCGCGGCGGCGGGCCAGCTCGCTATTTGCCTTGGCTTGTTCGAGCTCCGCGATGAGTTCGTCTTTCTCGGATTGAAACGAGAGCGCTTCAAGCGAGGCCTCATGCAGCCTCCTGGCAAGAAACATGAAATAAAGCTGCGTGCCGCATGCCAAAACGATCAAGCCGAAGGTTGATTTGGAAAGGCTTGCGGAGCAAAGGAAGCCAAGAATTGCCAGGTCATTGGCGTCAAGGCGCCGGTCACGGCGGTGGAATCGAGGCGGAGGTTGTTGCGTTCATTGCCGCGACGAGCAAAAGCAAAACAACCGCGTGCTTCAGGGTCCACGGACTGGCCGATGAGCCAGACAATGAGCCCCCAAGTGATTCCCTGGAACGTCTCGGCGAAGATGAATTTCCAGCGCCAGCGGCCCGCACCATCGAGGGTGAGCCAAAGCAACGCTGTATCGAGGGCGACCCAAGTGGTGGCGACGGCGGCGATCACCGCGCCGAGCCCGGCCATCGCCGGGCTCGACGACCGGCGCCCTTTCGCGAAAAGACGGAGCAGTTCGATGTCGAAGCCATAGTGAGATAGGGCGGATGAGGTCAACTTCTCCCGTACTTCGCGCACCTCGGCGGCTAGGCGTCCGCGCACCTCGGTGGCCGCCCTACCGCCGCCGTTACCGAGCGCGAGGGGGTCGAAGGTTACATTCGTCATTCTTTGAAAGACCGACTCAATTTTCACAGCACTTGAAAGATTGCGGAGACGATGCTGGAAAAAGATTAATGACCGTCTCAAGCGATCATTCGATTTGTACGCAATAAAGGCTGGTCTGGGCCTGATGACCGGTGCTCCGGCGCTTTCATCGGGGCCGGTGTGTTAACGCATGCCCAAGATCACGATGATTCTGGTTTGAAGGACGCGATCGATTCTTAGGTTTAAAGCGGGAAAAAGCTGCTCTGCATGAGTGAAGATTACCCATGACAGACATCGATTCGATTTCCGGTCTCGCGGCATTAGCCGGGCGCATAAGGGCCTGCCGGGTTTGCGTCGAGCAGCCGCGCACCGCACCGCTTCCGCACGCGCCGCGTCCGGTCTTGCGGGTGTCTTCAACCGCAAGGCTGCTCGTTGCAAGCCAGGCGCCGGGCATCAGGGTGCATCTTTCGGGATTGCCATTCAACGACGCCTCGGGCGATCGTCTGCGGCAATGGATGGGCGTCTCGCGGGAGGTCTTCTATGACGAGGCGAGGGTGGCAATCGTGCCGATGGGTTTTTGCTTTCCCGGCCACGACGCGGACAAGGGCGACCTTCCGCCGCGCCGCGAATGCCGCGAGACTTGGCATGACGAATTGTTTTCGGCTTTGCCGCAAATCGAATGCATTCTCGCGATCGGGCGCTTCGCCCAGGATTACCATTTTACAC
>VDMG01000225.1 GCA_006514895.1 Beijerinckiaceae bacterium
CCAGAAATCCTCCGTTCTTCAACCCGCTTAATCTGTCTCACAGGCGCTGACGCCGGACAAGAAGACCTGCTCGCGGAGCTGACTCGGATTTACGATGATTACGAACTCAAAGTCATGCACCGGTGGACGAGGTGACGCAAGCCCATGGCCATCGCGGTGGCCATGCACGAGCGCCAAGCAGCGGCTATGGGCGATAAATCGGGGGTAGGATCATGCCAACGCCCCTCGCTTCGCCGCCAGTGAGCCCCGCCTATAGCTTAACAGCTTTTCCCTAATCAAAACCGGGGATAGAACTGGGGAAGAGGTCGGCAGCCGGCTAAAGCACTAACAATTTCAATAAGATAAGCGGCCGTTGGTTCTCCCGGGCGCAGTACCAACTGGGGCTCATGTATGACAAGGCCCAAAGCGTGCCGCAGGACTACGTGACGGCCTATGCGCTGCTCAACCTTGCTGTCGCGGGGGCGGCGGGCCCGGAGCGCGAGCCATGGGCTAGAATACGCGACGCCGTTGCTTCAAAATTGAGCCTCGCGCAGAGAACCGAGGCGCAACAAATGGCGTTCGCGGGCGTACCGGAAGTGCCCTGTTTGCCAATCGCCACAGGCGTTCTTCAGCCCTATCCCCTCTTTAAGCTGCGCTTTCCAGATCTTATACCATGACCGCTTCGACTTGACCTGCTCGTGGTCTCTATCACTTTAGTTTTATCGCATGACCATTTTCGGAAAGTCCGCGACTTTTCGAAGATCGTGCGCTAAAGCGCGGGCAGCTGCCGCAAAAAGGCGGACAAGACGCTCCTGAAAGAGGGGACCATGTACGACAGCGTCACGGTGACGGCGGCCGCCCGTCTTCACCTTGGATTTCTCGATATGAACGGCGGTCTTGGCCGCCGTTTCGGGAGCCTTGGGCTCGCGATCGACCGCCCTGCGACCCGCTTGACGCTCCGCCGGACTTCGGCGCCCTCGGCAGAAGGATTGGATGCCGGGCGCGCATCACAATATCTGGCGCTTCTCGCTGGCCATTTCGGCTTCGCCCCGGCCTATGGTTTGACCGTGCATGAAGCGATCCCGGCACATGCGGGCCTGGGCTCGGGAACACAGCTCGCGCTCGCTGTGGCTACTGCCTTGCGGCATCTGGAAGGCTTGCCGCCGGATCCCGCGCGTGATGGGCTTTTGCTGCAGCGCGGCGCGCGTTCCGGGATTGGCCTTGGCCTGTTCGAGCGGGGAGGTTTCATCGTCGATGGCGGACATGGGGCGCGGACCGCGACGCCGCCAGTCATCGCGCGCATGGATTTTCCGCCGCAATGGCGGGTGATTGTCGTCCTCGATTCGCGAACCGAAGGCGTGCATGGCGGCGAGGAACAAGCCGCCTTCGCGCGGCTGAAGGATTGCGAGGCAGGCCTCGCCGGCGAAATCTGCCGGCTCGTTCTCATCAAGGCATTGCCGGCACTGGCTGAACAGGATATCGGTTCCTTCGGCGACGCGATCGCGCGTCTCCAGGAGATCGCCGGAGGTTATTTCGCACCTGCGCAGGGGGGCGCGCCTTATGCCAGCGCCGCCGTGGCGCGGGTGATGGAGGAACTTCGGCGGCATGGGGCGAGAGGAACCGGCCAATCGTCCTGGGGGCCGACCGGTTTTGCGTTCGCCGCCGATGTGCTGGACGCGCAGCGTTTGTGCGATCTCGTCCGGGCAACAGCCGCCGCGCTGGGACTGGACGTGATGATCTGCAAAGGAATTAATCACGGCGTTCTCGTCGAAGGGGAAACCTTCGCCACCATCAAATAGCAGCCAAGCGGCATCAATTGAGATAGGGGAAAATACGTGGCCAAGAATATTTTGCACATGCTCAGTCCACTCAGGCACATGAGTCCTTTCGACGTAAATATGGCGCTCGACGCGGGATATGACGCGGTTGTTCCCTATATCGACGTCAAGCTCGAGGAAATCATGCCCTTGGTGCAGGACGCCATGTTTTCGCGGTCACCGAGGGATGCCGTCCATACGGCTGTTTTCATTGGCGGCAAGGATGCGGTTCTCGCGCTCGATATGCTGGACCAAGTGCGCAAGACACTGTTGAAACCGTTCGAAATCTCGGCCTTCGCCGATCCGGCCGGATCCTTCACGACCGCCGCCGCGATGGTCGCCTGCGTCGAGAAAACCCTGAAGCAAAAGAAAGGCAAGACGCTTGCCAATACGCGTATTGTGATTTTCGGCGCGACGGGCCCGGTCGGCTACACATCCGGCGTGATCGCGGCGCTGGAAGGTGCCGAAGTGACGCTCACCGCACGCGAGCTGAGCAAGGTGCAAGCAAAGGCTGATGAAATCAAGCAGAGGTTCGGTCTTACCGTCCAGGCCGTCCAGGCAAAGTCGCCAGACGAGGTTTCCGCGGCGCTGGCCGGTAAGGAAGTTGCACTTTGCGCGGCGGCCGCGGGCGTGCAAGTGATCTCGGCATCGATGCTCGCGGCGGCCAAATCCTTGCTCGTTTCCAGCGACGTCAATGCGGTGCCGCCGGCGGGGATCGAGGGGCTTGAACTCATGGCAAATGGCGCCGAACTGGCGGGCGGCAGTCTCGGGATCGGACCGCTCGCGATTGGCGATGTGAAATACAAGACGGAATCTGGATTGTTTCAGCGGATGGCGTCTTCCCCCAAGGCGATCAGCCTCGATTTTCGCGATGCCTTCAGTCTCGCGCGTGAGATCGCCTGAAGCCGGTGCCGCGATTCTGATCGCGGCGTCCTCCGGGCGGGCTCTGGCGGGTGCAGCGCGCCGGGCGGGATTCCGGCCGCTCGCCGCCGATTTTTTCGACGATTTGGATACGCGCAGCCTCTGCTCCCGTAACCACCTGGTCGAAGGAGGCCTCGACAGAGGATTTACCGGGGAAAATCTCCTCCCCGCGCTAAATACCCTGGCCGAAGGCGAGGCGCCTTGCGGCATCGTCTATGGCGCCGGCTTCGAGGATCGCCCTGAACTCCTGGAGCTTGTCGGGCGGCGCTTTCCGCTCCTTGGCAACCCTCCCGATGTTGTGCGAAACGTGAAGGATCCGGCGCGGCTTTCGGAGCTTTGCGCCGCCCTGAACATCCCACATCCCGAAATCAGCGCATCTATGCCAAGGGAACGCCACCATTGGCTCGTCAAAAGCACTGGCGGGGCGGGCGGAAGCCATGTCGCGCCGGCGGGCGCATTGCGGGCGGCGGGTGAGGAGATTTACTTCCAGCGCATCACGGCGGGCAAGCCTGTTTCGATCCTGTTTGTTGCCGATGGAGCCAAAGCGCGGATTGTGGGACTGAGCCGTCAATGGGCCGCGCCGGCGCCGGGGGAACCTTTTCGTTTTGGCGGCAGCTTACGCCCGGCCGGCCTCGCGTCCAGGCTGAACGGCCTTTTACGGTGCGCGGCGAAAGCCATAACGGCGGCGTGCGGGCTTCGCGGGCTGAACAGCATCGATTTTCTTGTCGAAGGCGGTGACTATACGCTCATTGAAATCAATCCACGTCCGGGCGCGACCCTCGACATTTTCGATGATCGCGGCGGCGCGCTTTTCCGCGCCCATGTCGAGTCTTGCCGCGGCCGCTTGCCCGCGCGCCGGCTTGCGTTTGGAGACGCGGCGGCGGCGGGAATAGCCTATGCCCGGCACGAAATCTCTTCCATGCCGGAATTCGACTGGCCCAGTTGGACGGCTGACCGCCAGAAAGCGTACAGCGAGGTGCGGGCGCACGACCCCTTGTGCACGATAGTGGCCCGCGCCGCGAAACCCGCCCGCGCCCGCGCCCTCCTGGAGGCGCGCACCAATTGGATTCTTGACCAGCTGGAACAAGTCTAAAACAACATAACCATGCGGAAGGAAACAGCACATTGAGTAAGAGCGATCTGAGTATCAACACGCTGACCGGACAGGCGGTCGACCGCATGGCCGCGAACGCCGCAAGGCTGCGTATCTCGGTTTCCAAAGGCGAAGCGGGCGAGACGATCATCGACGCGGGCAAGAAAGCGCGGGGCGGCATCGAAGCAGGCCTGACGATCGCTGAAATTTGTCTCGGTGGGATGGGAACCGTCGGCCTCGCGCCGACCGGCGCCAATCCGAAATGGCCTTTCGAGCTTTGCGTACGCAGCACCGATCCGGTGATCGCCTGCCTCGCCAGCCAATATGCGGGCTGGGCGCTCTCGCATGGCGAAGGCAAATCGGCATTTTTCGCGCTTGGCTCGGGACCCGGCCGTGCGCTCGCGCGAAAGGAGCTCCTGTTTTCGGAATTGGACTATCGCGACAATGCCTCCCGTGCGACTCTTGTGCTTGAATCCGACCGGGCGCCGCCGCGCGAAATCACCGAAAAAGTCGCGCATGACTGCGGTGTCCCGCGCGAGAACGTCACTTTCATTTTTGCGCCGACGCAAAGTCTCGCGGGCGGCGTTCAGGTCGTCGCGCGCGTGCTGGAGGTCGCGTTGCATAAAGCGCATGAGCTCAAATTCCCGCTGTCCCGGATTGTCGATGGCGTCGCCTCGGCGCCGCTGTCGCCGCCGCATCCCGATTTTGTGCAAGCGATGGGGCGCACCAACGATGCAATCATCTATGGCGGCCAGGCGCATCTTTTCGTGACGGGGCCTGCGGCCGATGCGAAGGCGCTGGCTGAAAAACTCCCGAGCACGACGTCGCGCGATTATGGCCGTCCCTTCGCCGAGGTGTTCAAGGCCTATAAGGGGGATTTCTACAAGATCGACCCGTCGCTTTTCAGCCCCGCGCGCGCCATCGTGACGGCCGTGGAAACAGGCGAAACTTTTCACGCGGGAAAAATCGATCAAGCCTTGCTCGATGTCTCTTTCGGATAGGCAGGCGGCGCCACACAAGGCATTGGGCGGACCAAAAATCGCGCTCGCTGTCGATATTTACGATTGGCATGCCCGTGATCTTGCGGCGGCTTTTGCGCGCGCGGGCGCGATGGCCGTTCCGGTTCGCCTGTCGCAGTGCGGTTTCGATACAGATCGGCCAAGTGGCCTTGTCATTCCAGGGTTCGGTGCCGGTTTGCCAGATGCGGTTTTCGTGCGCGCGATCGGTTCTGGCACCTTCGAGAGCGTGACTCTGCGGCTCGGCGTGTTGCACAGCCTCGGCGCCATCGGCGTGCCGGTATTAAATTCGGGGCGAACGGTCGAAATTTGCGTCGACAAGGCGGCAACGAGTTTTGCGCTCGCACACAATGCGATTCCGACGCCGCCGACCTGGACCGTGCAATCCGAACAGGTTGCGCGGCAGATTGTACGGCGCGAGACAAGGCGCGGCCTGCTCGTTCTCAAACCCTTGTTCGGCGCGCAAGGATTTGGCCTGAAATTGATCCGCCGCGAAGACGATCTGCCGCCCTTTGAGGCCGTCGAAGGCGTTTATTATCTTCAGCGATTCATCGCGGTCGAACGCAACGGCTTTCGCGACATCCGGCTATTCGTCTCGCAAGGCCGGGTTATCGCCGCGATGACGCGCCATGCTGCACATTGGATCACCAATGTCAAACTCGGCGGGCGCCCGGAATGGTGCGAGCCGGACTCCGCGATGATTGATCTTGCCTTGCGGGCAGCGGCGGCTGTTGGCGCGGATTTCGCCGGAGTCGATATGATCTTTGACGCGGCGGATACCCTCCAAGTTCTCGAGGTCAACAGCATGCCCGGCTGGCGCGGCTTGCAGAAGGTCGTGCCTTTTTCCATAGCGGACCTTCTGGCCGCCGGACTTTTGACACGCATTGGATGGCCGAGGGAATGGCCAAGTGCGAAGGCCGCCTTGTGAACAAAATCGCCGAGGCTTTCATTGCCGCCTGCCGCGATGAACTCGATGCGCCGAAGCCCGGCAATGTCCATGTTTTCGCCGATGGCCACGGCATGACCGTGCGCGATTTTCTCCGCAGCACCGAGGCCGCCGCCCCCGTCTTGAGCGATCCGTTGTTGCCGGTTGGGGCGCGCATCCTTGCCGCCGTGGAGGCGACTTTCACGGCGGCCGGCATGAATACCAATCTCGGCATCATTCTCTTATGCGCGCCGCTCGCCGCCGCGGCGGAGGCAGGCGATGATCTTCGTGGTTCATTGCGCAAAACACTTGCCGGATTGACCCGCGCGGATGCAGCCGCCACTTTCCGGGCCATCCTTCGCGCCGCGCCGGCGGGATTGGGCACGGCGCGCCGCCACGATGTCCATGACGAAGCCGGTGTCACACTTTTGGAGGCGATGCGGGAGGCGGCGGGCCGGGACCGGATAGCGTTTCAGTATGCATCTGATTTTGTGGATATATTCGAAACAGGATTGGGTGCCTTGGCGGATGCGCGGGGTAAAGGCTGGCCCGCGCCCTGGCCCGTGGTCAGCGTTTATCTCGCGTTTCTCGCGGGCTTTCCCGACAGCCACATCGCGCGCAGACATGGGCCGGATGCGGCCGCGCGGGTGCAAGGCGAGGCATGGGATGCGCGGGAACGCTACAGGAACACCGCCAATCCCGAGGAAGCGCTCCAAGATCTCCTAACATTCGACCGAAACCTTAAAGTCTCTGGGCTAAATCCCGGAACAAGCGCGGATCTTACTGTCGCGAGTGTTTTCGCGGACCGCTTAACTCGGATCTTGATCAAGCGGCGCAATGATGGTTGAGTGCGCCAATGGCCGGACTCTCCGCAGCCATCCCGCCCGGCCAAATGTCCGGCGTTGACAACAAGGTTGTTCGTCGGGCATGAGTCGAACTCTTCCGACGCAAAATCGGAGCAAGTTTCTCCTAGGAGGAAATTAACATGGGGATCTTAAGCATGGCAAAGATAAGCAAGCTCTGCGTCGGCGAATCGCTCGTCGGGGACGGTAACGAAGTCGCTCATATCGATCTTATCATTGGACCGCGCGGCAGCGCGGCCGAAACGGCGTTTGCGACTGCTCTTACCAACAATAAGGATGGCTTCACCACGCTGCTCGCGGTGGTCGCTCCGAATCTTCTCGTCAAGCCCGCCACCATCTTGTTCAACAAGGTGACGATCAAAAATGCGACCCAGGCCGTACAGATGTTCGGTCCGGCTCAACATGGCGTCGCCAAGGCTGTCGCCGACAGTGTCGCCGCGGGCGTCATTCCCGTGGGCGAAGCCGACAATCTGTTCATTTGCGTCGGCGTGTTCATCCATTGGGACGCCAAGGACAATCAGAAGATTCAAGACTTCAACTATCAGGCCACGAAAGAGTCGATCGCGCGCGCGATCAACGGCGAGCCGACACCCGCCTATGTCGTCGCTCAGCGAAATATCGCGAAACATCCTTTCGCGCCGAATTGAGCACCCGGTTGAGCAAAAAACATAAAGGGGCCCTTGGCCCCTTTTTATTTTGCTTTCACGGCGCCTTCCGGCTCGGCCGCCGCAAGATCGGCGCCAGTCAAAAGGCCATCATGCAGCGCCGAGGCTACGAGGACGCCGCTGATGCCTATTTGATCGAGCCACATGAGATCAAAGGCGCCGCGAAGACCGCCGGCGGCGTAGAGCATGACATTTGGCGCGCGGCGTTTCACTTCCAAAAGACGATCCATGTCAAGCCCGGCGTCACCGCCGACGCGCGCCAGCGTCATGATGATGACGCGCTTCGGCCACAGATGCGGCGCATCGTAAAGCGCCTTTGGCCCAACAAAGCTGTCGCCACGGAAATCGAGTGATAGAATGACGCGGTCGTTTTCCGCGAGGTCAGCGAGCACCTCAAGACTTTTCAGGGTTTCGCTTCCAAGGACGAGATGCGCGCGTGGGTAGCGAGCGAGCCACGAATACGCCTCCTTGGCATCGCGCACGCCTGCATCGACCCAAAAATTGAGGCTGGGAAAAGCTGCGCCGAGCGCGGCGAGACTCTGCTCATGACCGCCGCGCAACTCAATCCGGTCGAGATCGGCGATATAGAATGTGCGAAAGGGATGAACCGTCAAAAGCCCAGCTGCTATATCGAGTGGCGCGCTCGTTCGCGCGAGCTTTGTTACGATCGGCGCATAGGAATGGCGCAAGCCGTGACGAGCGCGCACCACCGCGCCGCCCTTCAAGTCGAGCACCGGAATGACTTCGATCGCAGGCTTTGGCATTATGTTCTTTGCCCAACGCTCGCTTGGATTTTCATATTATAATGTAACATGCAAAATATTATCGGATGGGATGCTGGCGGCGCGCATCTTAAGGCCGCCCGCGCGGAAAATGGAATTATTACGCGGGCGGTGCAGATCCCTTGCCCGCTTTGGCTCGGTGTCGGGGAACTCGATCGTGCTTTTTATGAAGCCGAGGCCGTGGTCGGCCGGGCCCCCTTCAATGCGATCACGATGACGGGCGAATTATGCGATGCCTTCGCCACCCGTGAGGAAGGTGTCGCTGGCCTCGCCGCGATCATGGCGCGGCTGCTGAGCCCCGCCCGTGCGTTTTTTTACGCGGGCCGCTCGGGCTTTGTGGCTAAGGACGAAATTGCGGGCCACGCCATCGAAATCGCCTCGGCCAATTGGCATGCCAGCGCGGCGCTGACCGGCATGCGCGCGCGTGAAGCTCTCTTCATCGATATGGGATCGACGACGACCGATATCATCCCTGTCGCAGAAGGGCGGCCCGCGAACCTTGGCGCGACCGACGCGGCGCGCCTCGTCCATGGCGAGCTTGTCTACAGCGGCCTCGCCCGGAGTTTCCTGATGGCAGGTCCCAAGCTGGTGCCATTCGCCGGTCAGTGGGCGCCCTTGATGAACGAATGGTTCGCCACCACGGCCGACATTCATCGCATTCTCGGGCAATTGCCGGAAGGCGCCGATATGTTGGAGACGGCCGATGGACGCGAAAAGACCAAGGCGGCGTCATGCGCGCGGCTCGCGCGGATGATTGGCCGCGACATCATTGAAGCGGATGCGGCAGCCTGGGAACGGCTGGCGCGATTTTTTGCCGAAGCGCAATTGCGCGAGATCATGGACGCGGCGGCGCTCGTTCTATCACGCGGTCTCATCGCGGCGAGCGCGCCGGTCGTGGGCGCAGGCGTCGGGCGCGGCGTGATCCACGCGCTGGCGGCAAGAATGGGCCGCTCCTTCATTGCTTTCGACGATTTGATCGACGCCATTCCGGAAGCACGGAGCAAGGCTTGCGATTGCGCGCCGGCATCGGCTGTCGCGCTTCTCGCGGCGCCTCACTTTGCGGCGTAAAAAGCGTCACGCTTTTGCATGAGCCAGGACCAAGCCTCCTGCTCGCGTGGACCTGCCGTCTTTTCGATGGCGATGGTAAGATAAGCGATCTCCCGGTCGATTTTGTCGCGTGGCAGGATGTGCAGCCGGGTCAGGAGGATGGCGCATTCGAGAACGGCGTTGGCTGCCCGGTTGAACCCTTCGAACGGCGCATGTTGCTCTCGATGCAAAATCTTGCAGTGGAAGCGGGGGCGCTGGGCGTCGTCTTCGACATACGCGACGCTGAGTTCCGCGTGCGCAAGCGCTTCCGCAAGCCGCGGCACGGGAACCTTCGCGGCGGGCACGAGGGGCCAGTCACGGCGGCCGGTGACGAGCCCCGCGAAGATGCGGCTGTCGTCCGTATAATTGGCGATGGCAATAGAGGTTTCCACGAGATTATCGCGCGTCACCGAAGGCAGAAACGGCGCGATGATCCAGCCGTCGCCGTCTTCAATCAACCCCAGCGGCGCGAGATGCGCCCGACCGGATCGATCGATGGTCGTGACGATGGCTTCGCGGATCACCGGCACTTTGCTGTCTCCTCAAGCCAGATTCTAAACCCACTATCGACTAGAGTGCTTCCAGATTCCTCGGAATCAAAAAGCAGCTCGAGATCTTTGTTTTATCGCATTTTCTTGACGCGAACCGATCTCCACTTCGCTTGAAAATGCTTACCGCGCCCCGTCAGACTTTGGCGCGCAAAGTGTGGCCGGCCTCGCGCAAGCGATCCTTGGCTTCTTCTTCTTTGTCCGCCGCACAACCCCAATCGAGCGGCTCGTCCTGTGCGTAGCGCTTGCCAAGAGCAAAAGCGATCTCGGCCTTAGCGAGTTCAGCGCCGAGATAGAACGCATGCGGACCATCGGCCTCGACGCCGAGCTTGGGATAGAGGGAGAAGGCATCGCGCGCAATATGATGTCCGTCGCGGTTGAAGACATGAATGCCGTCCTCAGCCGTCATGATACGAAAATTCGAATCCCGCACCTCGGCCGCAAGCCCGGCGATTTCTTCGCGCGAGAGAGGATAGGGGGCGCAGTCATGGAGCGCGAGAAGCCCCGCGTCATAGCCTTTGGGCAAGGCGCCGTCGGTGGATGCCGCGAACATGAGCCGCCGCGCGGCATCGTGCTCCTCGATCGTGCGCCGCGTATGCGGGCTCACCTGTACGGTCAGCACATTGCGAATATCAAGTTCCGAACAAAGCCCGGTCAAGATGGCGGTGACGCCGCCCGAATCGGCCTCCGTCAATTCGGTGAGGTTGCCGGTTCCCATCATCAATTCGGCATGCGGAAGGCGCCGTCTTATTTCGATATAGCGTGTTATGGAGCTAGCAAATCCGAAATGGATCGGATCGAGGATCGGATCGACGATGAAAGAGAGGCCGCGCCGCCCGGCTTCATGCGCGGCGCGGACCAGGGACTCAAGATCGCCGTGCGGCGCGGGCACAAGGATTGGCGTGGCGCCTGTACCCTCCGCGATAGCAAGACTGCTTTCATCGAGGCTGAGTAGAAAATCTGCTCCGGCTCTGGCGCCGCGTGCCAGCTCTTGGCCATCGGCCGAATCGACACTGACCACATGCCCGGCCGCCTTCAAGGCGCGGACGCTTTCCTCGAGATGCGGGAACGGCGTATCGGGAAGACAACCAATGTCGATCACATCGGCGCCGGACTTGCTCAGAGCCGCCGCGCGGGCGAGAAGCGCCTCGGCCGGAAGCGCCGAAGCATCCACGAACTCGGCGAAAATTCGAATTGCATAACGCGACAAATCTTTTGGCTGGCCGCCGCGTCCAAGATAGACCGGCAAATCGCTCAGCTCATCTGGCCCGCGCGCGACCGGCACGCCGAAGTGGTGGGTCAAATGCGCGAGATCGGCGCGGCAGCGGCCAGGCAAGATAATGCGGTCCGCTGAAACCGGGCGCGCGAGGCGGCGCATGATAATGGCTTCGGTCATCAAGGCGGCCACCTTCACCCCGATATCGCACAGCTCCCAGCTAAAGGAGGTCTTGCCCATCGACCGCATCAGCTTCTCGAGGCGCGGATAGGCAAGATGGCCGGTGAGGAAGAGTAGGCGCTCGCTCATGCCACTTTCAAATCGCTCCTGCGGCGGGCGATGAACTCTTTCAGCTCGCTCAAACTCTCCGCGACTTGCGTTGCCTCGAAGGTTTTTAATTTCTCAGTATTCTCAAGATCGATCCGCCGCGGAAAGACTTTCACCATGCCGTCGGGCGAGCGGGTCAAAAGCTCCGGCGCGGTATCGCAGGCAAAGACAATGGAAGGAACCCGGCACTTGCCCGCCTGGGCGAACACATTGCTGGCGAGATTATCCGAGATCCCATAGACGAATTTGGCCACGATATTCGACGTCGCGGGTGCCACCACAAGCGTATGGTACACCCCATGATAAAAATAGCCGACCTGCGGCGAGCTCGCGGCGGTATCCTTATAAACGCGGGCGGTCTTCGGCAGATCAAGCTTTTGTTTATACTGGCGCAGCACTTCGCCGGCGGCCTTGCTGACGAAGAGGTCGACATGCTCCAATTGCCGCACGAGCTCGATGCACTCGTTGAAGAAATGACCGGAACCTGTGAGCGCCCAAGCCCAGCGCGGCGTGACGGCTTTGCTCATTCGTGGACCTGTCCATCAAAGGGGCCGAACGCATCAGGATATAAGCGTCCGGATCATGTTAGGGAACCGCGAGTTTGGTGCCCGGCATTCCTCCGCATTGCAATATGCGCAGGGCCCCCCCGAGCGATGCCGGACCCGCCAGCCAGACCTCCGCATGGCTTCGCGCGGCAAAACGCGGGAACTGCGGATCGACGTTGTTTTTCGCGGCAAGGTCTTGGGCTGAAACCGGAGCCGCCATATCGCGGGATTTGATCAGCAGCAGACGGTGAGCGCCATAAGCCGCGGCGAGCCAGGCCGCGAGCGAATCGGATGTCATGTCCCAAGCCTCCGGCACCTCCGGTGCGGCAAGGACCATCCTTGCCGGCAGCCAGACCGGAATTTTCCCCGCGCGCAAGGCACTGTTCAACTTCTCGCAAGAGTCAGCCAAGACAAACGCCTTCGCATGTGCCGCGAGTGCTATGCCAAATTGCTCCATCGCCAAGAGCGCCATGCGGTGGGCCGCGGCGTCGTCAAATCGCATGGCGGCTTGCGCCGCCCGCACGCCATCGGCGAACGGGCCGCCGCCCGGAACGAGAATGAGCGGACCGCCCCAGGCGGCCAGCACATCGAGCCAGGCCGCGCATTGCGGCGTATGCGCGAGACTGCCGCCAAGTTTGACGATCGTGACCTGCAGCGCGCTTCCTTTACGCAGCATTGCCCGGAAGGGTCGGGGCATGATCGCCGCCAGCGGCCTTTTCGCCCGTGCGTTCGCGCTTGATCTCGATGCCGACCGTGCCGCGCACGACGTCAAGCTTTTCCACCCGCACGCAAACGCGCGCGACGCAGGGATAACGTAAGATTTCATCCGCGATGCCGCTCGCGAGAGTCTCGATCAAATCGACATGACCCCGCCCCAGGAGGACTTTGATGCAGTCGATAATGACATCATAGGAAAAAACGCCGCGCATGTCGTCAAACCGGGCGTCGTTGCGCCGCACGTCCACATCGATGTTGAAGCGCACGTTCTGGGTATGACCGCGCTCGAAATCATAGGCGCCGATCGCGCATGGCAGCACAAGATCATGCACGAAAATCAGATCCGTCTCGACGAAGCGCTCCTTGACCGCGACAAAACCCCGCCCCAATAGGAGGCGCCAATCGATTCCCGGCTCGCCCAGACGGTTTTCGCCATCCACCTCGCGCGGAATGAGATCGCGGATCATCCTGACCGATGCGGGGTCGATCGCGCTCTCGCGCTTATGACCTTGGCACAGACCGCCGCGAAATCCGAGATAATCCGGCTCCAGCGGAAGCAGGCGCGGCACGTCGGGCGCTTCGAGCGAGCCGGAAAGGCCCGACATCAGCTTATTCTCCCGGCACCGGCCGATGAAACGATCGAGCGCGGCGATGTCCATATGATCGAGAAGACGCCCCAAGCCTTTCTTCGCGGTATCGAGCATCGCGCTGGTGAAACCATTGCTGGCCATGAGCCGCAAAAGATCCAAATCGGGCGAGCGATCGGCGAAAAGCACTCCGACAAGCTTGGTGTTCCTTGCCTGCGGCGCCAATGCGCGCACGCAATCGGCGGCAGCCCCATCCGGCGAGAAGCCAACCTTGACGTAATCGACGCCCGCCGCAGCCATCGCGGAGACAGAGTCAACGAGAGCCCCCGGCGCGCCAAGCACGCTGCCAGCGGCGGCGCTCACTGGCCGACGTTTGCCGACCGCGCGAACGATGCCCGCCGCGACACTGGCATCAAGCGCGCCAAGGGCGCCTTTCGCCGGATCCTTCAGATCGATGATGTCGGCGCCGCCGGCGCAAACCGTCTCCGCCTCGGCCGGGTTGCTGACGCTCGCGAGCATCAAGGTCATTCTCGTGTTCCCTCGGCCATGTCCGCGTCAGGCTCGATCGCTCATGGTTTCTATCATTTAATCTTTGCGGCCCCCAAACATGCGCGGCCGCCCGGCGCAAACTAATTCGCGAAGATCGGATGAGCCACGGACTTGGACGACGCCCGTGGAGTCTTGAAAACGAATGGAGACCCCCAAATAACGCAAAATATAGGCATTGGACCCGGAAAAGCAATTATTGACGGAAAAGCAGCGCGTTCACGCCGCATCGAACCGCGACGCGATGAGCCCACGCAGCCGGTCGAGAGCGGCCCCCGCCCGCCGCTGCAGGAGCGTGCCATTGCACAGCCGGGCTTCCGTCACGCGGCTTACGCTATTCGTCAGAAAAACATGGTCCGCCTCGCCGAGGCCACTGAAATCGAGCGAATTTTCAACAGGCGCCAATCCAGCCTGTTCCGACAGGGAAAGCACGAGCGCCCGCATGGTGCCCGGCAAGGCACCGTCGCTAACGGGCGGCGTTTGCAAGCGCCCGTCCCGGATCGCAAAGACATTGGCAACGCTCGCGCAGGCGATGGTCCCGCGCGTGTTGAGCATCAGCGCGTCGTCCGCGCCATGCGCACGGGCCTCGGAAAGCGCCAGCACATTGTCGAGGTACGGCAGCGCCTTGACGCGCGAAAGGGCGGAATGCTCGTTGCGCCGCGTCACGGTTGCGATATGCAGCGAAAGGGGTTTTTCGCGCGTAGGCGGCATCGGCGCCAGCGTCATGAAAATCGCCGGGCGCGGTGCCTTGGGCGGCGCGAGGCCGCGCGGCCCCGCCCCTCGCGTCACGGTGACACGCAAGACGGCGGAAGACGCTGCTTCCGAGGCAAGATAATGCGCGATGCCGGCGCGCAGCTTGTGTATATCGACCGTTTGACCAAACCCAAGAAGGCCGAGGCCGGACGCAAGCCGCTCCAGATGCGCATCGAGATCGAAAGCCCGGCTGTTATAAACCGCCATCGTCTCGAACAAACCGTCGCCGAGCAAAAGACCGCGATCCGCGATCGCAACATGCGCGTCTTCCGGTGCAATCAACCGGCCGTCCTGCCACACGTGCTTCATTGGCGTTTGATGGTGCCGAGAAAATTGCGAAGCATCCGGTGGCCGTGCTCCGTGAGGATCGATTCGGGATGAAATTGCACGCCGAAAGTCGGATGCCGGCGATGTTGCAGTGCCATGATTTCGCCCTCGCTCGACCAGGCGACCGGTGCGAGCGGACCCTCTGGATCATCAAGCTCGACAATCAGCGAATGATAGCGGCCGGCGCTCAGCGGGTTGGGCAAGCCTTCCAGAATGCTTGAGGCCTCGTGGCGCACCAGGCTCGCCTCGCCGTGCATCGGGCGCCGGGCGCGGGTGACCCGGCCGCCAAACACCTGGCCGATTCATTGATGGCCAAGACAAATTCCGAAAATCGGCACGCGCCCGGAATATTCCCG
>VDMG01000243.1 GCA_006514895.1 Beijerinckiaceae bacterium
GCCTTAGCTAGTCTAGCAGCGCAGCAATTGCGTCACGCCAGCCACGTGCATATGATTCGCGGGACTCGCGCTCCATTTCGTCTAGTAAGCGTTCAATCTGTTCGCGTTGGCATGGCATGGGGAAAATGATCCAAAAAACGAATCAACACCTCATTTTCGGAAATAATCCCAATTTCGGAAATAATCCCATTGTCAACGATTCAGTCAAGAAGAAATAAAATGATTCTGTGAACGATTGGATCAAAATAGGCCAAATTGGCGTACTCGCATGTGAGAAAATGATCAAAAATATGCTAGCTAAAAATGGTCTGAAGCAATCCGAGCGCTTCATTGAAGCCGCCCGCAAGGCTGGCTGCAGCGAAGATGAATCAGTGTTTGATGAAAACCTAAAGAAGATCGCGCGGCACAAGCCGCCTGTGACGCCGGCGCAAGCGCCGCCCCGGAAAACGCGATCAAAATAGTTTCTATCTCAGGCATTATAACCCTGAAATGCTCTTTAAGTTCATTCGCAATTTGTTTTTCAGACCATCCAAGATTTTTTGAGTAAATACATTCTTTTGCTTTTGCTTCTACTTCATCTAAGGCTACTCTACCTTCGTGCATTTTGTCGCTATTCCATCTTTCAACTAAATCTAGCAATAAGGTTGCTGTGCTTGATTAGCTATTACCGTAAGCTGCGCTCTGGCGTCAAAATTACTCCAACTGTGACGATGGGCAGCGCCACTCCAGCCCACCAAAACAGAAGCTCAGCTATTTTGCGGTCTGTTAAAAAATCAAGCACTGGGTGCTCTCAAAAAACCGTCAATTCATATGGCGTCAGTTTGAACTCGACCTTCGTGTTTGTCAACTATATAGTAGCCAAATGTTTCACGTGAAACGTTTTGGTCCGATTGCTGGCTAAAAACTTACAAGATCGGATACGACGGAGCCGTGCCATCGCCGATGGTTAGTTGAACGATTTCCGGCGGCCGCATGAAACGCACGGGCACATTGGACGTGCCAAGGCCGGCCGAAATAATCAGATGGCGGCCTCTTTCCACGATATGCCCGTAGATCAAGTCGAGCCCAAAGTAGTGAGAATGCATCACCCTATCGGTGATTAGGGGCAGGTTCACCTGGCCGCCGTGCGTATGGCCGCAAAGCGTCAGCGAAACGCGGTCTGAAACACGTCTGAAAATGGCGGGCTCGTGCGCCAGCAGGATCACGGGCGCCGAATCGTTGATTTGCGACAAGGTCCCGCCAAGATTGTCGTGGCCTTTATATCGCCCTGGGCTCATTAATTCGGCGATTTGATCGCCAAGACCCGCGACCCAGAAGGGCTGACCGTCCTTTGTCACGCGCAACGCATCATTCTCGAGAACTTTGATCCTGGCTGAATGCAAGGCCTGGCGCACGCCCTCGGCACCATCGGCGGGCATCCCAGGCAGGGCGCCATGCCACCAATCGTGGTTGCCGAGAACCGTGTAGACACCGAGGGGCGCTTTTAGAACTGAAAGCGCCTCCCCCCATTCATCCGGCATCACCGGGCCAGTGACCAAGCGGTGGCCGCCTGAAAAATCGCCGAGCAGAAAAATGATATCCGGCGAAAGATCATTCGTTAAATTCGCGATCCCGCGCACGCGGCTCGCAGGCATCCAAGGTTCGCAGGCATGAATGTCCGCCAGAACCGCGGCCTTGACGGTCAAGCCATCTGGCCAGCGTGGCGGCGTAACGCGATAGGAGGTCACATTGAGACGCAGAGCCGGTTCAAATACAAAGGCATAAGAGCCAAGACCAGCCGTCGCCCATGCGCCGCCGGCGCCCTGCAAAAAAAGCCGTCGGCTAATTCTGTTCATATGTGTAACTTTACCGCAAAGCGGGAAGACCTTCAATCTAAAGCCAGACGGTACCCGCTCCGGAGCATAACAGCGTCACGCCGCTTCTTCACCCCGAAGGACTGCGGGAATGTCCTTGCGGCTTGGCAAGGATTTCTGCGGCTTGCGGGAGGTTGCTTCAAGTGCCGCGGCGACCGCCGAAATCCCGATTTCGCGATAGAGACGCGATATAAGGTCGCGGGGCCCGTTCGGGGCGGCGGATTTTTGTGCACCATTCTGATCGGGGGTCATTTTCATAATTCCAACGGTAAGAGACAAACTGTAAGAGACCATGTGAGTTCGCGGGAAGCTCTCGCTCACGATCATGTGGGGAGGAAGTTAATGCCCTGTAACCCAGCTCGCATGGATTTGAGAATTAGTTCGATAAAACCGCCACGCTTGAGCAGATTCTTGACGAGACCGGCGGCCGCTTTGCTTCCTTCACAATCAGGTAACCATTCTGGCTTGTATGAAGCATTTGCCGGGGCCGCGAAGTGTTCAGGCGCACGCTCCCCCACGGTGCGCTCAAGCCAAAGCCATTGGCGGCGCCTTGAAGCCGGAGCCCATCGCTTCGAGCATCGCGGCGCAGGCGATGGCCGTCCGATCCTCGTGGGTAGCGGCAATGATCTGCACGCCGCGCGGCAGGCCATCCTCGGCAAGCAGCGCCGGAGCGACGGCGGCCGGCAAACCCGCGCCGGTGGCAAGGCAAGCCCATGGCATCAAGTCAAAATATGGCCGCTGCCGGCCATTAACCTCGATAACCCGCGCGTGCGGATCGGGCGTTTTTTGATCGTGCCGGATCGCGCCGGTGGGAGCTGGCGGACACAGCACCACGTCGAAGCATTCGAAAAACCGCGCCCACTCCCCTTGAAGACGCCGCCGGCGTTCCTCGATGCCACCAAAATCCTGCGTATCCAGGCGCATCCCGCGCGCTTGTAGGGCGCGATGGGAAAGATCGCCAGTCAAAAAATCATGTTCTCTGTTTGCGAGCCTCTCACGTATTTTTTCAGGCAGGCCAAGGCCGATGAGCGCATGGACGAGGACCGCGGAGACTTCCCAGGCTTCCTCGAACGAAAAGGCCGGGCGCGCAGTGGGATCCACGACCGCTCCAGCCTTTTCAAGCATGAGGGCCGCCTTGCCCACGGCGTCCGCCACCGTTGCGTCGGCCGGAGCGAGAGGCTCGTCGAGCCAAAGCGCGACGCGCAGCCCCTTAGGCGAGGCTTTGCGCGGCGGCGCCAAAGGCGGCCCCGGCATCGAGGGGTCGCGCGGGCCCGAGGGCCAAGGCGAGATCGGCGGCCGAGCGCGCAAGCGGGCCCACGACCAGGAGCTCGGGATTGCGTTCCAGACGCATGTCTGGCAGCGGCGGGATGTGGCCATACGTCGCGATGATGTTCCACGTCGTTTTCAGGCCAAAAATCCCGCAGCAATGCGCCGGCCAGCGGATCGAACCGGCGAGATCCGAGCCAATTTCAAGGGCGCTCATGCCCGTGGCGATCGCGGCCGCGGCGCCGCCCGACGACCCGCCGGGCGAAAAGCCAAGATTCCAGGGATTATTCGTCGTTCCGTAAAGGCTGTTATAGGTCTGGAAGTCGCCGGTCAGCAGCGGAACATTGGTAGACCCGTTGCACCTCGCTCCAGAATCCACGCATGCCAAAACACATCACGATCGAGCCCAACGATGTCTTTTTGGTCGTCGACGTTCAAAATGATTTCTGTCCCGGCGGCCTTCTTCCCGTGCCTCGCGGCGACGAAGTCGTTGCGCCGATCAACCTGTTTGCCCGCCGCTTCGAACATGTCGTTCTCACGCAGGACTGGCACCCGCCCGGACATCGCTCTTTCGCCTCGTCGCACCGGGGACGCAGGCCCTACGAGACAATCCAAATGCCTTATGGGACGCAGACTCTTTGGCCGGACCATTGTATCCAGGAAACGCATGGGGCGCGGTTGCGCGCGGATCTTCTAGTCCCGCAAGCCGAACTCATTTTGCGCAAGGGTTTCCGCCCGCACATGGATTCTTATTCGGCTTTTTTCGAGAATGACCGGAAGACGCCGACTGGGCTTGCCGGCTATCTGCGCGAGCGCGGGTTCAATCGCGTTTTTCTCGCCGGGCTCGCCTTCGATTACTGCGTGCGGTACTCAGCCGAGGATGCACAGCGCCAAGGTTTAACCGTCGCGATCATCGAGGATGCCTGCCGCGCGATCGGAGTCGCGGGTTCGATGGAAGCCGCCTGCCGGAGTTTCGCCGAACGCGGCATAAATATATTTCAAGCAAGCGCCATTCTTTGAGGCCTCAAAAGCGCTTTCTGATTCCACGGAATCGGGATGCAGCTCTAAATCTTTATTTTATCGCATTTTCTTGGCGCGAACCGGTATTCACTTCGCTTGAAAATGCTCCAATCGAGACTCTTCTAAATCCACCCCTTTAGCTCGCGCGCGACGAGATCGTAGATGAGCATCATGCTGAGCTCGCTATCATTGAGGCAAGGGATTACGGCGAAATTCTCGCCTCCATTTTCGAGGAAGATGGCGCGATTTTCGTGACCGAGTTCATACAAGGTTTCGAGACAATCGGCGGCAAACCCGGGCGCAATGACAACGAGACCCTTGGCGCCTTGGACCGCGAGGCGTTTCACTTCCGCCGCCGTATAGGGTTGCAGCCATGCGCCCGAACCGAAGCGCGACTGAAAGCTCACCGGACAGCGGTCTTCGCCAAGCCCTATCTCTTCGCGCAGGAGCCGCCATGTCTCAAGACACTGATTGTAATAGGGGTCGCCCTTGGCGATTTCCGCCTGCGGCAGGCCATGAAAGGAAACCAGGATCGTATCTGGAACGAAACCGAGACGCGATACTCCGGCACGAAGGGAGGTCGCCAAAATGTCGATATAGGTCGCGTCATCGTAATAGGGCGGCGCGATCCGCAACGCCGGCTGCCAGTGCATCGCCGTTAAAGTCTCGAAAACCTTGTCATTGACGCTCGCCGTCGTGGCGGCGGCATATTGCGGATAAAGCGGCAAAACCAGGATTCTCGTGCAGCCTTGCTCCTTGAGGCTCACGATGCCTTGCGCAATATCCGGCTTGCGGTAGCGCATGGCCCAAGCGATGAAGAACCTGTCGTCTGCCCCATGCTGCCATTTCGGATCGAGGCCGCCGACCCCGATCCAGGCCGCAAGCTTTTCCGCTTGTGACCTTGTGATGGCCTTCAGCGGGCTTTCATTGGTGTCCTTGTTCCAGATCGCGGCATAATGCTTGGCGAGACGCCTAGGGCGCAGGACCAAAATGACGAAGTGCAGAATCGGCCACCAAAGCAGCCGCGGGAGACCGATGACGTGCCGGTCGGACAAAAACTCCTTGATAAACTGGCGCACGGGCCAGAAACGGGGGGCATCCGGCGTGCCAAGGTTGACGAGGAGAATGCCAATTTTTCCAGGCTGAATCTGTCTTTCATTCTTTGCGAGGAGATTGATCGCCATCTATGGAAAAGTCCCCCTGTTGGAATGCTGCTATGCAGCATCCCTATAGGATGCTTTCGCCAAAAAAGGAACCGCGATGCCCCGCCCTGCGTGATGTTTCCCCGTTTTGTTACCGGCGCCCAATCGTTTTTGAGACATAAGGAAATGGAATTCGCCGCCGCGGATGGGCGAGGCCAAAACGAGCAGGCCGCGACTCGCCCGGCCGAAAATTCGACCCGCCCAAAAATTCAAGAAAATCGTCGTGCGAACAAAAAACGCCTCGGCGGCGCTCCATCAGGCGGATGGATTATTGCGCAGACGAATGATGACGTCGACGCCGGCAATGGACTTGCCCGCAGGGGGCTGCGGCAACCCATCATAATCGACGGCAACGCGAGGGATGTCGATAAGCACATTCGTGCCTTCGACGAGAAAATGATGGTGATCCGAGATATTCGTGTCGAAATAGGTTCTCGATCCGTCGATGGCGATCTCGCGCAACAGGCCTGCTTGGGTGAATTGATTGAGGCTGTTGTAGATCGTCGCGAGCGAGATCGAAACCCGTGAAGCTTGCGCCTCCTCCTGCAGATTCTCGGCGGTCAGATGCCGGTCGCCCTTGGCGAACAACAGCCAGCCGAGCGCTATTCTCTGACGCGTGGGCCGCAGCCCGGCGGCACATAACTTCATGCGAACGTCGTGAAAGGGACACCCCGCCAACATGCCAAGCGCCGCCGCCGCGACACCGCGGCGTGGTTTCGGCAAAGTTGCCGGACTCTTGCGGGAGACCATGTTCAAGAACCTTTGCGGCTCGTATGGCAACACAGCGCCCGCAGGCAACCTTTGCGAGAAATTTTCCGCCACCCCACGGCCAACAGTGGCCGCCACCGGATGACATGAATACCAACCGCGGGTTTCAATGTATTCGCGGCCAGGATTCCGTGATGAAAAATGGATAAGGTCTGTCTTGTATGAGCTTAAAAGCTCCCGCCAACTGTTCTTTCCATTGGAACAATCATTTCGATGGCTGACTGAACATTTGAATCGTAATAGAATCAAAAAATCGACTAGCTTTTCTATTCCGTACGCACGCCACAAAGCTCTGACTTCGAGCCCCTTCTTTTCGATCACGCGATCCCAATTGATCCGGAAGCACTCTCATCTTAAAGCGAGCTGCCCTCACTTTCTGGATAGCTGCAACGCCATTTCATCACTTGGCGGCCGGGATGGCTGCCCGCCCATTCGGCGATGACCGGCGGTGCTTGCGTCATGCATTGCATGATAGATCCTTCGTCAACCAACGAAAGACGCCGCTCCTCGCATGACGCGGGCTGTGTCAAAGTGCAAACCGTGAGAATCAATTCAACGAGACCCATCGCCGGCTCCTTCAATAATGCGGATCAGCTGCACAAAGCGGATTTGCGCGCACAGATTCGCTCCGCCAGTTTTCGAGACAAATGCACCGGAACCAGTATGGTTGCGTTGGCTTGGCTGAGCAATGATGCTTAGCTTTTTTTATAATCGATATAAGCAAAACGCTGATCCGTGGGCGTGCCTTCCAGCGCGCCCCCTTCCTTTCCGGGCTGCCAAAGCACGACGTCCTCAATTTTTTTCGCCAGTTCGAAATCCTTGTCGGTGATTCCCTTGGCGGCATGATTCTGGAGCCGGACTTCGACCCAAGCATAAGAGGCGGTAAGATCGGGGTGATGCCAAGCCGCCTCGGCAAGATGGCCGACCGTGTTGATCACCATCAGCGTGCTCTTCCAGCTCGCTGTCTTGTAGGTCCGGCGAATCCAGCCCCCTTCATAGACCCATCTCGGCAGCTCTTGCTGGAGGCGCGCCTTGATCTCGGACTCGCTATAGGTTTTTTCCCTGGCGGCTTCGCTCATCGTGAACATCCATGTCTCGCGGGCCTTGCCTTCGACCCCTCGCGTGGAAGGGCATTCTAATACGAAATGCGGCATGATACGAAATTTGGATACTTCGCCGCGCTTCTTTTGTTTTTTCCACGGAGCCATCCGTCACCGGCATTGAATTATACTTTCGGGCGCGGCGAAATGTTGAAAAGCGCCAGAATCGGAGCAGATATGCAAGGTTTGAAACCGGCGCGCTGGCGCCTTCCCCGCCGGTGGGAGGCGGCCGCATGGGTTGTAATCGCGCTTACGGCTCTGTTTAAAACTGTTCCGGCGGGGCTGGCTCAGCCGGGCGCGGGCCACCCGAACCCGGACTGGCCTTGCCGGCAAATTCTTGTCGGGCGGCTATCCGTGGCCGCGGTATGGTCTGGCCCCTCGATCGAAGGTGCCGCCTGGCGAAACGACCAGGCGGTTGCCAGTCTCGTCGCAAAGCTGGCGGCGCGGCGCACCCCGATTGAAGACGCGGAGCCCGCGATCGATGACTTTGCCCGGTCCCAGGGGGCCGACAAGACGAGAAAGCTGATTGCCGTTTTCGCTGGCCTCTTTGAAACGCTCGACGACGAACGCACGCAAGTGATCGAGGGGCTTCTTCGCTTCGGCGCGAAACAAAAGGAGCTTGCCGAAAAAATACGCGTCGAGAACGCCTTGGCGCGTGAAGGGCCTGGCAAGGAGCCGCCCAATGCGAGCGGGCAAGAAGCGAAAACCGTCGCACGGGACTTGGAATGGGACCTGCGCGTTTTCGATGAAAGGCGCCAGTCGCTCACCTATGTGTGCGAGGCGCCAGCGCTCATCGAACAAAGAGTGTTCGCGCTCGCCAAAATCGTTCAAGGCAAGCTGGATTGAGTGCACGGTTACGCGCACCCCGCCCCCGATCCGGCGTCCCCCTTAAAAGGCAACCTTTGTCATTGCGTTAGCAGGGCGTTGTTCTCATCGAGAAGAGGGACGCCGTAAATTGCCAAAATATGAGTGATCTCGGTCTGGTTCTCGGCGATGAGCTTGTTCAGGAGACGTTTCCACTCCTGATCGGAATGGCGCACCCCCATCCCAATCCGATAGATCATGCGCGGTCCGGATGTTTCCTTGACAAGCGGCGTGACCTTCACCGGGGTTTTGGCGTGCTTCGCGAGGTAACCCGCGATCGGCCCCCAAAGAATGGCGACATCGATGCGGTCACCTTCGAGATCCTCCATCATCGCCGAGGTTGGAGAATCAAATCTGGTGTCGACCACGAGCGGATAGGATTTGATGTTTCCCAAAAGCCCGTTGACCGCGAGATTGGTTGCGGGAGGCGTGCCGGCCACGATGCCGATGCGTTTTGCTTTCAGCCGCGGATCTTCCAAGCTGTCAATCGTTTCAAGACCGCTTCCCTGTTTCGAGACCAGCGCATAGGTTGTCCGGTAATAGGGATTTGTGCCTTGAACGATGTCGTCTCCCTGCGGCATTCCGATGATGAGGTCGCAACGATGCGCATTCAGCGTGTTGCGCACGAATCCCGTGGCGCCAGGGTAATAGTCATAGGCAAGCGTCTTGCCAAGCTTCTGGGCTAGAAGCGCGGCAATCTTGTTCTCGAATCCTTCGCCAGCCTCGTTCGAAAAAGGCAGATCCCGGGGGTCGGCGCAAACGCGCAAAACCTTCGGATCGACCAGTTCGATCGAGCCCTCTTCGCCGGTTTGCGTCGCCGCGCTGGCGGCGATCAAAAACACTGGCAAAATCAGGGTAAATGCTATGCTGGCGCCCCGGAATTGCATGGGTTTGCGGGTTTTGCGGTTAGTTCTGGTCGCCAAGACACGCGTGCTCGGCATCGGCTGCCTGCGGAGGCTTATCATCGTGTTTTTCCGGCCGCCCGCGGGGGATCGAATCGCCAGATCTTGCACGGAGATAAACATAAATATCGTCGATATAGCACATGACGTTTTTGTTATCGCCGAACGCCGGCATCACCTTGTTTTCGCCGCCGCCGAGATTTTGCCTGCCGCCGACGACAATCCCATAAAATTCGGCATAGTTCATTGCCTTGACCGAATTCTTGAGTGCCGGTGCATAGGTCGATCCTTCGCCATCGGGACCATGGCAAACATGGCATTCGGAATGGTAGCGGCGGAAACCAGAATAAGTATACCAGTCCACCGTTCCATCCGGCTTGACGTTGAAAGTCGGATCACCTTTCGAATCGAGATATTTGCCTTTGTCGTCCTGCTTGACCGCCTTGGGATCTCCTGGGGCCTCTGCCATCGCCGAAGTCCCGCAGGCGAAAAGAAAGGCGAGTGTCAAGGCCCGCACCAGAGCATTGATTTGCACGAGACTATCCTTGTTCGAGAAATGAATGCGCGGAATGAAACGCCCGGCGCCGTGAACGCCGGGCGTTTTGCGTTGGTTATGTCTTGCCGAGGCCTATTGTGCCGACGGAAGCGCAAAAACCGTTAACTGCCCGCCGAGCGCCGTGTAGTTGGAGAGCGCCGCATAGCCGCCCACCGCGCCAAGGCCTTCGGTCCCCTTCGTCAAACCAGCCGCGAGACCAATACCCGCCCAGCCGCCGACGCCGGAGAGCACCGCGATATATTGCTTGCCTTTGTACTGATAGGTCACGACGTTGCCGATAATGCCGGAAGGCGTCTTGAATTTATAGAGTTCATCGCCGGTCGTGGCATCCACCGCTTTCAGATAGCCTTCAAGCGTGCCGTAGAAGACCAAATTGCCGGCGGTCGCGAGCGCCCCCGACCAAACGGAGAAGAGCTCTTTTTTCTGCCAGACGATTTTCCCGGTCTTGGCGTCCCAAGCCGTGAAATTGCCCATGTTGGACTCGCCCTTCGGCGGGTACATGGACAAGGTCGCGCCGACATAAGGCTGCCCAGCCGTATAGCTCACGTGGAAGGGCTCATAATCCATGCACACGTGATTGGCCGGAATATAGAAGAGACCCGTGATTGGCGAATAGGCGGCCGGCTGTTCGTCCTTCGATCCAAGAGCCGCCGGGCAAATGCCCTGCGAGTTCACGTCTTCGCCATTTGCCTCGGTCGAATATTCCTTCACGACCGAGGGCCGTCCATAGGTCGGGGAGTTCTTGTCGAGGTCGACCTTGCTTGCCCAATTGACCGCCGGATCGTATTTTTCCGCGACCAGCGGCTCGCCGGTTTCGCGGTCGATCGTGTAGCCAAAGCCATTGCGATCGAAATGCACCAAAACCTTGCGCGATTCCTGGTTGGCCAGGATCATCTCGTTGATGGCGTCGTAATCCCATTGATCGTGCGGCGTCAGTTGATACACCCATTTGGCGACGCCAGTATCGGCATCACGCGCCCAAACCGTCATCGACCAGCGATTGTCACCCGGCCGCTGCTTCGGATTCCAGGTCGAGGGATTACCAGAACCATAATAGATGAGGTTCAAATCCGGATCGAAGGAAATCCAGCCCCAGGTGGCGCCGCCGCCGATCTTCCACTGATCGCCTTTCCAGGTGTTGGTGCCGGAATCCCGACCGACCGGCTTACCGAGGGCGGTCGTGTTTTCGGGATCGATCAAAGTGTCGGCGTCCGGGCCCATCGAATAGCCGCGCCAGATTCTTTTGCCGGTCTTGATGTCATAAGCCGTCATGGACCCGCGAACGCCGAATTCACCCCCCGAAATGCCGACGAGAACCTTGTCCTTGACGACTTGCGGCGCCGAAGTGCCGGTCTCGCCCCTGGAAGGATCGCCGTTCTTCACCGACCAGACGACCGCGCCGGTACTTGCGTTGAGAGCGACCAACGTCGTGTCGGCCTGATGCAGGAATATCTTGCCATCGCCGTAAGCGACGCCGCGATTGACCGTATCGCAACACATCACCGGAATGACATTGGGATCCTGCTTGGGCTCGTATTTCCAGACAATCTTGCCGTCATGATTTAAGTCGAGCGCGTACACAATGTTCGGGAATGGTGTACTGAAGTACATGACGTTGCCGATCACCAAGGGCCCCCCCTCGTGACCGCGCAGAACGCCCGTCGAAAAACTCCACACCGGAGTGAGGTGCTTGACGTTGTCGGAATTGATTTGATCGAGTTTCGAGTAACGGTGATTGGCGTAGTCGCCTGTCGGCAACACCCATTGATTTGGGTCTTTCGAAAGCTCGATCAAATCGTTATTGGCGAAGGCGGCGCCATTGGCGAGGAGCGCGGCGGCGCCAACACAGGATATAAGCAGGAACTTGCGCATTCATTTCCTCCGGACACTCTAGTGCGCTGCGCCTGGAACGCTCGCTCTCGCGGCGCCGGCGCCTTGTCGTTGCAGCTCTTTCCGGCAGCGTGTCAGGACACCGGCAATTCCACAACACCGCAGTTTTCACAATAAGGCAGCGCCTGGAAAAGCCGATGCCCCGTTTTCAGGAAAGCGGCAAGGAACCCCTCCGCCGAAGCCCTGAAGCCAGAAAACTCCGGCAAGTGTATATATTGCCCCTCGTGCCGTTACAATAGTCATTCCATTTCCATTGCCCGCGCTTACCGGTTGGCTGCCGGTTTAAGCTTTTTCCCGCCGCTTCCATCGCGGGCGCTTCCTTAATGGCGCTCCGCGCCAAATCCGGGCCCGAACACGGCCGCGCTTTAACAATCCGCGATGAGAAATATCTTCCGTAATATTTAGACCGCGGCTAAGGGGAAGCGCCGGGATTTGGTTGTCATTCAGGGGACACCGGTTTATCCTGACGGGTGTCTTGTTGGACGAACTGAAGATGGAGATCCGTGGCGCATGTCTAGTGTCCTCGATGTGCCTTCGCAGCCCGCAAGCCAGAGCCGCCAACCTCTGGTTTTGATAGATCGAGAAAAATTCAGGCAAAATTTCAACAAGTGGCATTTCATGCTTAGCCATAGGCTGTGCGGACATCCTCTCCTTGCGCTGCCGCGGATCATTGAGCTTGCCCGTGACACCGCGCTTACCCGGCCCGATGATCTTTATTACGACTCCGGCGTCACGGATATTAACGAGCGCTGGGGAACCTCCCAACCCGCCGTCCCGGTCGATGAGACGATCCGGCGCATCGAGACAGCCGGCGCTTGGATTGTCATCAAACGCGCCGAAGAGGATCCTGCCTATGCCAAATTGCTTGGGGACTGCATGTCGGACCTTCTCGAAGTCAGCGGCCCCGAACTTGAGCGCCACATGCGCTATAAGAAGATCGATGTTTTCGTATCCTCCCCTAACCGCGTGACAACCTATCACATCGACAGTGAGAGCGGTTTTCTACTGCAGGTCGCGGGAACCAAAGAGATCAGCCTCTTCCGCTATGACGATCGCGACGTGCTGACCGAGGAAGAAATCGAACAATTCTGGACTGTCGACAGGAACGCGCCGCGCTACAAGCCGCAGTTGCAACATCACGCGGATGAAGTCACGCTAGAGCCCGGAATGGGGGTGCATATTCCAATCAATGCCCCGCATTGGGTCAAAAATGCAAACAACGTATCGATTGCAGTAAGCATCAATTACCATGTCTGGGCGAGCGAACGCGCAAACATCTATCGGATAAATTACTATCTCCGCAACAAACTCGGTGTAACGCCGACACCTCCCTTCCGTTCACCTGCGCGAGATTTCGTGAAGCGCTCGATCGGGACTGTTTACCAGACGATGCGAGGCACGCCGAACGCCTAAAGCGGTCTCAGGTTGAGTCTGAAACCTCAACAGGACGGGGGCTTTAGACCGAGGAAGGCCTCCACGTCGGGTAGGTGGCAGGCTTTGGCTTTATAAGATTACGCGCCATCATCAAACTATCGGCGGCGGCGAGCTTCACACGATCGCGCCAGGGCGACTCCCCCGGCGCTGCCGAAGCGATGCCCAATTTCCGCATCAATCTATTCACTTGGTGAATTCGTTTCTCACTCAGGGTGGAGCGCAGTTCGTAGTTGACACTCACTGCCACCGATATGTTGTCGTGATTGCGCACCCAATGCGGGGCGAAGACAGGGATATGGACGCCGTTTCCGGCTTGGAACGCATAGGCAGTGGCTTCGCGCAGGCGGCTTTCCTCATAGGCTATACTATTCATGTCACCGGCATAGTATGCCTCGCGCTCCTCATGCGAAACCAGCGTCCGGTCCGTATGATCATATACCCAAAGCGACTTATTACCGACGACTTGCAGGAGGAAGTTGCATTCCGCGTCCATGTGATAGGAAGTCACTCGGTTGGGCGAGCTAATCAATATTAGCACCTCGCCGAGCAGTACATCTTGCCGCATTTCCTCGCCGGAGAATTCGACAACCTTCGCGAGAAACTCCTGGAGCAAAGGGGCGTAAACTGGATCCTGCTCGACATGCTTCAGGACGACGAGAGAATTATTTTCAGCGACATTGGCGATCGTGTCGACAAGCGTCAGCCGCGCCTCCCCATTCGCCCCCCACGTATCGGTCACCTTAACCGCACCGTTCGACCAATAGGCCTCATGGTGGTTTGGCCGCTGCGCCAGCGCGACCAAGCTTGGCAAGGATCAGCGGGTCTTCGCGCCGGTCAGGGGCGCCAGAAGCGAGAACATTTTCATCGAGAGGCGGCTGCACAACCAGAACCTCCAGCATAGACGCGCAAATTGTCCGGGCAATCCACGCACGCTAAACATTCTTCCTTGTCTCAGTCAAGCAGATGCTCTGAAGTGGATTCCGGTTCGCGTCAAGAAAATGCGATAAAACAAGGATCTCGAGCAGCTTTCTGATTCCGCCGAATCTGAAAGCAGCTCGAGCAGTGTTTTGAGCTTGCGCGTTATCTTGGGATGGCTTGGCTCCTTACGCGGGCTCACTCCAACGTTCACGGACCTTGCGCAGCCTATCTCGCTAATCGCGCTTGGCCTGCATGTTCTTGGTGTGCTGGCTGACCGCGCCGAGCTTCGCCGGATTGCGCAGCGAATACGCTGGTGCATCCTTGGGATTGATCCCTTCATTGGTCGTGCGCCCTGGCGAGGGCCGAGTGGCGTTGGCTTCGGCTGCCCGGCGAAGTTCGAGGGCGCGCTTGGCGTTGTCGATCAAAGCCTGGCGGGCATCCTTGGCCTCGCGGCGCGCGACCTCCTTGTTCAGCCGTTGCAGGGCCGCCGCGAGAAGATCGCGCTTTTCCCGCGTGCCGCTATCGTCTGTCGCTGCACGCGCGCCCTTTGGGGCCGCTTTGCCGCGCAGCTCCCGGCGCTGGCGCGCAGCGATCGTTTGCGCGCGGTCCCGCCACTCGTGAGCAGCTCCGCAAATCCTCGTCCGGCAAAAGCCCCAATGCCGGATGGTGGGTTTTCTCGACGATACTCAATTCGTCCGCGCTGAGCAATCGCCTTTCGTGCTTGAGGCTGCGAGCCATGGACAATATTCTCCTCTCGACAGTCAATCATAGCAAAGCCGGTTCTTCATCTTTTACATTACATTTTAGCAATATATGCCGCGACCGCAATGTCGAGTCTTGCGCTTGAGGCCATGCTTCGGCACGATGGAGCGGAAGCTTGTGCCTGTCGGGAAAATACCGGGTTAATGGGGGGAGGAAAGGGAAGTCCATCGCATGAAATCGTTTTCAAGTAGTGTGGCTGCCTTGAGCTACCGTCTCCGGCGGCCGGAATCTCCTGCAGTGCTGGAGAGATTTGAGCCGGACGCGGAACGAGATATTTTTCTCGTCACCTATCCGCGATCTGGGACGACCTGGATCAGCTGCCTGCCGGCTGAATTGCTGTTCCAAATA
>VDMG01000265.1 GCA_006514895.1 Beijerinckiaceae bacterium
GGTGCTGTTTGCGAATGCGACGGCCCGGATGCTGCTCGGTTCTGGCGGCGCACTCACCCTCAAATGCGGCTGCCTTCACAGCACCGGCGACTCGGACACCATACAAGGATTGATCGCCTCCTGCTCGCGCAAGGTCCACGCGCCAAATGGTCCCGGCGGAGAAATTTCGATTGATCGCGGGTCGGGCCGTTCACCTCTGCGTGTGACGGTGACGCCGTTGCGGTCAAAGGGCACCGTCGCGGAACTTCCCTGGCTCGGCCTGGACATTCCCGTGGCGATTGTCACCGTCGCCGATCCGGCCAGTGAAAAAAGGATGAACTGAGCAGCCGCACGTCAGTCGCCGGTCAGAGGTGCGTCTTGATTACCCGCCCGCCGAGGCCTTGCTGAACCAAGTATTACGGCGCGGGTGGCAAGGCTGCGAGGCTCGTTTCGCCCTCTTCCGGAAAGATCGGCTCCCAGCCGCCGCCTAGCGCCTTGTAGAGCTGCACGAGATTTGTCGATACAGCCGTCGTGCTTTGCGCGTATTGCAACTCCGCCTGCAACTCGGTCCGCTCGGCGTCGAGGACGGTGATGAAATCCGCAACGCCATTCGTGTAACGCACACGCGAGAGGGAAAGTGCTTGACGGGAATGATCGGTCTGCGCCTTAAGACGCGCGCGCCGCTCTTGTTCGGTCCGGTAGGCGACCAAAGCATTGACCACTTCGTGCCAGGCCTGAAGCACGGTCTTATGATAGGCGATGACGGCCTCCTGCTGCTGCGCCTCGCTCAATTCCAGGGTCGATTTGAGGCGGCCGCCTTCGAAGATCGGCAGCGAGATGGACGGCCCGAGCACATATTGCAGCGAGCTGCCCTTCCATAGATTTTTGAGATCAAGGGCGTTGAACTCGACATTGCCGTTGAATGTCACGCTCGGATAGAAACTGGCCACGGCGACACCGATCGTGGCGGTTGCCGCGTGAAGCTGGGCTTCCGCCTGACGAATGTCGGGACGGCGGCGGGCGAGTTCGGAAGGAATGCCGAGCGGCACGCGGGGCGGCGCCGGTGGGATCGGTTTTGCCTTTGCAATTTCGCCGCGCAGCGATCCCGGCGGCTCGTCGAGAAGAAGGCTCAAGGCATTTATCTCGGTTGATTCCTGATCCTCGAGAGTGGGCAAGGTCGCCCGGACGGCCTCCACCTGCGCCGCGGCGTTTTCAACGTCGAGGCCGGTCGTCAGGCCCCTTTCGGCGCGGGTCTTTGTCAATTGCAAAATATCGTTCGAACTCACGAGATTGGCTTTCGCAATGGCGATTTGCTTCTGTGTGCCGCGCAGCTCGATGTAATCACGTGCGAGTTCCGACAATGTCGAGACGAGCGCATCGCGGCGCTGATTTTCGGAAGCTTCGACTTGCGCGTCGGCGGCTTCGACTTGCCGCCGCACGCGCCCCCAGAAGTCGATTTCCCAGGAGGCGTCGAAACCGGTCTGCCAGATGCTGATGGGCGGTATGACGAATGGCGTCGTAGGTGGAACGAAAGGTTTGACCAGACTCAAAACGCCGTTCTGGCTGAATAATTCGCGCTGATAGGAGGCATTGCCATTAATTGCCGGAAATTCCGCCGAGGCGGTCACGCCACGTTGGAAGCGGCTTTCGGCCAATCTGAGGGTAGCTGTGCGCACATCGAGATTTGCGTCTGCAACGTGTTCGGCGAGCGAGGTCAGGACCGGATCGCGGAACACCCCCCACCATTTGGGATCGACCCCTGAAAGATCGCTGGGCGCGAGGCTCGCTCCAGCAATTGCGGGCTCCGGCTTGCCGAGGAAGGAGACGCTCGGCAGCATTGAGTCGGGCGGCACAAAGTCGGGCCCGACGGGGACGCAGCCGCAGAGCGCGAGCAATGCCAATGCCGCCGCGAGCACGCCGCTTTTATCGGCATGTGCGATCCCGGAGCATTTAGTCCATCGCCGCACGTCCGCCCCCTTTCGCGCTGGAGAGAATAAAGCAGAACGGCACGACCGCCAGAGCGACAACGGCGGTGAAGAGGAAAACGTCGGAATAGGCAAGCACCTCGGCCTGCGCTCGGTAAAGCTGATAGACTCTTCCCACCGCCACGTCATGCACTGTGCTCACATCATATCCCATCGTCATAAGCGTCCTTTCGTAACGCGCGATCAGCTCGTTGAAAGGTTGATGGAAAGGGCTTGCCCATTGCGCGAGGTAGGATTGATGGACCTGCGTGCGCTCGATGACCATGGCGCTCGCGACGGAAATTCCAATGGAACCGAAGATATTCCGGACCATTGCAAAAAGCGCTGTTGCGTCACCATTCAGCTCGCGCGGCAAAGTCGAGAAGGTGATCGTGCTGATCGGCACGAAAAGAAAGGCAAGCCCCGCCGTCTGCGCGGCGCGCATGAGGACCAGCGTTTTGAAGTCAATATTGGGCGCGAGCGTGCTCGAAAAGAGGAATGCCAAACCCATGATGAAGAACCCTGCCGCTATGATGAAGCGAGTCTGAACGATTTTCATCAACCGGCCGACGATCGGGATAAGAAGAATTACGACGATCCCTCCTGGTGACAGAATGAGCCCCGCCCATGTCGCGGTGTAGCCGATGACGGTTTGCGCAAATTGCGGGATGACGACCGCGCCGGCATAAAGAGTTCCGCCTGTCGCGCCAATGAAGACGCAGCCCATCGCGAAATTCCTGTCCTTGAAAACGTCAAGATTTACGACTGGCTTCTTCGCGATCAAAAGCCAGCCGATCGCGCCGAGAATGCCAAGCCCCCCCAAGACGGCCATGAGTAGGATGAAACGCGAGCCGAACCAATCTTCATTTTCGCCACGGTCCAGCATGACTTGAAAACAGCCGAGTCCGAGCGTGATCAGCGCGAGGCCCACATAATCAATGTGCCCCGACCGCCTCTTTAGCCATGGCGGATCCTCGACCAGAATCGAGGCAAAAAATACCGCGGCGACGCCCACTGGAATGTTTATCAAAAAGACCCAACGCCAGTTAAAAGTGTCCGTCAGTACTCCACCCAATGTCGGCCCCAGCACCGGGGCGACAATCGTCGCGATCGCGGTGACGCCGAAAGCCGCGGCGCGTTGCTCGGGCGGGAAAGTATCGAGGATGATCGCTTGCTGGGTCGGCTGCAAGCCGCCGCCGAAAAACCCCTGTAGGAGCCGGAAGACGACAAGTTGCGACAGGCTGGTCGCGGTGCCGCAAAAAAACGAGCAAACCGTAAACATGCCGAGGCATATCAGAAAATAGCGCTTGCGGCCGAACACGGTGCTGAGCCACCCGGAGATCGTCAGCACGATGCCGTTGGCGACCAGATAAGAGGTGAGCGTCCAAGTCGCTTCGTCAAAGCTCGTCGACAATCCTCCCGCGATATGCGGCAAGGCGACATTGACGATCGTCGTATCGAGAATTTCCATGAAAGCCGCAAAGGTGACGACGACCGCTATGGCCCACCGATTGTGCGATGGCTTCCACCGCCGCGTGTCGGCTGTGTCTACCTCACTCATTGCACCGTCACCGTCGGGACGACGGAAATGCCGAGCGGAAGCGGCAGCGCCAGATCAAGGCCGCTATCGATCATGATCTTGACCGGCACGCGCTGCACGATCTTGATGAAATTGCCTGTCGCGTTCTCGGGCGGAAAGGCGGTGAATTTCGAACCCGACCCAAGCTGGATGCTGTCCACATGGCCGGTGAGGTCGAGCTGAGGATAGGCATCCACCGCGATCTTCACCGGCTGGCCGGGGCGTATCCGGGCGAGCTGAGTTTCCTTGAAATTGGCAGTCACCCAAACCTCGGGCGAAACAATCGAAAAGATCTGCTGGCCGGGGGTCACGTAATTGCCCATCTCGACATTGCGTCTGGTGATCCAGCCGTCCTGCGGCGCGGTCACGACCGTCCAGGAGAGATTTAAATTCGCCTGATCGAGGCGCGCTTGGGCTTGTTCCGTTTGGCCTTTTTGCTGACCGACTTGCGCATCAGCTTGGCCGATCTGCTGCGGCACCGGCTCGGCTTCCATCACTTGGGCTTCTGCGAGTTTCACCTGCGCTTGCGCCTGCTGCAGGGCGGCGGTCGCGGCGTCGACCTCCTGCTGCGTCGTCGCCTGTTTTGGCAGGCTGCGCTGGCGCTGATAATCGGCTTGCGCCTTGACCTCGGCGGCTTGCGCGGAGGCGAGCTGAGCTTGCGCTTGTTTCAGCCGGGCTGGAAAATTTTTACGCGCGATCTCAGCGCCAAACGTCAGGCCGGCGAGTTGGGCTTTCGCCGTGTCCAGGACGCCTTGAGCGTAGTCCCTATCGGCTACATATTGCCGCGGATCGATGTGGATTAACGGCTGTCCTTTGCGGACGAATTGATTGTCCCTCACATCGAGCGAAACGACTTGGCCTGCGACCTGCGGCGCTATGCTCACGGCGCGCCCGTCCGTATAGGCATCGTCCGTTGATTCGATGTTGCGAGTCGTGAACCAATAATAGAAGCCGCTGCCGATCAGCAACGCGATAACGACGATGCCGCCAAGCAACACCACGGGGCGCCGCTTGCCACGAACGCCAGCCTCGTCCGGTTCTCGACGGTCCGGCTCGGCCTTGTCGCCGCCCGCTGATTCCGCGCTCTGTTCCTTGTCGTGTTCCCGAACATGAACTTCATCATGAGGCTCGGCATCGTCCATGCGCCAGTCGGTCATGCGGGGTATCGCCGATTGCTTGGCAATTCACAAACTTTCCCGACAGGACTTGCCGAAGTGGACGAATTGCTTCACTCTTGGAGTAAACGAACTGATTAGTACGGTTATATAGGACGCTCGCCACATGTCAATGACGCCCCAAAATTGCGCCGAAAAAGCAGCGCGCCGCGTGCCGCGCGGGGAGAAACGCCGGGAGGAAATTGCGGCGGTTGCCGAACGCGTCTTTCTTCGCGGCGGGTTCACCGAGACGACGATGCAAATCATCGCGGAGGAAGCCGGCGCATCGAAAGAAACGCTCTACCGGCACTTCGGCAACAAGGGGGAACTTTTCTCCGAAGTCATACGCGGCCGTTCAGCGCGGATCACGGGCGGAAAGGAGGGGGAATTATCTGTCGAGGGCTCGCCTCGAGAGATTCTCCGCGATCTCGGACTGAACTTGCTTCGTTTCCTCGTCAGTCCCGATTCGCTGTCGCTTTACCGCGCGATAGTCGCCGAAGTGCCGCGCGAGCCGGAACTCGGGCGAATTTTCTACACCCAAGGCCCGGCCAGGCTCCTGAACCAATTTGCACGTTACCTCGCCTGCGCCACGCGAAGCGGAAAGCTTTGCTGTCCCGTGCCCGAGCTCGCCGCCAAACTTTTCATTGGTTCAATCGTGGCCAATTACCAGATCCTCGGGCTCGTCGCGCCGCATGAAGACGCGTTCAGCGAAGAAAAGATGCAGGTCCATGTCAACGAAGCAGTCGATATGTTTCTTGCCCGTTATGGCGGCGGCGCTGCCGCGCGCGGCTGAAGGCAGAGAGCCGGAACAAATTGCTTCTCACCGGGCCCGCAACGCGTCCGCGTTTGTCTAGCGCTTTCAGATTCAACGGAATCCGAAAGCTGACAAATTGATCATCCGAACCAAATCCTGCAACGATGACAATTCTTCCCAATGGCTCGTGAAATTCGGAGCGTCCCTTGAGCCTTACTCTCGTCATTGCCAACAAAACCTATTCGTCCTGGTCGTTCCGGCCGTGGATATTGATGCGCCATTATGGCATCGCGTTCGACGAAATCATGATCCCGCTGGCGCAGGACAATACGCGCGAGGAGATTTTGCGAGTGTCTCCCTCAGGCAAATGTCCAGCATTGCACGATGGCGACATCATCGTATGGGACTCTCTTGCGATCATAGAATATCTCGCCGAAATCCATCCAGAAAAGCCGCTCTTGCCGGGCCGCGCGCCGGGCTGGCGCAGGCGCGCTCGCCGCCGAAATGCATTCAGGCTTTACGGGCATGCGTCAGCTGTTGCCAATGAACATGCGCCGCGCGGTGAGGAAACGCAATTTGACCCCCGAGGCAAGTGCCGATGTGGCCCGCATCGAGCAGGCCTTCAAGCAAGCCCGGAACCAATTTGGCCAGGCTGGCGCCTTCCTCTTCGGCGATTTCTCGGCGGCCGATGCGATGTTCGCGCCGGTGGCCAACCGGCTGCATGTTTATGACGTGCCGGTCGCGGCCGCCACCCGCGCCTATATGGACGCCATGATGGCACTGCCCGCCTGGCAGGAGTGGCAAGCGCAAGCGGAACCCTGGACTATCGGCAAATACGAAGTTGCTTGAAAAAAAATTGGTCGTTTGATCCATGGGGCCGGTTCGATTGCAAGACAAACCAAACTGGCTTCGTCTGAGCGAAAAATGCTTTGGCTTCGGCTTTACCGCGATAGAAAAATCCTGCCACGCAGATTTCTTGCTATTGCGCCGGGAAAGCACGATTTATAGAGTGAGAGGAAAGCTCAAAGCGCGAGGAGCCAAGTGGGTCAGCCAGGGGACAGAGGTGCGGTCAGCGTGCCAAAGTCCAGCACCAAGTCGGATATCGATGGCTTTCTCGAGGCTGCGGCGAAACTGCCCGCGGTGTCCGAGTCTGGGCATGGCCGGCTTATTTTTGCCCTCGATGCCACGATGAGCCGGCAAGCCACCTGGGATATTGCGCAAAGCGTGCAGGGACGCATGTTCGCGACGGCGGCCGCGCATGGCGGGCTCGATGTCCAGCTTGTTTATTACCGCGGATTTTCGGAGTGCAAGGCATCGCGCTTCGTAGCGGGGGGACAGAGCTTGGCCTCGCTCATGAGCAGGATCGGGGTCGGCGCTGGCCAGACCCAGATCGAAAAAGTCTTGCGTCATGCTCTCAATGAAACCCGGAAAACGCCGGTCCGCGCCCTGGTCTTCGTCGGCGATGCTATGGAAGAGCGGCTCGACGTTTTGGCTGGGCTCGCCGCGGAACTCGGGCTTTTGGGAATGAAGGCTTTTCTGTTTCAGGAGGGGCGCGACAGTGTCGCCGAGCAAGCTTTCCGGAAGATTGCGCAGCTGACCGGGGGTGCCTATGCGGCCTTTGATTTATCCGCGCCGGAGCGGCTCGTCGCGCTGCTTTCGGCTGCGGCTGCCTATGCCGCAGGAGGCCGCCTGGCGCTCGAATTCGAGGCGCGCGCGCGGGGCGCGGTGGCGGCGGACCATTTATTGTCGCAAATGCGCTAAACGGGCGGCATGGAATGATTTATCTTCTCTGCGGAGTTTTCCTGTTCTTTCTCGTGCTGCAGGCGCTGAGGGCCTTCGCGGATGCGAATCCCGCCTCGCTTGCGCTTGTCATCAGACGCGGCGGGGGCGGCGCGGCGCTTCTCGCGGCGGTGTTGTTTTTATTGCGGGGGCGCCTCGACATGGCGATTGGTCTTGGCGGGCTTGGAGCCTGGTTGCTCGGATTGCGCAATGGATCGCTTTTGCGGATGTTCAAATCATCCGGCGGCCTCGGCACGCGGAAAGTTTCGTGTGTAAGGTCGGCCATGATCGAGATGGAACTCGATCATGACAGCGGCAAAATGCAAGGGACGGTGCTTGCCGGTCCGGACGAAGGCAAATCACTGGAAGCCATGACGAGGCCGCAATGTGAAGCCCTCTACGACCTCTGTTGCCGGGACGATCCCGAGGGCGCGAGACTCATGGAAGCCTATCTCGACCGCCGGTTTGCCGGATGGCGTACGGCAGCGCAGAATCAGCGTGACCCTGGGCGCCGAAGCGCGCGCCGCCGCCCTGGCACGATGTCCGACGATGAGGCGTATCAAGTATTGGGACTTCAGAAGGGCGCGCCGGAGGAGGAAGTTGTCCGGTCGCACCGTTCGCTGATGAAGAAATTGCATCCCGATCACGGTGGGTCGACGGATCTCGCGGCTCGTGTCAACGAAGCCAAGGATGTTCTGATGCGGCGTCATCAATAGGCCCAGGGATGGATGGCGCGGCGGACCGCGGCAGCTTCAATCTTTCGTTGCGAAACAGGAAAATCCCGAACGTTTGAGGGTTTTGCAGGCAAGCTCCGCGCTATCGGCTTCGAGGCCAGCGAAACGCGCCCGGTAAAGCGTTGCCGAGCCTTTTTGGACCTTTTCGGTGAAGGCTCGCGCGGCCGTCAGCGTCTGACGGCTTTGCGATTTGGCGCGGGCGAGGAGTTCGGTGGCCTTGCCAATGTCGGGGGTGGCGCCGATCTGAATCATCCAGCCATTTCGCGCTGCCGCCGGGCGGCCGCTCGCAATCCTTACGAGGCCGCCATATGGCGAAGTTTCTATTGCGGCTGCGATCTTATCGGTGCCATGCGGCCGCGCCGTCGGACCCGTGGCCGTGCGCATCGCGGAGGGGGTAGCAGTCGAGAGGCCGCCACCCTGCGTGGGATGACTGCGGACTGTGGAACCATCGAGACTTGCCTGTTTCCAATTGTTTTCGCCGAGGGCCGCGCGTGGCATATTGGCCTCCGGTTTCGGCGCGCCGGAGACAAAGGCCGGGCGGGCTCTCTCGCCCGGAACATCCGCGTTAAGCGAGGCAAGCTGGATCGGATCGGGGGCAGGATCAGGTCTCGGGGGGCTCGGCGCATAGGCGAGCCGCGAATCGATCCTCGATTGCGATCTGGTGACCTGCGGGCTTGGTTCCTGGGCCGCCGCCGCTTCCACGACAATTGGATTGACGCTCGGGCCGGCGATCGCGGACGCCGTGCGCACGGTCGCGCCCTTTTCGATCTCGTCTTCGATTAAATCCGCCATGATCCTGTCGCGGGCCCCCGCGCTGGAACCGCCAAGGACAACGGCGACGATATAGTGGCCGTCGCGTTTGACCGATGTCAGAAGATTGAAGCCCGAGGCGCGGGTGTAGCCGGTCTTGATTCCATCCATTCCTTCGACGCGATCGAGGAGGTGGTTGTGGTTCACGATCGTGTGGCCGGCATAATAGAAGGCATGGGTGGAAAAATAATGATAGTAACGCGGGAAGCGCTCCTGGATCGCGCGGCCGAGGATCGCGAGATCGTGCGTCGTGGTGACTTGTTCGGCATTAGGGAGTCCGGACGCATTGGCGAAATGCGTGTCGTTCATTCCAAGAGAATGGGCCTTCAGGGTCATGAGTCTTGCGAAGCCCTCCTCGTCCCCGCCGATGGTCTCGGCGATGGCGACCGCCATGTCATTCGCCGAACGGGTGACGATCGCCTTGATCGCCTCGTCGACAGCAATCGTTTCGCCAGGTCTGAGGCCGAGTTTGGTTGGTTTTTGCGCGGCGGCATAAGAAGAGACACGAATCTCGCTGTCGAGCCGCAACCGCCCTTTTTCAAGCTGTTCGAACAACAGATAAAGCGTCATCACCTTGGTGATCGAAGCCGGGAAGCGCAAATCGTTTTCGTTGCGGGCATAAAGCGTCCGGCCGGAATTGCCGTCCACAACGATTGCCGCGATATGCGATGGGGTTTCTGTCGCGCGGGCGTGGCGATAGCGGATGGAGGCTTCATGATACCGCCGGCTCTCGTGATGCATTTGCAGCCAAGCATGGCGGTGGACGCGCCAATGGCGGGCCTCGGCCGGAGGGGCGATGAAGCTCGCTACCACCAAGGCGAGGCCTAGGCCCGCACCGGTTCCAGCCAGTTGTTCGCGGCAAAACGTCGCGCCAAGCTTCAACATCAATTGCGTCCCCTGCTCCCCGGCCGACAAGCGCCATTGCCGGCGCGCCCCATGATCCTCTCGGGAAAGCTAGCTGGATGCGGTTACCGGTTAGTTAAGGCGCCGGTTGGAAACGGCGGCATCGTTTTGGTTTAGGCTAATGTTGCGCCGCAACATCACCTTGACGTGATTTGTGCGATGCACTAAATAAGATGCCGGTTAGACCAACAAATGCGCGGTTTCGCCGCCCCGGCTAACGAGAGTCGGCCAACCATCGAACCAAGGAAGAGAAAGTGACCCACATGGCCAATGAATTTGAGGACGTCCAAAAATACGGCAAGGAGCAATTCGATGCGGCGGCCGCGGCATTTGCCCCTTTCACCAAGACACTCCAGGCGATCGCAACGGAAACGGCCGATTATTCCAAGAAATCCTTCGAGAGTTCCTCCGCTTTCGTGGAAAAATTGCTCGGCGCCAAATCCTACGAAAGCGCGATACAGATTCAGACGGACTATTGGAAGAGCTCATATGCCGGCTTCGTAGCGGAGGCGACGAAACTCGGCGAACTCTATTCCTCCCTTGCCAAGGAAGCTTTCAAGCCGATCGAAACCGCCTTCTCCAAAGTACCAGGCGCGAAGAGCTAACCTCGCTTGATCGGGGCCGAACTCGGAAAGCATAGACTAGAGAATGGTCCCAAAAAGTTGCAGACTTTGAGATGTAGAAAATGATCATGAGCGATTGAAACGATCATGGTCGAGCTGAAGTTTGAGCTGGCCAGAAACGGCCGGGATTTGAAGCGCGGGATTCGAAAGGGCTCGGCTCTCGTCGGGCCTTTTCGCTGCGGAAATTCCTGCCACGCATTGCCCTTGCTTTCCGGTGCCGGCAAAACACGGTTTTATTGCGCCACGGTGTTCGTCTGACCCTGTTATTGCGTCGCACGGCCAATCTAATTGGCAAATCGAGCAGCCCGGATGCTAACAGCCGCCGGCGCGAGCGTTAGCAAATCCATGGCGAAGGAGTATCACATGGCGAGAAAAAAAGGCCGCATACAAGACGTGGCGGCGGCAGAAGCATTGGCGAAGGAGGGTCAGATGTCCGAAACCAATGAAGATACTGGTCTTGCCGCCGAAGATACGATTTTTGCGGCGGAAGATACCGGTCCCCGTAGTGTCGAGGAGACCATAGTCGAGACCAGCGTCGACCCGGTGGCGGGGATCGTTGAAGCGGCCCTCGCCGAGGATTTCGAAGTTCTAGAGGAACTCGGCAAGGAAGGATTGAAAGCGGCAAAATCCGCCGCCAGTTCTTTTTCCGGAAGCTTCCGAATGTTCGCCACCGAAACGAGGGATTACACGAAGAATTGTTTCGAAAGCAGAGCCGCTTTCGTTGGAGCATTGCTCGACGCCAAATCCTTGCAAAGTGCCGTCCGGATTCAGACCGGCTATGCCGTGTCAGCCCGCGCCCGTTTCCTCGCGCATGCCATGCAAATGAGCGCGCTCTATTGGAGCCTTCTCGGCGAGGCGTTCAAGCCAATCGAAAAAGTCACGGCCAAGGCAGACCGCGCGAAGGCGTAGGTTCAAGGGACGCGGGCAGGGCGCTTCGAGGGAATGGCGGGGGCGCCAAAAGCACCCGGCGCATATGGCGGCGGCCTTCACAAGGGCAAGCGTTAACCACGGTCGTTTGTTGCAAAGATTGAACTCGACAAAATTTGAAGAGCCCGGCTTTCGCCGGGCTTTTTGTTGGTGGGGCTTCCCATTTAATATGCGATCGTTGCCTGTTTTTTCAGCGTGGCGGCGATATCTTGTGACATGAGACAAGCCCAAAGCGCACCAATTGCCCAAAAACTCGTGTGGCCGAGAGGGCGAAGCCGAGGTAAGATTAGCATACCAGCTAATAGCGTCGGCCCTGGCGTCAATTCCTTCTTGCCGGCATGGCTTGCGCGTTGTTCACTGTAGATCCGCCACTTGGCGATTGCGCCGGAAGGGATATCTTTGAAGGGCGAAGTTTTTGTAGAGACGGACGGCATGTTTTGGCATTTCGACGGTTGGCGGCCGGAAGGTTGGATTGACGGCTTCGCTCGCGCCGGTTTCCATCCGGGAGCGGATTGCGCCTTTGAGACCGCCCACCCCGTGTCGGCCGCCAAAGACCCGCGGCAGGGCGGCGAAGGCAGCCCCGGCTCCGGTACGTCGGTCATCACGCGCCCAAAGACGCAGGTCCGGCATCCGAATATGTATCGCGTCTTGCTTTTGAACGACGATTATACGCCGATGGACTTCGTCGTGTCTGTGTTAAAAAAATATTTCAATAAGGGCCCGGATGAGGCAACCCGAATCATGCTTCATGTTCATCAACATGGGGTCGGCGAATGTGGGGTCTATACTTATGAAATCGCCGAGACGAAAGTAACGCAGGTCATGGATCACGCCCGCAAGCATCAGCACCCCCTGCAGTGCATCATGGAAAAAAAGTGAGAGGTTGGAGCCAATGCCGTCGTTCTCCCGCAATCTCGAACAATCGCTGCACCGGGCCTTGGCAATCGCCAACGAGCGGCATCACGAATATGCCACGCTTGAACATCTGCTGTTCAGTTTGACCGAGGACGGAGACGCCGCCGCGGTCTTGCGGGCCTGTACGGTCGATCTCGATCTTTTGAGAAAGAATCTTCGCGACTATATCGACCAGGAACTTGACAATCTGGTCGGCGACGATCGCGAGGACGCCAAGCCGACGGCGGGATTTCAACGCGTCATCCAGCGGGCGGTCATTCATGTTCAATCCTCGGGGCGGGAGGAAGTCACCGGCGCCAATGTGCTCGTCGCGATTTTCGCCGAGCGCGAAAGCCATGCCGCCTATTTCCTGCAGGAGCAGGATATGACGCGCTACGACGCGGTCAATTATATCAGCCATGGAATCGCCAAGCGGCCTGGCCTTTCGGATTCCTCAAGGACCCCGCGCGGCACCGAGGACGATGCCGAAGCGCGTGAGGCAAGGGACGCCAAGGAAACTGGTGATTCGAAGAAAAAGGAAGGCGCCCTCGATGCCTACTGCGTCAATCTCAATAAGAAGGCACGGGACGGGCGGATCGATCCGCTGATCGGGCGCGAGGCGGAAGTCCAGCGCACCATCCAAGTGTTGTGCCGCCGCCACAAGAATAACCCTCTGCTCGTCGGGGATCCCGGCGTCGGCAAGACCGCGATCGCCGAAGGCCTCGCCCGCAAGATCGTCAAGGGCGAGGTGCCGGAAGTTCTGGCCGAGGCGACGGTTTTCGCGCTCGACATGGGAACGCTTCTCGCCGGCACCCGCTACCGTGGGGATTTCGAGGAACGCTTGAAGCAGGTCATGAAGGAAATCGAAAACCACAAGAAGGCGATTCTTTTCATCGACGAAATTCATACGGTGATCGGAGCGGGAGCGACGTCAGGCGGCGCCATGGATGCGTCGAATCTTCTGAAGCCTGCCCTTGCGCAAGGCGTTTTGCGCTGCATCGGGTCGACGACCTATAAGGAATACCGGCAATATTTCGAAAAGGATCGCGCCCTCGTCCGCCGCTTCCAGAAAATCGACATCAATGAGCCGTCGATTCCCGATGCCATCGAAATCATGAAAGGGCTGAAACCCTATTTCGAGGAATTCCACAAGATTCGCTATACCAACGAGGCTGTGAAGGCGGCGGTTGAACTTTCGGCGCGCTACATCAACGATCGCAAATTGCCCGACAAGGCGATCGACGTGATCGACGAGACCGGGGCGAGCCAGATGCTGCTGCCGGAAGCCAAACGAAAGAGGACGATTGGCATCAAGGAAGTCGAGGCGACCATCGCGACGATGGCGCGGATTCCGCCCAAAACCGTGTCAAAGGACGATGCCGAGGTTCTCGAACATCTGACCGAAACGCTTGAGCGTGTCGTCTATGGTCAGAACGACGCGATCGTCGCATTGACGGCCGCGATCAAACTGGCCCGCGCCGGTTTGCGCGACGCCGAGAAACCAATCGGCAGCTATCTCTTCTCCGGCCCGACCGGCGTCGGCAAGACCGAGGTCGCCCGTCAGCTCGCGGTCAGCCTCGGCGTCGAGCTCGTCCGCTTCGACATGTCGGAATATATGGAGCGCCACACCGTCTCACGGCTTATCGGCGCGCCGCCGGGCTATGTCGGCTTCGACCAAGGGGGCCTTCTGACCGATGCAATCGACCAGCATCCCCACTGTGTCCTGCTTCTCGACGAGATCGAAAAGGCCCATTCCGATCTTTATAATATTTTGTTGCAGGTCATGGATCATGGCAAGCTCACCGATCACAGCGGCAAGGCGGTCGATTTCCGGAACGTTATTTTGATCATGACGACGAATGCCGGCGCCTCCGATATGCAGCGCGGCGCCTACGGCTTCACCCGCTCGAAGCGCGAAGGCGAGGATATCGAGGCCATCAACCGGATGTTCGCGCCGGAATTCCGCAACCGTCTCGACGCGATCGTGACCTTCAAACATCTGCCCGCGGACGTCATCGTCAAGGTCGTCGACAAATTCATCATGCAGCTCGAGGCTCAGCTTGCCGATCGTAACGTTGCGATCGAGCTCGCCGAGGAAGCGCGCAGCTGGCTGGTCGAACATGGCTATGACGAGCAGATGGGCGCGCGGCCGATGGCACGCGTCATCCAACAGGCGATCAAAACGCCGCTTGCCGACGAAGTGCTGTTCGGCCGTTTGAAAAACGGCGGAACCGTGCGGGTTGTCGTCACCTCGGAAGAAAACGGCGTCAAGACATTGGGCTTTGTCTTTCCCGAAGGGCCGGTTCTGCCGCGCCCCGAGCGCGACATCGTTGAGGCAAGCAAAAAACGTGTACGGCCCGAACCCGAAGTGCGGCGCGCCAAATCCCGCCGCCTTAAAGAGGAGGGCGGCGAAGACGAGGACGATTTCGACGACGATACGCCGAACGATGGCGCGCCTGACGACGATAGGGCCGAAACCGTTGAGGAGCCGAATCTGAAGCATTAGAGCGCCGGACATTCAGGTTGAATCGAAGGGATTCCGGTGAGGGGGGTTTTGTGATTCACTTCCGCAAGGAGGTGATTTGCGATGCCGAAAGCCTATTCGCTCGAT
>VDMG01000257.1 GCA_006514895.1 Beijerinckiaceae bacterium
CAAGGTCTTAACCCTGGCGGAGCCGAATGAGATGCCGAACGAGAGGTCGGCTCCGGAACTTTGATCGCTTCTTGGACTCACACACCGGATGTGCTGATAGAGATCTCTTTGTCGCAAGTTGCCACTTGAACTCGTGAGCATTACAGCCGACGGCTGCCCAAAGTCCGTTTTCCGGGTCAGCGTAGACATCCCAAGTTGAACAACTGCCGGTCAACCTGGACTCACCCCGAGCCTCACTCGCTGGAATTTCGATGCCGAAGCCGGAAAGGCCCGAAAAGAGTCATCGGCTGCGGCGTCATGGCAACGGAACCGCAAGGATAGTTAGCCGTTCTCCCTTCGGCTTCGCTTGTGAAGCGCCAATATTTGGAGATCATGCAATGCGCCGGGGCTGGAAGGCAGGGGTTCTCGCGATCGTAACAGTCTTCGCATGTGCATCGGGCGCGGCCGCAAAGGAGCCCTCGCCGTCCAAAGGAACCCATTATAGGCAGGTCATGCATCCCCGTAGCTATATTCGCAGCCTCGGGCATGGAGGCTTGCGCGATCACTACGCGCGCCGCGCGCATGGGCGTGGGACCGGCTTTGTTGACCTTGCCGGCGATCCCGATAGCGGCCTTGGATTCTATCCGCTGCCGATACATTATCGCCTTGGCGCCTGGCCCTACCGCCTGATGCACAGGCGGCCATACTGGCAAAACCCGGTCCTTTTCGCGATCGCCGCCGACGCCGCCCGTTACAATTATTGGATACCGGGCAATCGCGACTATCGCTATGGCGTCTTCAACCCGTATGATGGGGTCGGGACGCCGTTCTTTGGCGGCTATTACGGCCCTGCTGGCGATGACGATGAGCCGTCCCCATTTCCGTTCGGCCGGCCTTATTCCCACTGAACCGACTGCCCGGCGGGGTTAGAGCCGCTACTCCAGCCCCTCACTTGCGGTAATTTCGATGCCAAAGCCTGAGAGGCCGACATAGGTCATCGGCCTTCCCGTGCGCAGCCTTATCGAGGAAATGCCGAGATCGCGCAGGATCTGGGCGCCGAGACCGATTTCGCGCCATTCCTTGATGCGCTTGGTTTCGGAATCCGGCTTCTCCATTCCAATGATATTGACAGGCACGCCCGCCGTGCCGTCGCGCAGAAAAATAAAGACCCCGCGGCCGTTTTCCTTGAACGCGGCAAAAGTCCTTCGGATGCTTTCACCGCCCGCGATCACATCAGCGATAATATCCACGCGATGCAGCCTTGCGGGAATATCGCGGCCATCGCCAATCTCGCCTTGGACAAAGGCGAAATGCCGCACGGGATCATAGGGCGTGACATAGGCATGGCCGGTGAGCGGTCCGCTCGTGCCCATGACTTGAAACGTGCCGACCCGCTCGACAATCTTTTCGCGCGCTTGGCGATGCGCGATGAGATCGGCGACGGAAATCCGTTTCAACCCGTGTTTCGCGGCGAAAACCTCGATTTGCGGCCCGGCCATAACGGTGCCGTCGTCATTGGCGAGCTCGCAGATCACCCCGACGGGCGGCAGGCCCGCAAGCTTGCAAAGATCGACCGCCGCCTCGGTGTGGCCCGAGCGCATGAGCACCCCGCCGTCGCGCGCGATGAGGGGAAAGACATGGCCTGGGCGGACAAAATCCTCCGGCCCCAGATTTCCATTGGCGAGGCCGCGCACGGTATTAGCGCGCTGCTCGGCGGAAATCCCCGTGGTTAAGCCATGCCTGACATCGACAGATACGGTGAAGGCGGTGCCGTGCGGCGCCTCATTGGCCGCCACCATGGGCTGAAGGTTCAAGCGGCGCGCGTCAGTGGTCGTTACCGGCGCGCAGACGATGCCGCAGCTATTGCGGATGATGAAGGCCATTTTTTCCGGCGTGCAGAGCGATGCGGCGCAAACCAGATCGCCTTCGTTCTCGCGGTCGTCGTCGTCGGTGACGATGACGATTTCGCCGCGCGCGATGGATTCAATCGCCTCCGTGACCGAATGGGGCATAAGGGCCATCTCCGCGGCTGCGTTGGATTCCAGAAAGTCGTTCGGCGTGACGGCGCCGCCCGTCTCGCGCAAGATGAGCCGCGCGGTATCGCGCGAGACCCAAACCGCCTCCTGATTGCAGATTTGCGAAATGGAGCCTTTCGACAAGCCGGTTCGCCTGGCGAAATCAGCACGGCTGATCGTGTTGCGCTTGAGCCAATCGTTGAGTTTCATGGTCCGGTCCAGAAAGGCATCCGCGTTTAGTAGTACTGAACTATGGTGGCGGAACGTGTTTTGCAATACCGAACCACTGTTGGAGCCAAGTACTCACGGCAATAGCGAATCGGCTTCCTGACACAGACGGTGGACAAATTCCCCGGCCGGTTCGGCGCGCGCCAAAGCCGCGGATTGCCCAGCCCAAGCTTGGAGCCTGTCTTTGTCGTTGGTTTTTTGCGCGTCCTCCCGCATGACCCGGGTCAGCCCGCGCTGTACCGGATAGGGTGCTGGCACCGGAGCGTCGGGCCCGGATGTGGCGCGCACATAGGCGTTGGCAACTGCTCTGCCAAGCCGCCCGCTAAAGGCGCGGGTCAAAACCGTGTCTTCCGGCGATAATTCGGTCAGCGCCTCGGCCCATGCCGGATTTATTTTGGCTTCGGGGCAGCGCAGAAATGCGGTGCCGATTTGGACCGCGGAGGCGCCAAGCGTTAATGCGGCCGCGAGGCCGCGTCCGTCACTGACGCCGCCCGCGGCTATGACCGGAATCGACAATTTGTCGGCAAGGTGCGGGACCAAGGCAAAAAGCCCGATACCTTGGCGCTCGGCCGCCGCCTGGTCGAAGGCGCCGCGATGGCCGCCAGCCTCGATGCCTTGCGCGACGATCGCGTCCGCTCCCGCTTCCTGCGCGCATATCGCTTCGGAAAGAGTTGTCGCGCAGGCAAACCAAGCAATGCCGCGCGCTTTGAGCGCCGTGACGAATTCTGGAGCGAAAATCCCCATCATCGACGAGACGACTCTGGGTCTTGCGGCAAGCAGAGCCGAGCATTGTGCCGCGAAATCGGGAGGTTTCGCGTCGCCTGCTTCCGGCGCAACCTCGGGGCCCCAGTCAACCAGGAAACGGCGGACTTTGTCTTCAGCTTTCGCATCGCGCTCTGGTGGTGGGTCCGGTACCCATAAATTGAGCTGGAAGGCTCCATTGCTCTCGCTCCGGAAAGCGTCCGACCATTTTGCGATCCCCTCGGGCTCCGTCAACAAGGCGCCCATCGCGCCCATCCCGCCAGCATTGGCGACGGCCGCGCTCAATCCCGCTGGGCATGCTCCGGCCATCGGCGCGAGGAGAATGGGAAGTTTGAGCCCGTAGCTCGCGCAAAATTCTTTCGCACGGGCGCGGGCGGGGGACGTGACGAAACCAGCGCCGGAGATCTCTGCTACAGCCAATTCGGCCTCCGCCAGGCATATGTGAGAAAATCAAACTTCGAGGCGGCAGGATCTTACGCCTTCATGACGTGGGCGGAAAAGGCCATTTCGCGCCGCCTCCCATCTGGCCGCGATGACGCAAAAACTGATCGGCGAGCACGCAGGCAACCATCGCTTCACCGACCGGGACGGCGCGGATGCCAACGCAAGGATCGTGGCGGCCCTTGGTCACGATTTCCGTCTCGGCGCCGAAACGATCGACCGTCCGGCGCGGCTGCAAAATCGAGGACGTGGGTTTTACGGAGAAACGCGCGACGACCGGCTGGCCGGTGGAAATCCCGCCGAGAATTCCGCCCGCGTGATTTGACAGAAAGTGCGGCACGCCGTCCGGACCGCGACGCATCTCGTCGGCGTTGGCCTCGCCGGAGAGTTCGGCCGCGGCAAAACCCTCGCCGATCTCGACGCCCTTGACTGCGTTGATCGACATCAAGGCGCTGGCGAGTTCAGCGTCGAGCTTGCCGTAAATCGGTGCGCCCCAGCCCGGCGGCACATTTTCAGCGACGATCTCGATGACAGCGCCGATGGAGGAGCCGGCTTTGCGGACGGAATCGAGATAGGCTTCGAAAAACGCCGCGGCCTTGGCGTCGGGACAAAAGAAGGGATTGCGCGCGCATTCGTCCCAATCCCAATTGGCGCGGTCGATTTTGTGCGGACCCATTTGCACGAGCGCGCCACGAATCAGCACCGGCGCGATGATTTTGCGGGCGATGGCGCCCGCCGCGACACGCATGGCAGTTTCGCGGGCGGATGAGCGGCCGCCGCCGCGATGGTCGCGGATTCCATATTTCGCGTCATAGGTGAAATCGGCATGGGCCGGCCGGTAGGTATCCTTGATCGTGTCGTAGTCTTTGGAGCGCTGATCGGTGTTCTCGATCAACAGCGCGACCGGCGTTCCCGTCGTCACCTGACGTTTGGTGTTTTCGTCGTAAAGAACGCCGGACAGGATTTTGACCTGATCCGCCTCTTGCCGTTGTGTGGTAAAGCGACTCTGGCCGGGACGGCGCTGATCGAGGAAGAGCTGGATGTCGCCTTCTTCGAGCGGGATCAAGGGCGGGCAGCCATCGACCACGCAGCCGATCGCAACCCCATGGCTTTCACCAAAAGTCGTGACCCGGAAGAGATGGCCGAATGTGTTGTGAGACATGGGCGGCTCACCCTTTCTCCCTGAGAAGCCGCCCCTTTTCGCGGCTCCAGTCGCGCGCCTTTTCGGTCTCGCGCTTGTCGTGCAATTGTTTTCCGCGGGCGAGCGCGATCTCGATCTTCGCCCTGCCCTTTTCGTTGAAATAGATTTTCAGCGGCACGATCGTCATGCCTTGCCGCTCGGTTCCTTGTGAAAGCTTGGCGATCTCGCGCGCTTTCAAAAGCAGTTTGCGCGGCCGTTTCGGCTCATGGTTGAAGCGGTTGGCTTGCAGATATTCCGGGATATTCGCATTGACGAGATAAACCTCGCCGGCGCGATCGACGCTCGCATAGCTTTCGGCGATGGTGGCCTTGCCGGTGCGCAAGGACTTCACTTCGGCGCCGGTCAGCATGAGGCCCGCTTCAAAGGTCTCGCCGATTTCATAATTATAGCGCGCCTTGCGGTTTTCCGCGGCGATCTTGCGCGGGCGCTCTGGCTTGGGGGCCATTTAGGACACCCCGCGCGAATTGGCCTTGTCATGCATGAACAAGCCCGGCGTGGATCATCGCCGCCTTGATCGCGGCTTGCGCCGTCTCGGACGCGGGCAACATCGGCAGCCGTAGTTCACCGGCAATCTTGCCGAGCGCCGAAAGCGCATATTTGGGACCCGCCGGATTGGGCTCGACGAACAAGGCCGCATGCAGCGGAGCCAATTGGTCATGCAACTGCAAAGCCGCCGCGAAATCACCGCGAAGGCAAGCCCCCTGCATTTTGGCGCAGAGTTCCGGCGCGACATTCGAGGTGACCGAAATGCAGCCATGGCCGCCATGCGCCATCACCGCGAGCGCCGTCATATCCTCGCCCGAGAGCTGGATGAAATCGGGCCCTAGCGCCTGGCGCTGCAGGGCCGTGCGGGCGAGATTGCCCGTCGCATCCTTGACGCCCGCGATATTTTTCAATTCGTACAGCCGCTTCATGGTGTCGACCGACATATCGACGACCGATCGCGGCGGAATATTGTAGATGATGATGGGAATGCCGACCGCATCATTGACCGCCTTGAAATGACGGTAAAGGCCCTCTTGCGATGGCTTGTTGTAATAGGGCGTGACGACGAGAAGGCCGTCGGCCCCGGCGCCTTCCGCGAAACGCGCGAGCTCGATGGCTTCGTGCGTATTGTTCGAGCCCGCCCCGGCGATGACCGGCACCCTCCCCCCGGCCTCGCTGACGCAGGCCACGATCACCTGGCGATGCTCCTCATGGGAAAGCGTGGGGCTTTCCCCCGTCGTTCCGGCCGGGACGAGGCCGTGCGTGCCGTTGACGATCTGCCAGTCCACCAAAGCGCGGAAACGCGCCTCGTCGAAACGCCCATCTTGAAACGGCGTGACAAGAGCGGTGATGGAACCCTTGAAAGCCGTCTGTCTCCCAATTGCCACAGTTTTGCCTTTCCGAAGATCCGCCCAAGTGACGCCGTAATTCAGGGTCTCTGTTACCGAGGATAAGCGCAAGAAGCGCGCAAGTACGAAGACATAGACACTAAAGCCGCTGCCGGAAAGGGCTCTTTGGGGAGATCCCGCCGGGGCGAGATCAGGTTTGAACTTGCCAGCACTTGGGATGGCTTGGTGCCGGTGAGGAGCTGTTTCAAGTTTGTTAACGAAGAATCGTTCAAGTTTGTTGCGCGATGCTTTGTAAGATTGGATGAACCATGCTCGCAAGGCACTTCCTCTCCGGGCGTACGCCAGGAATCGGACCAGGAATCGGCGTGGTGGCTTTTTGTGCCCTCACCGCGGGATGGATCGCGGGACAGCACGCGCTGTTCCTGCCGGCCCCCAGCGAGGACGCGGCATCCCTTACGCCTGTCCTGCCACCGTACTCCCCGGAGCAGGTTTCCAAGCCGCCGGAATTTTCGCGACAACAAGAGACTCGCGCGAGCGATGTTCCTTCCGCCAAGCCGCTCCCCGCGGCCGCGCCGCAAAGCGGGCTGCTCTCGCTGGACTTGTTTACGCAGCAAGATCGTGACCTGACGGGATTTGCCCAGGCGATCGCGTTTTATAAGTCCGGTGAACTTGCGCAAGGGGACGCCGCGGCGGCGACGGCAAAGGACAGAATCGTCAAGACAGCACTGGAATGGATTGCATTGCGGAGCTTTCCGCGCGAATCCGGCTTCGACCGGCTGCAAGCCTTCATGCAGGCGCATCCGGCCTGGCCCGCACTCGATTGGCTGAAAAAGCGCAGCGAGGAAGCCCTCTTCGGCGATCGCAAAAGCGGCGCTCTTATCAAGACCTATTTCAGTGGCGTGGAGCCCGCGACCCCGGCGGGCAAGCTCGCTCTTGCGCGCGCTTTAACCGACGACGGCAAGACCAGCGAGGCCGCCGCCCTGGTGCGCGCAGTATGGCGCGAAGCCGATCTCAACCCTCAGCTTGAGGCCAAAGTAAGAGCCGATTTCGGCATCTATCTCGACAAAGCCGACCATAAATACCGGGCCGATCGCTTGCTCTACAAGGATGACACCGCCGCGGCGTTCCGTGCCGCCGCCTTGGTCGGGCCCGATGTGCTGGCTCTTGCCAAGGCGAGAGCCGCTGTCATCGAGGAAGCACCGAGCGACAAGCTTCTCGCCAAGGTGCCCCCCGCCCTTCGGACCGACCCCGGCTTCCTTTTCGCGCAGATCCACAAACTGCGCCACGCCGACAAGATCCGCGCGGCGGCCGATATCCTGCTCGCCGCGCCGCGCGATCCTTCGCTTCTCATCGACGGCGATGAATGGTGGACCGAACGCCGGCTTCTCGCCAGAAAACTCCTCGATCAAAACGACCCGGCGACCGCTTACAAGCTTTGCGCCGAACATTCCGCGATGTCGCATGAAATGAAGATCGAGGCGGAATTCCACGCCGGCTGGATCGCACTCCGCTTCCTGAACGACCCGGTCCGCGCGGCGGTGCATTTCGACGCCATCGCTAAGCTCGCCGAAACGCCGATGTCGCAAGCACGAGCGGCTTATTGGCAAGGCCGGGCCGCCGAGGCCTCCGCCGCCGCCGACGCCTCGGCCAGAGCGCGCACCTTCTACGAACAGGCGGCGAGTCATCCGGCAACCTATTATGGCCAGCTCGCGCGCGGAAAGTTGGGGCTCGCAGCGTTGCCGATCCGCGCGATCGCCAATGAGGCCAAGGGCGAGGAGCGCGAAGACTCGCTCAAGGTGATCGAACTTCTTTTCGCCGCGGGTGAAAAAGACCTGGCGGCTCCGCTTGTTTTCGAGGCCGCACGTCGCCTTGCCGATGAGAGCCAAGTGGCGGCCTTAGCCAGCCTGGTTGCGCGGCAACGCGATGCTCATCTTTCCCTCAACGCCGGCAAGATCGTAAGCCAGCGCGGCATGCCAATCGATTCGCTGGCGTTCCCAGACTATGGCGTGCCTCCTTACGAACCCTTGCAAAACTCGGCTGCGCCATCCGTCGTCTATTCGGTCGCCCGCCAGGAAAGCGCCTTCGACTCGACGGCCGTCTCGTCGGCCGGAGCCAAAGGCTTGATGCAGATGATCTTATCGACGGCGAAGCGGACAGCCCAGCGGGCCGGCGTCGCCTTCGACCAAAAGCGGCTGCTCACCGACGCTGCCTTCAATGCCCAGCTCGCCGCGCGCCATCTGGGCGAACTTTTGGCCGAGCAGAAGGGCTCCTATATCCTGACGTTCGCCGCCTATAATGCCGGTGGCAAGCACGTCAAGGAATGGCTCGACGCCTACGGCGATCCGCGCAAGCCGGGTGTCGATCCGGTCGACTGGGTGGAGCGGATTCCCTTCACCGAAACCCGCAACTACGTCCAGCGGGTGATCGAAAATCTCGGTGTTTATCAGGTCCGTTTCGGCGAGAGCGAGGCAGCTTCGGCCGACGCCCTTCTCAAGGCTCAGGCCAAGCTCTGATTCCTCGCTTCGCAGCGATCCCGCGAACCAGTTATATTCGCTCATAGGCGATTAGGCGATGTCGTTTTTGCCCCCGCGTGGCCAGAAGGTGATGCCAAGCCCGATGAGAAGCACCGCGGCCAAGAGCAAAAACAGGGCGGACTGTTTGAGCCATGCGATCGCCGGCACGGCAAGTGCCATGGCGAGGCCAAGAAAGCAGATTTGCACGGAGAGGAGATTGATTCCCGCGAGAAAAGTGCCGAGCGCCAGCAACATCAGAAGCACCAGACTGGTTGCCGGCACAGGCAGCAATCTCTGAAAACCGGGCAATTGCACGAGGTTCATCGTAACCAAGAAAGTCACCCAATGGGCGGCTTGTGTCCACATCAACCGGAAGCGAGCTTGCCTGTCGGGAGCGCTCCGCCATCCCGTCGCGACGCAGACAAATCCGATGGCCACAGCCAAAAACTCCCAATAGCCATTGAGTGGCTGGTGCGAAATATTGGTATAGGCCACGCCAAAAATTGCCAGCGCTAGAACGGCGACGTAAGGCAACTTCCGCCGCAAAAAGCCCATTATGCCGGACTGGTCCGGACGATCAATTGTATCTTGCGTCAATTTTGGTTCGCTCATCGACAATCCATTCAGGAGAACCAGCCATCAACGTGCCCGAATCTCCTGCCTGTGCCGCTCTTGCGGGACCGCCAATGGCCGTCGCACACTGTCCGGATGACGCAGCCGTGTCAAGGACTCCCAACCAAACCTCGACGAAATTTTATGCCGTTACACTAGCGTGCGCTTGTCGCCAGTGTCAATTGCGGTCTCAATGAAAAGCCGCAGTGCAACATGAGCGGCATTGCCCCCAGACTCAGCTGGTCTTTGCCAATTGAGCGCCGGAAGCAGCGTCAGATGAAGCAGCATCAGATGTCGACATGAGGTTCGCGATCCAACGCGTCGACGGATTCTGTTCCCAGATCGTGAAAAGCGCGATTGTTACGGGGAGGCCGATAAAGGCCCCGGGCATGCCCCATAAAAAATCCCATATTAAAAACGCGAACAGCATCACGAATGGTGAAATCGCGAGAGCATTGCCAGTCAGCACCGGCTCCAGGTAGTTACCGATCACAAATTGGATCAGGTACAGACTTCCGAAAATGAAAGCCGCCATCTGCCACGATTCGAATTGCGCGGTTGCGAAAATCACGGGAAGGATGACGGCCACAAGCGGGCCAACGTACGGGATGTAGTTCAACACAAACGATATGACGCCCCATGCAACGGCGAGGTCGAGCCCGATGGCAAGTGTGAAGAGAAAGACCGCCAAGCCAGTCACGACACTCGCCAGGGTGCGTATGAGCATGTATTTGCGGATTTTCTCGGCAATCCGGCCGCTCGTTTCCAACAAGCTCCAGCCACTCATTTTCTTGTCGAGCGCTTGAAGTTTTATTTTAAAATCATCCATTTCCGCCAGACCGAAGATCAAAAATAAAAATACAACAAGAGCAAAGCCAAGAAAATAATTGACTTGTACCGCGATGGCTTGGAACACGCCAACAAACGAGGACGAATTCAGATTTTCTAAATCACCTACAAAAAGATCATGCCCCTCAAGCCATTGCCTTGTTCGCACGTACAGGGACTGGAACCGTTCCACATTAGCCAAGCCCCAATGAACAATATCACTAATACTCCAGATGATTGCGAACACCAGAATTGAGAGGACGAGGAGGGTCAAAAGAATGGTGAGGATGAGCGCAACCGGCTTCCCCAACCTGACCTCGGCCGCCTTCTGGAAAGGCTCGACAAGAGCCATGGCGAACAGCATAAAGGCGACCGGCTCTAACACGATGCGGCCAAAATAAAGAGCGGCGGAAACGAGAACCACGGCGAAGACGGCTGTAACGAAGCGATTGCGTCCGGCGTCCGTCATAATTGTCACAACGGCTTGCTCATTGCTCATCGTCCTGCCCTCCCGACTTCCGATTTTCTGATCCGAGCGAGGTTCCTCTCCAAAGGACGCCCCATCGCCGGACGCGCGATCGTTAGCTATGGGCTCGCGCCGCAATACCCTTGCAAGTCTTATGCACTTTGCCAAAGATACCATGCGACGTCCGGCGGTAGAACGATGAGCGTGGACATCACCGGCGCCAGCAGTCCTTCCAATATCGCAAAGGCCATCCGCTGCAAGAACACCCTCGATGCATCGACTGGAGGCCTTCTCCAGCGGCCGCGATGAGCGCGATCCTCATGATGGATTCCTTGTGTGATGCGAGGCCGACGATCGCGGAATAAGACCGAGATTCCGGCGCCAATCCTGTTCCGAAGAATGGTGCGATGCAATAGCTGCGGTCGCATCAATTGAGGCCTCCCTCCCGGCCTACTCGTGATCCGCTTCGTTCACAATGGCGATTGTCGGCACCGAAACATCCCCTTTCTTCCATCTGATCTTCCATCTGAATGTTTAGGCTCCGAATATCTTGGGTCAAGGTATTGATTTCATCTCGGTGAGGGTAAGGGTCTGCTGGTGGCGGAGGGGACGCCGCGTTTGTCATTGGCGGTGGCGCTGGGTCTGGCGCTGAGGGCTTTCCGGTGGCTGACGCTTAGGCGTCGGCCACCCAAATCGCTGACCTTATTCCAACGTTCCGATCAGGCATCGCTCGGCGTTGCTAAATAGGCCAAATTGAGCCACTGTGAGCACCCATCCCCGATCATCTGAGGGATTTGGGTCAATTAAGGAATAGGGAGGAGACGTGCGATGAAAATAATCATTCATAGGCTGGCCGGCGTCGGCTTCGGAGCGGCGCTCGCGATAATGCTCAGCGTGGACGTGGAAGCCGCCCCCATGAACACTTCGCGAGCCCCAGCGGAAATCTTGGCCTCCGACGGCTTGGTCATGAACGTGACAACAAGTCGCGTGAGAGTCCGGCGTCGTGGCCATCGCACCCCTAGGCAAATGGTCCACCGCCACAGAGCGCCGGTCCACCGCGAAAGGACACTGACCCATAGGCCCCAATAGAGAAAGAGGGGAAGACGGTCGACGAATAGGGTCTGCGCCATGCCGGAACTCCAGAATATGCCGCAGGCGCAGACCGGTGCAAAATTGCGCTTCGAGACCGTCGCCAGCCACGTGAGCGTGGGTCGGCCATCGTCTCGAAACGTTTATGAGACCTTGCACGGCTATCGTATGATGCGATCCCTTTAAGCGGAGAAAATCCTTTGTTCGTATGTACTGGTTTTGCTGCCCAGGGCTCGAATGAGCCGCTCCGCCCTTTTTCGTTCAACAGACGTGACCCTGGCGCGAAGGATGTTCAGATCGAGATTCTTTATTGTGGTGTCTGCCATTCCGATCTTCATCAGACCCGCAACGAATGGCACAACACGATCTACCCTTGCTTGCCAGGACACGAGATCATCGGGCGCGTTACGAAAACCGGCGCGGAGGTGACCCGTTTCAAGGAAGGTGACCTCGCCGGCGTTGGCTGCATGGTCGATTCCTGCCGCGTCTGTGCTTCATGCCGCGAGGGCTTGGAGCAATATTGCGAGAAAGGTTTTAACCCGACCTATAATGGCGAGGACAAGGTCATAGGCGGTCCGACTTTCGGCGGCTATTCCAACGCGATCGTCGTCGACGAAGCTTTCGTGCTGCGCGTTTCCGATAAGCTCGATCTGGCGGGTGTGGCACCGCTCCTCTGCGCCGGCATCACCACCTATTCTCCGCTGCGGCATTGGAAGGTTGGACCGGGCCAGAAGGCCGGCATCGTTGGGCTTGGCGGCCTTGGTCATATGGGGGTGAAATTCGCGCACGCCTTTGGCGCCCACACGGTCTTGTTCACCACATCGGCGGGCAAGGTCAAGGACGGCAAAAGACTTGGCGCCGACGAAGTCGTAATCTCAAAAAATCCCGAGGAGATGGCCGCTCATGCAAACAGTTTCGATTTCATGCTTGATACAGTCGCGGGACCGCATGAGATCAGCCATTATCTCGATCTTTTGAAGCGGGACGGGACATTGATCCAGGTCGGCGCGCCCGAAAAGCCAATGGCGGTCGAAATCTTCAGCCTTATCTTCAAACGCCGCATTTTCGGCGGCTCCTTGATCGGCGGCATAGAAGAGACGCAGGAGATGCTCGATTTCTGCGCCGAGCACGCGCTCACCGCCGACGTGGAAGTGATTCCAATCCAGAAAATCAACGAGGCTTACGAACGCATGTTGCGCAGCGACGTGAAGTATCGCTTTTCCATCGATATGCGCTCGCTGAAACAGGCGGCGTGACAACCAAGATGCGGATCGCGGCTCTTCAGTCTTAAAGTCGCACTGCGTCTGAGCCGCGGCGGTTGCGCCTCTTCCCTCGGATTGGCATGATCTTTTTCCTCACGCCCCGGCTGGCGCGAGTTAATGAATGACCTCTTCGATATGACGCACCAAGGCCTTGCCGTCGTAAGGCTTAGCCAGGAACCTTCCCTCGCGCGGTATCATCTCGGCGCGGACTCGATGGCCTGACGTCAGAACGATTCCAATTTGCGGCCAGCGCTGGCAAATACGCCGGGCGAGCCCCAAGCCATCGAGGGAGCCCGGCATTTGAATATCGGAAAAGACGGCGCGTACCTCCGGATGGGTTTCAAGCACGCGCAACGCTTCGCCGGCATCGCATGCCTGCAAGACATCAAAGCCGGCCTGTTCCAGCAGATCGGCACCGAACAGACGCACGAATGGCTCATCCTCGACAATGAGGACGGTAGTGCGCGTGTTTAGCGATTTTGTTTCCATAGACGGGTAACATTGGGATTTGATAGAAGTTCCGGCGGTTTGCTTTGTTGATTAACAAACCATTGCGATCCGGCTTTGGGCTCCTTGGCCGATCTTTGCCGTCGATTGCGCCCTGCCAGGCGGCACGCGAGCGAACCGTTGGGGGATGGACATGAGGTTGCCGCAGATTCCTTTTGAAAGCCGCTTCTGCGCCGCGCTCGATGGGCTGAGACTTCACGTCCGCGACTACGGCTCGCCGCTCGATCCCGGAATTCCCGTTGTCTGCCTCGCTGGGCTTACCCGCAATTCGGCGGATTTCGGCCCTTTGGCGAGCGCCCTCGCCTCCGGCCTGAACGGGGCAAAGCGGCGGGTGCTGGCGCTCGATTACCGCGGCCGCGGTCTTTCCGAATATGACCGGGATTGGAAGAATTACAGTCTCGAAATCGAGAACAGCGATCTACTGTCGGTTCTCACTGCCCTGGAGATCGACGCCGCGATTTTCATCGGGACCTCGCGCGGCGGCCTCCATACGATGTTATTATCGGCGACGCGCCCAACCGTCATACGGGGCGCCGTCTTGAACGACATTGGCCCGGTCTTGGAGCCGCGCGGCATGGCCCGCATTCGCGGCTATGTCGGCAGGCTTCCGGTGCCGCGTTCGATCCCCGACGCCGCCGATCTCCTCAAGGAAATGATGAGCGAGCGTTTCAACGGCCTGAGCGAGGCCGATTGGGAGGCCTATGCCAAAATAACCTTCGCGGATGCCGTCGGACGCATTAAATCGCGCTACGATCAGAACCTGATGAAAACACTCGAAGGCCTCGACCTCGAACAGCCGCTTCCCACTCTTTGGCCGCAATTCGACGGTTTGCGTGGCGTGCCCTTGCTCATCCTCAGGGGAGCGAACTCAGATTTATTTTCGTCCAAAACGCTTAAGGAGATGACGGAGCGCCATCCCGGCGCAGAGGTCCATACGGTTGAGGGTCAAGGCCACGCACCGCTGCTGCTGGACCAGGAAACCATTACACGGATCTGCGGTTTCGCCGCGAAGATCGATGGCGCGCGGGCATGACTCATAACCTTGCCCTTGTTTGCTTTCAGGCGGCCCATGCTTCGTGCCCTCAGACCAATCTCATCACGCAACGCATCGGGCAACGTCGTGTGGGACTGGCGGCCAACTGATACACTTGGCCATTAACGAGCGAACCGCGATTTGAGACTCCTTTTGGCGCTGGCTCTTGGACGCGCCATCCCGCCAGATATGCCGGCGGCAATCGAAATCGCGGCTATCGAAATGGAACCTGCATTTAATCCCTGCCGGTCGTTTGCGAGGCATGCGGATCGTCCTTCGAAGGCCGTCCGGGTCCCAATCCCGGGAACCGTGAAGCCTAGAGCGCTGGACATTCAGGTTGAATCGAAGGGATTCCGGTTAGGCGGGTTTCGTGATTCACTTCCGCAAGGAGGTGATTTGCGATGCCGAAAGCCTATTCGCTCGAT
>VDMG01000216.1:0-3113 GCA_006514895.1 Beijerinckiaceae bacterium
CACGGGAACTGGCGACACGCTTCACGGACACGAAAAACTATTTTGTCTCGGAGGCTTCTGTCTATCGCCTTTTGAAGGACCACGACCTGATCGCCAGTCCCGCCTACATCGTCGTGAAGGCCGCCGACGAGTTCAAGGACAAGACGACGGCGCCGAACCAGCTTTGGCAGACCGACTTCACCTATCTCAAGGTCATCGGCTGGGGCTGGTTTTACCTCAGCACGATATTGGACGATTTCTCGCGCTACATCATCGCCTGGAAGCTCTGCACGACGATGAAGGTCGGGGACGTCACGGAAACACTGGACCTGGCGCTGCAAGCCTCGGGGCTTGATCACGCAAGGGTCGTTCATCGCCCCCGATTGCTCTCGGATAATGGCCCTTCCTACATCTCGGCAGACCTCGCCGAATGGCTGGACAAACGCAATATGGGTCACGTGCGCGGCGCGCCCTGCCACCCGCAGACACAAGGCAAGATCGAGCGCTGGCATCAGACGCTCAAGAATCGCATCTTGCTTGAGAACTATTATCTGCCTGGTGACCTGGAAGCCAAGATCCACGGGTTCGTCGACCACTACAACCATCGCCGCTATCACGAGAGCCTGAGCAATCTTGCCCCGGCTGACGTCTACTTCGGACGCGCCCAAACCATCCTGCTGGAACGAGAAAGGATCAAACGAGCCACAATCCAAAATCGCCGCTTGCAACACCAATTGAACGCCGCATAAAATCAAACATCAGATGAGCCGCGTCCTCCATTAAATCACGCCGCCTTCTGTCTCAAATACTCTGACGACGGACAATTGGTAACCTCCATGAAATAATGAATGTGCGACCTCGAACCCGACGCCCCTGGCGACGCCGGCCTCGAGGTTTTTTAACATGGCGGGCCCGTTGCCGGCGAACACGGCTATCAGCACGATGCCGGCGGCGAGGAAGATCATCGGTCTCATTCTGCAGCCTCCTGCATAACAGTCTCGACAGCCGTGATATACTCGGTTCGAAGCTCCTGCTCACGGCGGAAGAACTCCGAGCGCAAGTCATGCAAGCGCCGGTCGAGTTCGAACTGGAGCCGGCGCAACTCTGCTCCGTTGAGTTGCTTCGATCGCCTGCTCGGCGAGGGCGACTACGGTCTTGGGTTTCGCTGTGATTGTCATGTGTTTTTTTCCTTACGTTCGAGGTGGAGTAGCCTGATGTAGAGCTGTGCGTTGGTGATCTACAGGTGGTCGATCTCGTCGATTAGCTGCAGCAATAACTGGTCGTGGATAGCCATTGAATGCGCCACAAGGTTAATGTCGTCGTGCAACTTCTCCGTCACGTCGGTGGCATCCTTGACGGTATAATCAAGCGGCTGTTGCTGCGATACTCAAGGTTCTGCTTCATTCCTTTCACCTCAGGTTGACGACGTTATTCATGCCTACGTGCGGCTCAATGAAGTCCGCCCACTTTTGCATAAGCGCTCTTCTCTTTTCCAGAATGTCCCCTCGCCAGTATGCCAGTTCCACCATGTTCCCAACGGTGTGGGCAAGGCACTGCTCGACGACTTCGCGCTGAACCGTGACCATCTCGGCTGCCCAGTCCCGGAAGCTCGACCTGAAACCGTGAATGGTCGCTTCGGGCCTAAGGTTTTTCAAGACTGCGGCACATGCGCCGCGAGAGAATGGCTTGCGGTAAACCTGCCCGGGAAAAACGAAATCGGTGTCGTCGCCCGGAATGCCCAGTAGCTCAATCGCACGCTCTGACAGTGGGACGCGATGCTCCCGGCCAGACTTCATGCGGTTCGCTGGAATCGTCCAGACCTTCGAGACCAGGTCGATCTCTGCCCACCGAGCCTCTCGTGCTCTCACCAGTTCGAACAGCAGTGAGAACGATGAACTCCAAGCACGACGCCGCTTCTCTCATGTCCTGCAGGCAGTGCAACTCCGCGATAAATCGCGGTATATCCTGATATGGGACCGCCGCATGGTGAGCACGCTCTATATTTTTGCGGGCTGGCAGCACATGGGCGAGATTGCCACGCCATGCTGCCGGGTTCTCCCCGGTCCTGAAGGTGTGAGCTTGGCGTAATTCAGCACCGCCTCGATCCGTCCTCGCAGCCGGGACGCAGTCTCTCTCTTCGTCTCCCAGATCGGATTCAGGACGGCCGGGACGGCCGCCATGTCAATATGGTTGACGGGCATCGGCCATAGCAACTTGGCGTGCTCTTCGAGCGCCTGCCACTCCCCCTTGTGCTTCTCGCTGCGCCATTGGGATGACATGGATGTAATAAAACGGGTAGCGCACTCACCGAAGGTTGGCATGCTGCCGGGGAGCGCACGTCGCGCTTCGATGGGGTTGTGGCCGGTCAACTGGACCTTGCGCCAATGGTCGCGGCGTTCACGGGCCTCGGCCAACGAGATCAGAGGATATGTTCCGAGTCCCATCTCCCGGGCATTACCTTTCCATCGAAACAGATAGACCCAAGACTTGCTGCGGCCGTCCGCCGAGATCGATAAGTACAGCCCGCCGCCGTCACTCCAGCGACCTGGCTTCGACAGCCCTTTGGCGGCGCCAGCGGATAGTTTCTTCTCGGCTCTCGACATAGCTTTATCCCTAGATTTCTCCCCTACACGACGGCGGTCAAGTACGGCGTCAATAGGTCAAAACTGGACTTATCCGGTATAAGGCATAGCGGCTAAGTCATTGCTTTCAATAGATCGCAATGGCCGGATACAAGAGGGCTGAAGCATTACCATTAGGTCCGAAAGGATTTCGGCCCCAATCGGACAAAAATGTTTCACGTGAAACGTTTTTGTCCGATCGCGGGCTCGAATCGGTCAAATCTCATGTACAAAACATCATGCTGCCAATCCCCATTCTCAGCCGCCGTGTTTTTCTGGGGCAAGCGCTCGCCTCCGTGCTGCCCCTTTCCGCGCGGGCAGAACCAGCCCCTGACGGTTTCCGGTTTCTCGAAGCGCGCCAGGGCACTTTGCAACTGCTGCCCGAGCCCGCCGCCGCAACCGCCGTCTGGGGTTACAACGGCGAGGTCCCCGGGCCGCTCCTGCGTTTCAAAAGAGGCGAGGAGGTCAAAATCCGTCTCGCCAACAGGCTCGGCCAGCCGACAAGCCTCAGCT
>VDMG01000216.1:3123-14662 GCA_006514895.1 Beijerinckiaceae bacterium
GGCATGGCGTGCGGATCGTCAATGCCATGGATGGCGTCGGCGGCTTGACGCAAGAGCCGGTGCCGCCCGGTGGCGCGTTCGATTACCGCTTTACGCCCCCCGACAGCGGGCTCTTTTGGTACCACCCGCAGGTTTTGCCTTTCGCCCGCGAGCAGCAAGGCCGCGGTCTTTACGGCGTCCTGATCGTCGATGAGGAGACGCCGCCGAAGACCGACCGCGACATGCTCGTCGTCCTCGCCGATTGGCAGCTCGATGACAAAAACCAAATCGCCGGTTTTGTCGCGGGCGCGGAAAAAATCGGCGCGCTTGTCACCGTCAACTCGCGCGCCGTTCCCGTCGAAGAAACGCTGCCGCCTGCATCGCGCGTACGGCTGCGCATATTGAGCGTGGCCGACACGCGGCTCATGGCGATCAGCTTCAACGGGGTCACCCCTTTGATCTTGGCGGTCGATGGTCAGCCTTGTGAGGCTTTCGAGCCGGTGCGGCGGACGATTCCGCTTGGACCCGGCGCCCGCTTCGATGTCATGTTCGATCTTCCCAGAGACACTGGCGCGGACGCAAATGTGACCCGGCTTGGCGACAATGAGCCGGACCGTGTTCTTCTTGTCTTCAAGACCGCGGGAGAAAAACGCTCCCCCTTGCCACCGATCGCTTCGCTTGCGCCAAATCCGCTTCTGCCCAGAGAGATCAAGCTGCAAGCCGCGCACAGGGCCGATATTTTGATCGAGCCGTTCAGCCCGCCCCCGTCGCCGCCTGGCCCGGCGCCCAATCCTCCCCTCTATTGGAAGTTGAAGGGCGCCGCCGCTAGCGGATTTGCACCGGCGCCGCTTTTCTCGGTCAAGCAAGGGACGCCGGTGACGCTCGGTTTTGTCAACCATACTGCCTTCATTCAGCAGATGCGGGTGCATGGGCATGTCATGCGGCTGCTGCATGATCTCGACGATGGCTGGGAGCCCTATTGGCGGGATACCGTCCTCGTGCCGGAAGGCAAGACCAAACATGCTGCCTTCATCGCCGACAATCCGGGCAAATGGGCGATCGAATCTTGCATCGCCGGGCGTCAGGCCACGGGGATGGCAACATGGTTCCAAGTGACGTGAGCGAAATCGGTTTAATTGTGGATGGGCCGCATGCGCTTGACGAATAGACTTACGATCAGGGCATGCGCGACATGTTCTGCCATGCATTGGTAGCCGAGATCGTTGAGATGGAAATTATCGCCCGCCATCAACTGCAAATTGGCTCTTGTTTGGGCAATGAAGCGCATGGCGTCGTAGCGGCGGACGTAGAGAATGTTTTCCTCTGCGGCGATCTTCTGCAAGCTGTCGCGGATCGCGATATAATTCGGATCGCGGGAGAGGCGCGAGGTATATTGCACGCCGACGAGCACGACGTCGATCTGGTTCTCCTTCAGCCAGCGGAGGGTCGAGCGGACCGTCCTTTCGAAATCCTGCGGCGGGATACGGGCAAGCGCGTCATTGGTTCCCAATTGCCAGAGAACGAGATCCGGCTTCCTCAGCGCGACCTCGCTTTTGATCCGTTCCGCCGTGGTCTCCGCCACCTCGCCGGCGACGCCGCGATTGAGGATGACGACTTCGACGCCTTTGAGGGCATGTTCGAGAATCGATTCAAGCTGGGACGGATAGCTCCGGCTTTTCGACGAGGCGCCCGACCCCAAGGTCGAGGAGGAGCCGATCGCGAGAATGCGGACTTTCTCGCCCTTCTGCAGGGCCTGGGTTACGTTGGGCAGCGTGGCCGGGGCGGCGATATCCGTCGCCGGCACGTCGCACGGCGGGCTCATCGGCGGCGCGGCGGGAGGCGCGCTGGCGTCCTCCGCGCGAGGGGCCGCGATCAAAAGGCAGCAGAGTGCGGCGGCGAAAGCGGCTTGCTTGCCAATTTTGCCCGCAATCTGTCGCGCCATTCCGCTGTCCATGCGATGAAACCCAAAAGAAGAATACCTAAGATAACGATCAACGCATCCAATGCAACATGTCCGCCGAAAATAAAGCGGAGTATTTGCCCCATCAGACTGAGAAGAGACAGGGCACAGAAGACGATCAGCGAATTGCGGCCGAGAAGACACAAAAATTCCGAAGGACGCGGGATCCATGCCGCAATTATTTTATAGGTCCTGGCAAAGATCGCCGTCAAGGCGAGACTATGGATGAGCCGCGCCGGTGACAAAAACGTCTTGTCGAAGGTGAACAAAAGCTTCGGCTCCGGGACATCGACCGGATCGGGAGAGAAATCACTGAACGCTATGATGGCTCCAAGCAGCACGACCGGGATCGCAAGCCGGCTCAAGACGGAACGGTGGCGCCGTGCAAATCCGCCAATCCCGTCCGTGCCCGCGAGCAGGAAACCGAGGACATAGATAAACTGCCATGTGAGCGGATTGAGGAACCATGTTCCCTCGACCGGCCAGGTCGGCAAATTCACGCCGAATATGAGAGCAAAGGCATAAATTATAAACGATACGAACGGCAAAAGCGCCTTTGCGTGACGGTGGAGGAGCGCGACAATTGGGGCGATGAAAAGCAAAACGACATAAAGAGGCAGGATGTTGAAATAGCCGAGCTGGTGGGTGAGCAAAACGAGACCGATATGCGCTCTGACCGGATCGTTGAAGACGGCTGACGCGTTGTGCCAATCAAGCAAATAGGGCGCATCGAGAAAAAACGCAGTCGCCGCGAGAAGCGCGATCGCCATCTCGGTGACGACCATCTGCGCGACGTAAACATTAAAGGCGCGGGCTTCCAGCCGGAAGACCAGCCATTGCGCCGGCAGAGCGCGCGCCGCGCCGTCGACAAGAATGCGCATTGAGCATCCGGCGAGAAACACAAAGAGTTCGGCCGAGTCCGACAGCGACACATTGCGGTAGGTGAAGCGCTCGAAATAAATCCCCGGGATGTGGTTAACGAAAATCGTAACGAGGGCGAAGCCGCGCCAGAAATCGATCTCGTTGGGTGCGCGCATGGTCTTATCCAAAAGCCGGCAATTGTTTTTGGATCATGCGCTCGCGCATGGATCCCGGTAGACGCGAGTGCGGTTGACGATCAAGCCCCAAATTCCCGGCCGCCGCGCAAGCCAATGCTCCCTCATCGGCAATAAAAAGGCAGGAAAATTCCTTTAACGCAAAAACGATGCCGTCCAAACTATTCAAAATGAATTTAGATTTGGGAGAAGGTTTCTCGCATGCCTTTCCGAAAAGTCTGCAATGATGCACGAAACCTTGATCGCACATGGTCTCTATGTTTTTGTTTTGTCTCGTGATCTTTACCAAAAAGTCTGCGACTTTTGGGATCATGTTCTTTAGATGCCGCATGATCTTTACCAAAAAGTCTGCAACTTTTTGGGATCATGCTTTAGCTGCCATCGGCCTGCAAAAGTCCATCGGCGAAAAACGCTTGCAAAACCGGCGGCAGATGTTCGGGGATGTCCTCGGCGATGAGGCCCGGCCCAAAGTGCCGTGCGGCGGCACCGTGCAGCCAAACGGCGGCGGAGGCGGCTTCCCAAGGCGGCATGGTCTGGGCAAGAAGGCCGCCCACGATCCCCGCCAGGACATCGCCTGATCCCGCCGTGGCGAGCCATGGCGGCAAATCCCCGGCTATGCTTGCCAAGCCGTCCGGATGAGCCACCACCGTATCGGGACCTTTCAAGACCACGGCTGCGCCGCTCAACACGGCGGCGGCGCGGGTGCGGTCGAGTTTCGAATCCGAATGCAGCGCCGTTACGAGCGCAGGCAGGGTTTGACCCTCCAGAAAGAGGCTCGCCCATCGATTTTCGTTATTCTTACCGATCTGGCCGAAGAGACGCGCGAATTCGCCATCATGCGGCGTGAGCACCACGTCCTTGCCCGACTGCCGGATCAGTCGCGCGAGTCCCTCGGCATCGTCTGCAAAACTCGTGAGCGCGTCGGCATCGAGGACGACGGCGCGCCGCCGCTCGCCTTGTTTGGCATCGGCGCTGAGCGCAGCCCGCACAAAGGCCCGGGTTTTGTCGCCGACGCCGAGCGCTGGCCCCATGACGAGCGCATTTTTCCGGCGATCGGCAAGCAACTGCTCAAGATCGCCCGGGCCATCGCACAGACGGGTCATGATCGCGGTGAGCGCCGCGGCATGGGCGCCAAGCGCCTCGCGCGGCGTCGCAATCGTCACCAGCCCCGCGCCGGCGCGCAAGGCGCCTCGCGCGGCAAGCCTTGCCGCCCCCGTATGCGCGAGCCCGCCCGAAAGGACCAGGGCATGACCACGCGAATATTTATGGCCGTCGACGCGGGGAATTGGGAAGCTCCTCGACCAGAGGGCCGGGCCGTTGACAAAGGTCTTGGGCGAGATCGTCGCGAGAACCGTATCTGGAATCCCTATATCCGCGACGGCCGTGCCGCCACAACGGATGCGGCCGGGCAGCAGCAAATGGCCCGGCTTCCGGCGGAAGAATGTGATGGTGCGCGTGGCGTTGATCGCGGCGCCGCGAATTTGGCCGCTGGAGCCGTCGATGCCGGAGGGAACATCAACGGCGAGGATCGGCCTTTTGGTTCGCTCAGTCCATTCATTGAGACGCAGAACCACGGCCTTGGCCGGTCCATCGAGATCGCGGGCAAGACCCGCGCCAAACAGCGCGTCGATCGCAAGATCGGCCGCTTCGAGGTCGACCTCCTCGATTGTCCGGACATCGCCCGTCCAGCTTCCGGCCGCGAGCGCCGCGTCGTCCTGCAAGCCCTCCCGCGCGCCAAGCAGCCCGAGTTGGACAGCAAAGCCTTGGCGTGCGATTAGACGCGCGGCGACAAAGCCATCGCCGCCATTGTTGCCCGGCCCGCAAAAAATCGCGATGCGGCTATTGCGAGGGGCAAGGCGGGCGGCCTCGCTTGCAACCGCCGTCCCGGCCTGTTCCATCAGAGCCGAACCGGGCGTGCCTCCCGCGATGGTGAGCCGGTCGGCCTCCGCCATTTCGGCGTCGGTCAGCAGTACCGGTGAAAGAGAGTTTGGCATGGGTAAATCCATGGCTAGAGCATGATCCCAAAAGTTGGAGACTTTTTGGATTGGATCATGCGACAAAACAATTGGATAAAGACCATGAGCGATTCTGTTTGAGGCGATCATGGTCTAAAGAGCGAGGATAGGCGCGGCCGTGTTGGGATAACACCAAGATAGAACCAAAAAAAGATCTTGAGTTAGCCGAGGTTGCAATTCCCTTCCGATTGTAAGCTGGCTTCACTGATGAAGAGCTGGAGCCTAGCTACCCCTTGAATTTCTTGTCGATCGCTTCAAATATGCGCGGGGCCGGAGAAGCGAGAGCTGGATCTCGCGGACAGTGGCGGTGTCGCAGCGGCAAACAGGATGAGCCCATAGTGAGGCCCGTTTTGGCTGAGCTTGCGGTGGGCTTTTCGACTTGCCCCGTCGCGATCGCGTGGGAGGACGCTCCATGAGAATCGGCGTATCGCGCCGGACGGCCGCTGTGATCGCAACCGTTGTGATCGTGGTGTTTGGTCTTTGGTTTTTTTTGGTTCCCGCGCGGCCCAAAGTTGCCGCGGCCGGGCCGGACTCCGGAAGTGCGGCAGCTTGCAGTCCTGGCAGCCGGACGGGTCATCCAGATCTCGACGACGAAGTGCAAACCTCCGACAGGCTGACAATCGCCGTGCGCACGCCTGCGGATTATGATCCGACGCGGGCCTATCCGCTGCTCGTCGTCTTTCCGCCGGCGGGATATGAGCGGCGCGGATCCGAGCTTTTCTACGGCCTGACGCCCGAGGCGACGCGGCGCGGTTTCATCGTCGCCTATAGCGATCACCTCAGTCTATCGCCGTCGGCGGTGGCGCAACAGGCGAAAGTGGCCGCGACCGTCGCGAGCTTTTTCTGTGTCAACGAATCTTCGATCGCTTATATCGGTCACTCCGATGGCGGCTTGATGGCCGAGGGAATCCCCGCATACATCTCCAAGGCCGACGCCGCGCCACGCAGCATTGTCGCAAGCGCCGCGGGCATCACGGGCGAAGATCTCGCCACGATGGCCTGTCCATCCATTGCTTCTGTCATGATCGTCCACAGCCGCACCGATGGACGCTTCCCGGACTTCGGCCGCGGCACTGCCGCCTATTGGGGCCGGTGCGCGGCCTGCGCGCCGGCGGATCTGAACGGGCTTGCCGATGGCTGCCGCGACTTCGCAGGATGTGCCAAAGGACGGCGCGTCACCTATTGCGAAACATCTCTGCCCCATAGTCATTGGCCTTCGATGAATGCGGCTATGCTTGATTTCATCCAAGGCGGTAAGGCGAAGCCGCAATAGCGCTTGGCTTGCTTTGCAAGCGAGCGGGTGCACGGCGTTTTGCGCCCGGTTGGCCGTCGCGCTTGTGTTTTGGCGCCTCCATCAAGTTGACATCGAAACAAGCGGCAATTAACCACCGTAATCTGAAAGGTCCGTCTTCCGCCATCCGCGCCGCAGTGCCGCCGCGGATGCGGGTTGCTTATCGCGGCGGCTGCCTCGCATGAAACTCCGTATCGGGAAGTTCGCCATTGGTCAGATCGTCAAGCACCGGAAATATCCTTTCCGGGGAATCGTCTATGACGTCGACCCCGTCTTCGCGAATACCGAGGAATGGTGGCAGTCGATTCCGCCGGAGCTCCGGCCGCGCAAGGACCAGCCCTTCCATCATCTCTTCGCCGAAAACGCCGACATCGAATATGTCGCCTATGTATCGGAGCAAAATCTCATAGCCGATACATCCGGCGATCCCATTCGCCATCCGCAAGTAAACGAGATGTTCGTGCGGGCGCTCGATGGCGCCTATAAAATCAAAACCGCGCGATTGAACTAAAGCATGATCGCTTGGTTACCGGCGGCGGTCTTCAAGCTCCAGGGTGACAAGCCGCGCCAGCAGAGTAGCAGGGTAGAGCTGGCCGATGATCGCCTCAACACTGCTGAGGCTGCGCGCGATGGGATGCACCGGCACAATATCGCCATAGCCGACCGTGGTAAGCATAGAAAAACTGAAATAGATCAAATCGCTGAGGAGCTTTGGAGCCTCCGCGACGCTCACTCCGGACAACGAGTGTGTAACAACCAAATCCACCATCCCATAGAGCCCGACGAATATTTGGCCAATGGTCAGATAAAGCAGCACCGCGCCAGTGATGCGATGATAGGTGACGCGGCCGGGAGCAAACACCGCGCGGGCAACCACGTAAGCCAGGGCGGCTCCCACCGTGACCCAAGCGGCGGCGTCGAGAACCATGCCGGGCCGCGGTGGTCCATGAGACGCGCGCAGACGGCCGCAACGGCGAGAGCGACCCCGAACAGCATTGCGATCACGGCTCCAACGCCAGCCGGCGCGCCGACAATACAGCTCGCCATGACCAAAACGATCGCGAAGACATATCCTTGCGTAACGATCAATCCCGCGGCGTGAAGCGGAACGATCACGAAAGTGAGGACCACGAGCAGGAGCGTGAGCCACGTCAGCAGCCGGTCGCCGAACCTCTCCCGCGCGCGGGCGAGGTACCGCTGTAGATCATCCGCTTTCATGTGCATCGGCAGGTTCCATGGCTCGGCGCGGCGCCGCATTCAACCGCCGTCCTCTTCGCTTTGTCCCTCGGCTGAAGGTTCCTCATCGCCGTTGCGCGGAGAATCCTCCTCGGTGATCCGTTCGACGGCGACGACTTCCTCCCCGGCGGCGGTATCGAAGACGATGACCCCTTGGGTTCCGCGTCCCGCGATGCGAATACCGTCGACAGGACAGCGGATCAATTGGCCGCCGTTGGTGACGAGCATGATCTCGTCGCCATCCTCGACCGGCATCGAGGCGACGAGCTTGCCGTTTCTTTGATTGACCGCCATCGCGACAATGCCTTTGCCGCCGCGTCCGGTAATGCGGTATTCGTAGGATGATGTCCGCTTGCCGTAGCCATTCGCGGAAACGGTCAAGATAATCTGCTCGGCGGCCGACATTTCCGCGTAGCGGCTGGAGCTTAGAGCCGCGATGGGCGCCTCCTCGCTTCCCGCCTCTTCACTCTCCGCCTCATCATTTTCCGCCACTTGGCTCAATGTCTCGGCGTTCGGCTCGAGCGAAGCGTCGCCGGCGACCGCGCGGCGCATCTTGAGATAAGCCAGGCGCTCGCCGCCGCTGGCCTCGATATGCCGCAAAATGGCGAGTGCGATCACGCGGTCGCCGGGCCCAAGCGCGATGCCGCGCACGCCCATGGAATCGCGGCCCTTGAAGACCCGCACGCCGGTCACCGGAAAACGGATGCATTGTCCTTCGGTTGTCGTCAGAAGGACATCGTCCGCTTCGGTGCAAATCTGCACGTCGACGATTTCCTCGCCTTCATCGAGCCGCATCGCGATCTTGCCGGCACGGTTGACCTGCGCGAAATCGGAGAGTTTGTTGCGCCTAACGGTGCCGCGCGTCGTCGCGAACATGACATCGAGGGTGTCCCACGCCGCCTCGTCCTCGGGTAAAGGCATGATCGTGGTGATCCTCTCGCTCTCGCCGAGCGGCAACAAATTGACCAGCGCTTTTCCGCGCGCTTGCGGCGCGGAGGGAGGCATCCGCCAGACTTTTTCCTTGTAGACCTGGCCGCGCGAGGAAAAAAACAACACGGGCGTATGGGTCGAGGCGACAAAGAGCCTCGCGACGAAATCCTCGTCGCGCGTTTGCATTCCGGCGCGGCCCTTGCCACCGCGCCGTTGTGCGCGGTAGGTCGCAAGCGGAACTCTCTTGACGTAGCCAAGATGCGACACGGTGACGACCATGTCCTCCCGCTGAATGAGATCCTCGTCCTCGACGCCTGGCGCATCGTCGAGAATGAGGGTCCGGCGCGGCGTCGCATGGGCGGCTTTGACCGCCAACATTTCATCCTTGATGATCGAGAAGAGCCTGGCGCGCGAACGCAATATTTCGAGATAATCGGCGATCTCGGCGGCAAGCTTGTTCAAGACCTCGGCGATTTCCTCGCGGCCGAGCGCGGTCAAGCGTTGCAGCCTGAGTTCGAGAATGGCCCGCGCCTGGGCCTCCGAAAGGCGGCAGGCGCCATCCTCGCCGAGCGCGTGGCGCGGGTCGGCGATGAGCGTGACGAGGGGCGCCATGTCATGCGCGGGCCAGGCGCATTCCATCAAGGCCGCGCGGGCCGCGGCGGGATCGGGGGAGGTCCGGATCAGATGGATGAATTCATCGATATTGGCGAGCGCGATCGCAAGGCCAACCTGCACATGCGCGGCATCGCGCGCCTTGGTGAGCAAATGCTTGGTGCGCCTTGTCACGACCTCCTCGCGGAAATCGATGAAGGCCTTGAGGAAATCTTTGAGCGTCAAGACCTCCGGGCGGCCGCCATTCAAGGCGATCATGTTGCAGGCGAAGCTCGATTGCAGCGACGTGAAGCGCCAGAGCTGATTTAAGACAACATCGGCGAGCGCGTCGCGTTTGAGTTCGATCACGATCCGCATGCCGTCGCGGTCGGATTCATCACGCAGATCCGAGATGCCTTCGACGCGTTTCTCGCGAACGAGATCGGCGATCTTTTCGATCAGGGTCGCCTTGTTGATCTGATAAGGAATCTCGGTGACGATCAGGGCCTCGCGCTCCTTGCGGAGCTCCTCGACCTCGACCTTCGCCCGCGTCAGCACCGAGCCGCGCCCAGAATCATAGGCGGCGCGGATGCCCGCCCGCCCCAAAATATAGCCGCCGGTCGGAAAGTCCGGGCCGGGAATGATCGCCATCAAATCCTCGAACGACATTTCCGGCCGGTCGATCAAAGCGATGGCCGCGTCGATTACCTCGCCAAGATTATGCGGTGGGATGTTGGTCGCCATGCCGACCGCGATCCCGCCCGCGCCATTGACGAGGAGGTTAGGGTATTTTGCCGGAAGCACCGACGGCTCGCGCTCGCGCCCATCGTAATTCGGTTGAAAATCGACCGTCTCGTTTTCAAGATCATCGAGAAGCGGCATCGCGGCTTGCGCGAGGCGCACTTCGGTATAGCGCTCGGCCGCCGGCGGATCGCCGTCGACGGAGCCGAAATTGCCTTGCCCGTCGATCAAAGGCAGCCGCATCGAGAAGGGCTGCGCCATGCGCACCAGCGCGTCGTAGATCGCGAGATTGCCGTGCGGATGATATTTGCCCATCGTATCGCCGGTGACGCGCGCCGATTTGTTGTAGGGGCGCTCCGGCGTGTAATTGTTTTCGTGCATCGAATAGAGAATGCGCCGGTGCACGGGCTTCAGGCCGTCGCGCACGTCGGGAAGCGCCCGGCTCACGATCACGCTCATCGCGTAAGCGAGATAGCTCTGCCGCATTTCGTCGGAGATCGAAACCGGCCGTATGCCGGAGCCGGGCGGCGGTGAGATCGTGTCGTCGATGTCGGGCAAGGAATGATACTCAGGAAGGAATGCTAACCGGGAAGAGAAGGAGTGCCGGACTCTATGCTGGCCGGCATCGACACGGCAACTCCAGACTTAGAATATAAGCAATAAAGAAGGAGATTTTAACCAAAATCCTCGTGCGCGAACGCAGCGTTGGGGTCAAAGGACCCCGCGCCCGCGGAAGATCGCTATAACTGAGGTCTGCTGCAAAGAACTCGGCAACGGAGAGCGCTGCAATGGCACAAATGGGAAGCACCTGCTAACTGACGGACACCAAGAATTCGAAGGGTGAATCCCAGCCGCCCGCAAAAACGAGATTTTCGCCGCGATGCAGGGGTGCAGCGTCCTTCATGAAATGGTGGCCGATCGGTTGCCCGTTCACGATCGTCCCAAGTGCGCTCCCGAGGTCTGATACGACAAGCCGGTCGCCGCTCCGCGCGATCATGAAATGTTGGCGCGAAAGGCGGAAAGGCTCCTCATCCTCGATCACGAGATCAGGGCGTAGCGCAGGCTTGACTTCACCCTCGACCGGGATCCGGCCGGCCACGAAGGGCAATTTGGAGACATGTATCGACGTCGCACCGATCCGAGCGCGCAACGCATCGTTATGAGCGGTGAGCGAAATCGTGGCATCGGCGGCGATGGCCGCGTCCGGCGCTGCCTGACCGGCCCCCTCCGGGGAACGGTCATGCGCAAAGGGCAGCATGTCCCCCGCAATGATGTCCTCGACGCTCCTCAGTCTGATGCTGAGCCGCAGAATCAGATCCCGCGCCGTGGCGGGATCACTGCTCACCTGCTCCAAGAATTGCCGCGCGGTGAGCACTTCGACTTCGCCATCCGCAGCGGCGCGTGCCGTCGCGCTGCGGCTGCGGCCCTCGATGACGCCCATCTCACCCAGCCACTCACCGCCTCTTACATGACCGAGAAGCACGGAGGCGGTGCCGATTTCCCGCAGGACTTCGATCTCGCCGCTCCTGACCCGCAGCACGTGGTCGCTTGCATCGCCTTGCCGGAACAGGAGGTCCCCCTTCTTGAACTGACTTAGGGTGTTCATGACCGGAAATCCCGCCCCCTAGGTGTGTTGACTGACATACTTTGAAACGGATTTTTCGAAAGCCAAAGTGTCTAAGTCCACGCGGCGTGGCGAACCTCTTTCGCAAGGGATAGAGATCCTAGAACGGAATGTCAT
>VDMG01000130.1:0-2904 GCA_006514895.1 Beijerinckiaceae bacterium
GCAACTTTTCCTCGGCGAGACCGAGGCCCTCGTCCACGCGACGCCGGTTGATCAGGACATCTCTTGCTCAATATCGTCCATGGCCTTGAAGCGGCCCGCCTTGGTGAAATGAGCGAAATCTCTATTCGTCATGGACAAAATACGGTAGCCTATTCAAAAGGTCTTAAGCGCGCTGGTTTTTGCCGCGCACCAAAATGACAAGGGAGGGGGCAATGGTGCGATTAAAAGTACTTGGTGGAGGAGTGGCCATTTTGTCGGGCATGCTGCTGCTAGCGGGCAGCGGCCCTCGGCTGGATGAGGCGCAGCGGGCTGGGCGGGAGACATTCCCGCAGGCCGATGAGGATTATTTCCACGACATGGACAATGGGGTGACACTGACCCCGGAGGAGATCAAAGGCCGTAACATGTGGCTGGTCTGGACCGGAGGCAATGACCGCCAATGGGACACGCTCGCCACGTCCTCGACCCTCGGCTACCATGATCTCTTGAAGGTCGTGACCTCACATCCGAGCCAGACCTATTGCTATGGGCCATGCAATCGCGACTCCCGCTGGAGTTGGCTCGGCGGGGTCAACGAACCTTGCTTCGAGAAGCCGACGGGGCCTGATCCGGACCGTTTCGGACTCTGGCTAGATGTGCGGCGCAACGACTGCCCGCCCGACCCGTTCGAGAACGAAGAAAAATATCCGGGCGTGAAGATTGGCGCGCGCGGGCAGCCGATCGGCGGCGGCAAAATTTTGCCTGTCGGCTCCTATTTCGGCTATGCTTCAGGGATCGTCGGCCTGCGCCTCTTCCCCAATCCCTATTTCAACGAAGAGGCGGCGAAAAACTGGGATCCGGAAAGATATTACACCGACCCGAGCTATTACAACGATCCGAAGCTCGTGCGCCCCTATCGGGTAGGCATGTCCTGCGGCATGTGCCATGTCAGTGCAAGCCCGATTCACCCGCCGGCCGATCCCGCGCGTCCAGAATGGGCTAACCTCAACTCGACCGTCGGCGCCCAGTATCTGTGGTTCGGCCGCCTTTTTGCTTATAGGGCCGACCTCAAGAATTTTTTTCATCAAGTGACCAATACCTACGCGCCCGGCACGACGGAAACTTCTCTTGTCTCGACGGACTATATCGATAATCCGCGGTCGAACAACGCGATCTATAATCTCGGCGCGCGGCTCGCGGTGGCGCACCGCTGGGGCAAGGAAACGCTGAGAGGTGGAGAGCTTAACAACAATCAGCTCCCCGGTTATTTCGATCCGCCGGACACCGCCTGGTCGCCGCGCGTGCTGAAGGATGGTTCTGACTCGGTTGGCGTGGTCGGGGCGCTGAACCGCGTCTATGTGAACATTGGACTCTATAGCGAAGATTGGTTCACGCATTTCAATCCCTCTTTCGGCGGCAAGCCGATCACACCGTTCCTAATCAAAAACGCTGAGGACAATTCCGCCTATTGGCGAGCGACTGTGGCTGGCACACCATTCATAGCGAAATTCTTGCTGAAAGCGGGGCAGCCAGACCGCCTAAAGGACGCCCCCGGCGGGGACAAATACCTGACGGCTGACGAGGCTACCCTGAAGCGCGGGAAAATCGCTTTTGCCGAGACCTGCGCGCGGTGCCATTCGAGCAAACTGCCGGATGTTGCTTGGAAGGCGCTTGATCCGGGAGGATGCTCCGGCCTCGACTATCTCAAATGCTGGAAACGTTATTGGGATTTGACAAAGACGGATGAATTCAAGATGAAGATGAGGGAAATCGTTTTGGCGCCAGATTTCCTCAAGGACAATTTCCTTTCGACCGATGCGCGCATCCCTATCACTTTGCTGCGAACCAATGCCTGCGCCCCGCTCGCAACCAATGCGATCCGTGGCAACATCTGGGATAATTTCTCCTCCTCCACTTACAAAGATTTGCCCTCCGTCGGAACGATAACCCTGCAGGATCCCTTTACGGGAGAACATTGGCACTACAAGATGCCGGGAGGCGGCCTCGGCTTTACCCGCGTGCCTTCGCTGGTCAGCGAGTGGGCGAATGCCCCCTTCCTTATCAACAAGCGCATCGGTTCATTCGACCCGGATCCTTCGGTTGAGCACAGGATGACATCATTCCGATCGGCAATCGAAGAATTGCTGTGGCCAGAGAAACGCCCTGCCGATCGCGGACTTGATGGCATCGTCCTGCGGGCGACAGAGCGAAGCAACGTCTATATTCCCAAGCGCCAAATTCCGCCGGAGCTGTCGAGTCTCTTCAGTTCCCTGCCAGACCCGTTCTCGGGCCTGCTAAAGGACCCGATCTCCCGTCTGTTCGACAAGGACGGCAACTTCGGCCCAATCCCAATCCCGCAAGGCTTCCCAATCAACCTCATCAACTACCAGCCGGAGGTCGATATCCAGGATATCGGTGCGAAAGACGAACATGTGAAAAATTTTACAGCTCTTTTGGGGACGCTCGTCGCGAATTTGCCGCCGCCTGGCGCCAGCGCCAGCGACGAAGAGCTGCTTGCCTGGTTGAAGAACTTGCGAGAGCCGCTGTTGAAACTCAGCAAATGCCCGGATTTCGTCGTCAACCGGGGTCACTATTTCGGCACTGCGAAATTCAACGAAACCGACGGCCTGAGCGACGAAGAGGAATCGTTTGGTTCCGAACCGGTGTTGAGCGATGACAACAAGCGCGCCTTGATTGAGTTCATCAAGACGTTCTAAAGCATTCTCAAGCGAAGCGGGTACCGGTTCGCGTCAAGAAAATGCGATAAAATAATGATGTGGAGCTGCTTTCTGATTCCGCAGAATCTGAAAGCGCTCTAACCGGGTGGCGCAGTCCCAAGGGTTCGCCGCGTATGAGCGATTGCGATTATGTCATTGTCGGCTCCGGCGCCGGCGGCGGCACGCTCGCCGCCCGCCTCGCCGAGGC
>VDMG01000130.1:2914-10775 GCA_006514895.1 Beijerinckiaceae bacterium
AGGCGGGGATGCGTGTCATTTTGTTGGAGGCCGGCGGCGACCCGCTCGAAGACCCAGCTCGCCACTCGCCGGGAATGCCGGAGGACTATCAGGTGCCGGGCTTCCACCCGCTCGCCTCGGAAAATCCATCCATGAGCTGGAGTTTTTTCGTCCGCCATTATGCGAACGACGAACGCCAGAAGGCCGATTGGAAACACAGGCACGATCCCGATACTGGCGAGCCAAGCATCTATTATCCTCGTTCCGCCACCCTCGGCGGCTGCACCGCGCATAATGCGATGATTTTCGTCGCCCCGAACGATTCCGACTGGGAGGACATCTGGAAGCGCACCGGCGACCCATCATGGCAAGCGCGGGAAATGCGCCGCTATTTTCGCTTAATCGAGGACTGTCGCCATCGCCGGCTTTGGCGCTGGCTCCAAAAGTGGTTCGGCCTCGATCCGACACAGCATGGCTGGACTGGGTGGCTTCCGGCCGAGCGTGCGCTGCCCCGAAGGATTCGTGATCTCCAGCTTCTTCGAACGTTCATCTCGACGGCTTGGAGGATTATTTTCGATGGGTCCTCCTGGACGACCGCGATCCGGCGGCTGATGAGAGGAGAGGCCGATCCAAACGATTGGCGCCGCCTTCGCCAGCGCGCGGACGGGCTTTGCTACACCCCCCTTTCAACGGATTGGCATCAGCGCAAGGGTACGCGGGAGCGCTTAAGAGAGACTGAAAAGAGCACTCATGGCAAACTTTATATCGAACTCGACGCGCTCGCCACGAAGGTCATTTTCGATTCGGAAAATCGCGCCGTGGGCGTCGAATATCTTAAGGGGAAGCGCCTTTATCGCGCCCACGCTCAGCCGAACACCGAGCCCGGCGAGCGGCGCGAAATCCGGGCGGCGCGCGAGGTCATTCTGGCCGGCGGCGCCTTCAACACCCCGCAACTCTTGATGCTTTCAGGGATAGGACCCACGGAGGTTCTCGAAAAATGGGGCATACCCGCTGTGCACGCGCTTAAGGGAGTCGGCAAGAATCTGCAGGACCGCTACGAGGTTGCCGTCGTTCACACGATGTGCAGGCCCTGGAGTTCGCTTAAAGGCGCAAGATTCGAGCGTGGCGATCCCCTTTACAAGGAATGGAGCCAGCACCGCCAAGACTGGCACGGCCACGGCGGCGGCATGTATATTTCGAACGGGGCGGCGATTGCCTTCTCGCGGCGCTCCTCGGCCAAGCTGCCTGACCCCGATCTGTTCTGCATGGCGCTGCTCGCCCCGTTTAAAGGCTATTATCCCAAGTACTCCGCAGGTGTGTGCGATCCCAAGCGCCTCGATTGCCTGACTTGGGCCCTATTGAAGGCCTACACGGGCAGCCGCGGCTGTGTCACTTTGCGCTCACCCGATCCTCGGGACCGGCCCATCATCAATTTCCATTATTTCGAGGAAACCGGCACCGCCGCCGCGCAGCGGGACGTTGAGGCGATAATCGAGGGCATCAAATTCGTCCGCAAGATCACGGCGCGTTTGAAAAGCCAAGGGCTGATCGGCGAGGAGGAATTTCCAGGCGAAGAGCTCCAAACTGATGAAGATCTCGCTCGGCATGTGCGCGATACCGCATGGGGTCATCACGCATCCTGCACCTGTCCAATCGGGCCTGAGGCCGAAGGGGGAGTCCTCACCAGCGATTTCAAGGTTCACGGAACCAAAGGGCTGCGCGTCGTCGACGCTTCCGTCTTTCCTCGCATCCCCGGCTTCTTCATCGCGAGCGCGATTTATATGATCGCCGAGAAGGCCGCCGATGTCATTTTGCACGAGGCAGAGAACGGTTGCATTGCACCATCAATCAACTCCACGGACACTCCAGCCTATGATATTGCAATCTAAATAGTGCTAGAAACGATCAAAAAATTGTGTAATTCTCGCATGCGGTTTCGGGGAACAAGACGCTTATGGCGCGGAGCCGAAATTCTCAGCGGCGATTTAAGAGGGAAGCGCGATGGCCTATGATGTCGCTCAATTGCTCCGCATGACGCAAACGGAGCTGGACGATTTGTTCACCGCCTCGGAGGCGGGGCCGATTCCAGATGGCGAGGCCGACGGCGCGGTGATCATTAAGCCCGGCACGGCGCTTTCCCCTGAGATCGAGAAATTCCTCCATATTTTCGCCTGGAAAGGGAAGGTTTTCGACTCCAAGGCGGGACGTTTGGTAAATCGCATTAGCCCTTTAGACCTCCATTTGGTTGCCGCCGCGGTCTATAAGGCGCCGAGCTGGCTCGACAACAAGGAATGCATCGTCCTCGATTATTCGAAGACGTCATTGGTCGCGCATTGGATCCGCGACGAGATCCGGCTGATCTCCCCGCAGTTCTATCTCGGTAAGGTCTATTGGGACAAGAAGCGGCTGATCGATTTCTCGCTGAAGTTTTAACGTCTTTTTGATTTGGCCAACGGACCGTGACTCCGCAATCCAATTTCATGGTTGCAGCGCCGATTGTGCCCAGCGGGGAAGCAGACCTACGCAAGCTTCTCTTGACGATGAATGACAGCCCCGGCACAGCGGACCCAAATAACCCGCTGGTGCCGTTTGGCGTGTTCGATACGCTGCATTTCGCGCGCTTCGTTATCTTGAACGATGCGACGCTGAGCGATCTCAGTGTCTTTGGTCCCGAAGCAGAATTTCCAGACGCCCCAATCTACCTCGCCTTTCTTGGCGATTGCGATGGTTCGGCCGACTTTCTCCTCGCGGATTTTGTTGATCGCGCTGGGGACGGGCTGCGTAAGATCTTCGCCTATTGCGATGGATTTAATCCGAATGGCGATCTGCTGCAATGGATGCGGAGCCATTCGGTCAAGCCCGCCGCCAATTACGTCAATTGGATTGGACGGACAGTGCTGCAGATCCGGGAGGAAGCAGCACTGCATGAGGCGCTGGCCAAATATCTTACCGAATATCTCGCTGACCGCTCGATCCGGGATAAAGCCAAAGATCAGCCTCGGCACATCCGCGATGCGTTCGTTCGCGCCGTCGACGAAAATGGGCCGCGGCTGACGCCGCCAGCGCCGACACCCCTTGGCTGGCAGATTCGGCGGCTTATCTCCATTTTGGCGGCGGTGGCGGCCGCGTTCATCGTCGCGCTCCCTCTCCTGATGCTGTCTGCTGGCGCGGCGCTATTGGTCTATGGCGCGGTTCTTCTCATAATCAGCGCGGCGTTGGCGGTCTTTCTGGTTCATCTCAGGCGGCATGAGACCACTGACCCCGACGTGCAGAGCCCGCCAAAGCCGCCAAGTGACGAGCATTTGGCGGAGCTAGGTAAGCTGCAAGATCATGACGTGACCAATCAATACACCGCTTTCGGCTCGTTCAAACCTGGGCCGTTCCCGCGTTGGACGACGACTGTCATATGGTGGCTTGTCAATCTCGCGACGCCTATTCTTTATCCCCGTGGCAATCTGGCGAGGATCAAGACCATCCATTTCGCACGTTGGGTTTTCCTTGACGGCAAGCGCGGAGGCTTGTTCGCGAGCAACTACGACGGAAGCTCCGAAAGCTATATGGACGATTTTGTCAACAAGGTTGCCTTCGGGCTCAATCTGACATTCGGCCAAGGGGTCGGTTATCCACGGACACGCTTCCTGCTTTGGGGCGGAGCCGAGCGCGAGCAGGAGTTCAAGGACGTCCAACGCCGCCACGCACTGCCGACCGAGGTCTGGTACAAGGCCTACCCAGGGCTAACACTCATCGACATCGCTCGAAATGCCCGGATCCGCCAAGGCCTGGAGCGCAAAACCATGACGGAGACCGAAATCCGCCAGTGGCTGTCGGAAATATAGGGCGCATCATGGCTCAGCCCGTCCGCGAATATCAAGATATCCAGGGCATCGTCCGCTCCGGTTATGGCAGACTCGAGGAAGCCTCCTTTCTGCTGCTGCGGATCACCAATCTCAGCGAAGCGAAAGCGTGGCTCGCCGCCGTTGTCGAGGAGCCTGGCGCCGAGAAACTATCCTACCGAGTGACCCATGCCGGCCATTTGTCGGAGTCGCACCAGGAGCGCGCCCTGCAGATTGCCTTCAGCGCGCCAGGCCTAAGGCGATTGCGAGCGCCGGAAGAACTTTTTCAGGATGGGTCGATTAACAACTTTCCCCGCGAATTCCGTCTTGGTATAGCGGCCGAAGATCCCGATCCCGAAGGACGTTCGCGCCGCCTCGGCGACATTGGAGAAAACGCGCCTTCCAACTGGGAGTGGGGCGCGCCGCCGGAAACGCCCGATGTCCTTGTCATGCTTTACGCCGAGGCAGGCTGTCTCGCCGCGTTCCAGCAAATGGTGATGGCGGACCTAGCCTTAGGCTTCGAGGTCTTTCGGGTTCTTGGCACCGCCAAGGCCGCCGAGGAGGGAGACACGCGGCGCGAGCCCTTTGGCTTCGTCGATGGAATAAGCCAGCCGGAGATCGACTGGGGCGCGAAGCGCGAGCCCGGAACCGGTGCCGATCTCGAATATGGCAATCTGATCGCCGCCGGCGAATTTTTGCTCGGTTATCAAAACGAGTATGGCCTTTTTACAAAGCGGCCTTTGCTCGATCCGGCGCGGGATCCGGACAATATCCTTGCGCCAGCGGCAGATGTCCCCGGCCAGCTGGATCTCGGGCGCAACGGCACTTATCTTGTGTTCCGGCATTTGGAGCAGGATGTTTCCGGCTTTTGGAGCTTTGTTTCCAAAAAATCGCCGGGGAATCAGGGTGTCGACTTGGCGGAAGCAATGCTGGGCCGAAGGCTCTCGACCGGCGACCCGCTGGTCACCGCATCCAGGGCGGAGATTCGCGGCGTCGGTCCCGATGCCCTGGATATCCGCCAGAACGGATTTACCTATGAGCCGGACCCCGAGGGACTGACCTGTCCGTTCGGGGCCCACATCCGCCGGGCCAATCCGCGAACCGCGGACATGCCAGGTGGCAAGCAGGGCTTGATCTCCTGGTTGCTTCGCGCGCTTGGCTTGAAGCGCGGGGGCCCGCGCGATGACTTGCTCTCGTCAAGCAGGTTTCACCGGATCATTCGGCGCGGACGCCCTTATGGCGCTGTTATTGACCACCGGGAGAGCGTGTTGCGAGGCAAGCCCCCCGGAGTCGCGAGCGGAATATATTTCATTTCCCTCAACGCAAATATCTCGCGTCAGTTTGAGTTCATCCAAAATGCCTGGATCGTAAACGCCAAGTTCAACGGAATGGACGGCGAAACCGATCCCTTGCTCGGCAACCGCGTGCCATCACTGGGCAATCATGTGACGGACGGGGTTAGCTTACCGCAGCCGTCTGGGTGGGGCCAACGACTCGCCGGTCTCCCGCAATTCGTCACCGTTCGCGGGGGCGCCTATTTCTTTCTGCCGAGCCTTCGCGCCTTGCGCTTCTTCGCCCGGCAAAGCGGGACAGGTTGAGGCGCAAGGGACGCGGAGAGGGTGCCTTGGCGGGCCGGTTTGGACGGAGGGGGGAATGCCAGAAATATACGAGCGGGGCAACCATCCCTACGTGGACGCGATCAATGATGTGGATCAAATTCATGAAGCTGCTTGTCTCGCGAAATCGGTTTATGATTCCGAGAAAGCCGCCATCGATAGGCGCCGTAAATTCATCAGGGAACGAATAGGGCGGGACAGGCGGAAGTCCGCATGGACAGGCCTTGCTTTTTCGGGCGGCGGCATAAGATCAGCGTCATTTGGGCTTGGTGTACTGCAGGCCCTGCAGGCGAAGCATAAAGATCATCCAAATGTATATGGGATCGAAGGAATCGACTACCTTTCGACGGTGTCGGGTGGCGGCTATATCGGCTGCTCGCTCACCGCTACATTGCAGAAAACCCGCGGCAAATTTCCATTCACCAACCCCGATAATTACGACGATACTGATTCTGTCCGCCACATTCGCGACTTTTCCAACTATCTCATACCGCACGGTGCCTTGGATGTCGCCACGGCACTTGGGATCATCGGCCGCGGCCTTGTCGCCAACACAGTCATTATCCTGCCGGTCCTACTCTTCTGCGTTTGGATCTCCCTGCTGATCCATCCGACTGTGGAATCGTTGGGAACGCCGATCCCTGTCATACAGGACCTTATCAAAACTTTTCCCGGGCTACCATTGCTGCCTTTGTTGCACGGCTATTGGTTTACAGCGATCCTTGCGGCCTTGAATTTCCTATTTCTCTTTGCTTGGGCTCTTGCTGCGTCAATGAAACATCGGGAAGAGCGCGACGCTTCGAGGCGGATGGGTTTTCGCTTCGAAAATCCTCTTCCTCGCGACATTAGTAATCGCATTCTTCGAGACTCAGCCCTTCATCCTTTGGGTGATAAACCCAGCCGCTGAGGCGTCTGCTCTCCACAAATCGCTGAACGAATTGTGGTCGAATATTACCTCTTCAACTTACCTTGCCAGCGCTGGTACATTTTTCGGTTTCATGGCCACGGTTTTTGCCTTTCTCTCAAAGTATCTTGGGGACATCGTGGCGGTGGCGAAGCGCGCCACCGGGTGGACAGCTTGGGTCAAGAAAATTTCCGCGATGGCGGCCCTAGGGCTCGGTGGACTCCTCGTTCCAATTTTCCTTTGGCTTTGTTATTTGTGGCTGGTTGATATTGGCCTTGGGCGCGACCTGGCGCCGGTGAGTTACTTTGCGGCGTTTGTCCTATCAACGTTTGTGGCACTGTTTATCAACCCTAATAGGACATCCCTGTACCGCCTGTACCGTGACAGGCTTAGCAAGGCTTTTTTGTTCGATCCAGATGGCCGGCCGCCGTGCCGCGATAAATACGGCGATCTCCGGTCATACGTTCCCAAATTGTACGATATCGATACCAATTTTTGCCCCTACCCCATCATCAACGCAGCGCTGAATATCGAAGCGTCCCAATTCGCGAATAAGCGAGGACGCAACGCCGACTTCTTTATCTTTACGCCCGAATATACCGGCAGTGGCGCAACAGGCTACATAGGAACGCGACGGATCAAGAAAGACCCGGTGGTTCTCGCTTTTGGCAAAAGTACTCAGGCGAGCAAAAAGGCGAGAAAAAAGACGACCCTCGACCTCGGTACGGCAATGGCTATCTCAGGTGCCGCTATTTCTTCCAATATGGGTGCGCTGACCATTAAGCCGATCACCTTTACGCTTGCCCTTCTCAATATCCGGCTTGGATACTGGCTGCGTAACCCCTGCCCGGATTACGATGATCCCCCCATAACGAAGCCGAAGGATTGGATCATCGCTCGGCTCTTCCGGCTGCCCAGCATTGTCCTGTTCGCGGAAATGTTCGGCTGGATCACCGAAAAGAGGTCCAGGATTTACTTGACCGACGGTGGTCATATTGAAAATCTCGGTGTCTATTCGCTCATGAAGCGCCGCTGCAAGGTGATCATCGCGATCGACGCCGAAGCAGATCCGACGATGAGCTTTGGGGCATTTCTTATCCTCGAGCGATATGCCCGGATCGACCTCGGAGCGACTGTCGAATTGCCTTGGCGGGCAATCCGGGATTGCACTCTCGCAGTGGACAAAGCTTTTGATAAAGCGGATGAAGATGGCTCCGCAATTCCCCCCACTCCAGGTCCACATTGCGCCGCTGGCGAGATCCAATATGGGCCAAACGAAACGGGCATTCTGCTTTACGTCAAGGCCTCGCTGACCGGTGACGAGGATGACTATATTTTGGATTATAAGCGCCGCTACCGCGCCTTTCCGCATGAGACAACGGGCGACCAATTTTTTGGCGAGGAACAATTGGAAGCGTATCGCGCCCTGGGCTTCCATATCATGAAGGGCATGTTGACAGGGAAAACGCCGTTTGCGGTCGAGCCCCGCCGGAACGAAACGGAGGGCGAAACGCGGCTGCGAATCCTCA
>VDMG01000130.1:10785-14533 GCA_006514895.1 Beijerinckiaceae bacterium
CTTCTCGGGACTGAGGTGGAATCTCCTGATACTCGCGATGAAATCTACCACGAAGGAAGGATGCCTCAAAGTCTCTGACTTCGTGGGATCATGTCCTACGCCGCGAGCGGCATCGGCTCCGTGACGACTTTTTCGATGCCGCGAAGGCGTAAGGCCTCCAGAAGGTCCGGTCCCGGAGTCAACGCGCCCGTGAAAACAGCATAATTCGGCGCGGCCGATGGCGTATTCACTGCGGGAAAACCGAGCTGTTCACGCAACACATGGCTGGTCCGCCGGGCGATGGCCGGTGCTGGATTGATCCATGCCACCGGCCAGGGCGCCAGCCGCTCGAAGTGCCCGAGCAACAAAGGATAATGCGTGCAGGCAAGCACGATGCAATCGGTGCGCCGTTCACCGGCCGTCACGAATGCGGGCGCGATTTCCCGCGCGATGGCCGTGTCCGGAACAGTTTTCCCTTGCATGAAAGCTTCGGCAAGAGGCGCAAGCTTGCTTGAGCCCGCGAGGGTAACTACGCAATGGGCAGCGTAGGTACGGATTAATTCGCGGGTATAATCGCGCGCGACGGTGCCGGGCGTCGCCAACACGGAAATAAGCCCCGAGCGCGACTGACTCGCCGCCGGCTTGATCGCGGGTACCGTCCCGATGAAAGGGATTTCTGGGAACCGTGCGCGCAGATGCGGCAGCGCCAAGGTGGACGCCGTATTGCAGGCAATCACAACGGCGTCCGGGTCGCAAAGGGCGACCAAGCGTTGGATCACCGACAAGACCCGGGCAATTAAAACGTCTTCCCGTAGCCCGCCATAAGGGAAAGCGGCATCGTCGGCGGCATAGATCAAACGAGCGTCCGGAAGCAGGCGCGTTATCTCTCCGCAAACGGTCAAGCCGCCGAGGCCGGAATCAAAGATCAGAATTTTTGGCATGCGAGACATGGATAAAGCCAAGGAAACCGCGGGTTTGTTCAGTCACCGGTTCCAGACCATGATCGCTTCGAGATAAATCGCTCATGGTCTCTATCTGTTCGTTTTCTCGCATGATCTTATCCAAAAAGTCTGCAACTTTTCTGCACATCATGCTGTTGTGTCCGGTGCAAATGGCATGGCGGAGGATCAAGGCAAAGCAGATTCCGTCTGCACGGTGCGAGCTTTCCAGATGCTTCGGCGCTCACGCCAATGCGGCTGCGCCCGCGTGCTTACACGCCACTTGGCCAAGTCTTCAAAACGCTATTCATCACTTTCCGGACAAGAACCTTTTTGGGGCTTACTCTCATGGGAGCACAAGCGTTCTTTTATAACGCAATTTTCTTCACCTATGCTCTCGTTTTGACGAATTTTTATCAGGTGCCATCGTATCAAGTCGGCTGGTATATTCTTCCCTTCGCGCTCGGCAATGTGCTTGGTCCGTTGGTCCTTGGTCCGCTATTTGACTCGATTGGCCGCCGGCCCATGATCGCCTTTACCTACGCGGCTTCTGGTTTTCTCCTTGCCGGAAGCGGCTGGCTGTTCGCACATCATCTTATCGACGCGGGTGAGCAAACGATCATCTGGACAGTCGTTTTCTTTTTTGCATCTTCCGCGGCTGGGGCCGCCTATTTGACGGCATCCGAGATCTTTCCGGTGGAAATTCGCGCGCTCGCCATTGCCTTTTTTTATGCGGCCGGCACCGCGGTTGGCGGCGCCGGAGCACCGTTCCTGTTTGGGGCGCTCATTCCAACCGGATCGCGCGCCAGCGTTTTCGGGGGTTACCTATTTGGCTCTGGGCTCATGGTCATGGCTGCAATTGTCGAATTGATTTGGGGCGTGGCTGCCGAGCGCAAGCCGCTGGAGGCGGTAGCGCGGCCGCTGTCGACAGATTGAACGCCGCTCCCACGGCTTAGCCGTCGGGCCTGGACGGAAGACTGTCCACAGAAACTCCGCCGCCACCGATGCTCACGGCGAAGATCTTCGCCGGCGCGGCTTTCCTTCTGAAACGGAAACCGGCTAAATTAACCCTATCGGTCACAAAGAAGGGCTATGTCTGCCTCAAATTTCATCTGAACATTGGAAAATTAGCAGGTTTTTCGATTCATCACGGGCATGTCTAAACTAAAGCTAAGCCGGATAAAGCCGGCGAAAGGCTGCGCATGCTCTCTCTGCGGCTCGTGTTATAAGCCGCATCTGTCGCTCGCGCGAGCAAGGGGTTGGATATGAGAAACATGCGGGCCCACGAGACGAAATTCAACCGGAGCGGCCAGGGCTTCGACATCGGCGCCATGCTGGCAGAGCAAGAACCGGAACGCTACGCGCTACACACGCGCCATATGAACGAAATGATGGTTCGCGTGTTGCAGACACTTGGCTTCGACGTCGGTTTTCGAAGCGGCCAAGGTCAGTATCTTTTCGATCGCGCCGGCAACCGGTATTTGGACCTCCTTAGCGGCTGGGGTGTGTTTGGGATCGGCCGCAATCATCCGTTGCTGCGCAAGACATTGAACCAGGTGCTTGCGAGCGACCTGCCCAATCTCGTGCAAATGGATGTGTCCGTTCTTTCCGGCCTGCTCGCAGAGCGGTTGCTTGGCTTTGTTCCCTATCTCGATAAGGTTTTCTTCACGAATTCCGGGTCCGAGGCTGTCGAAGCCGCGATCAAATTCGCGCGCCGCGCGACGCGGCGTCCCGGCATTGTCTATTGCGGCCACGCCTTCCATGGCTTGACCTATGGCGCCTTGTCGGCGAATGGCGATGGTATTTTTAGGGAAGGCTTCGGCCCGCTTGTCCCCGGCTTCTCGGCCATTCCATTCAACGATCTTGCCGCTTTGGAAAAAGCCTTGTCGGCGCGCGATGTCGCGGCTTTCCTCGTCGAGCCGATCCAGGGCAAGGGGGTGAATGTTCCGGACGACCTCTATCTTCGCGGCGCCCAGGCCTTATGCCGCAAACATGGAACCTTATTCGTCGCCGACGAAATCCAGACGGGGATGGGGCGCACCGGACGCTTTCTCGCGGTCGAACATTGGGGCGTCGAGCCCGATATCGTCTTGCTTGCCAAGACGCTTTCCGGCGGCCATGTGCCCGTCGGCGCGGTTTTGACCCGCAAGGCAATTTTTGAAAAGGTGTTCAACCGCATGGACCGGGCCGTGGTGCATGGCTCCACCTTCGGAAAGAACGATCTTGCGATGGCGGCAGGTCTCGCAACCCTCGAGGTGATTGAAACCGAGGGGCTTGTCCAAAAGGCGGCGCAAACAGGAGCAAGGCTTCTCGCCGCTTTCGAGGCAATGGCGGGGCGCTATGAACTCGTGCAAGCCGTGCGCGGAAAAGGTCTCATGATCGGCGTTGAATTCGGGCCGCCTCGTTCGCTAAAGCTCAAGGCCGCGTGGTCCCTGCTCGAAACAGTCAGCACCGGCCTGTTTTGCCAGCTCATCACGATCCCGCTGTTCAAGGATCATCAGGTCCTCGTGCAGGTCGCGGGCCACGCAAACCTTACCGTGAAGCTGCTTCCGGCCCTGGTCATCACGGAGTCCGATTGCGAGTGGATCGAACATGCTTTCGATGCGGTCATCGCCGATAGCCATCGCGTGCCCGGCGCGGTTTGGTCGCTTGGCAAGACCTTGGCCGATCATGCGATAAAGGCCTATGCGACGAAGTAGGCGTTGGCCCCATACCGGCGCGGCTAACTAGTGTCCTGGCTCGCAAATATCGACTAATATTTGCTTTGCAACTTGAGTGTCCGTTTTTTGGATATGAACTTACCGGCGTCAGCCGGTAGCTATTCAGTTGCG
>VDMG01000116.1 GCA_006514895.1 Beijerinckiaceae bacterium
CATGCCTGGCGGTGGCATGGGCGGCATGGATTACTGAAGAACCCGGTTTGCTCGAACAAACAACGGCAAGGCCCCGGGCTTTCCTGGGCCTTTTTCATGTCGGCTCGGGACCCCCGCAAAGCAGTCAGGTGGGTTCTGGCAGGATTTTCCACTGTGATGTCCGGAACGAGCGTGGCGACAGCGGTTGTGACCGGATTTCTGGCGCAGGCATGGTCGGCCCATCCCCATGTGAATGGCACAGAAATCCGGGCGGCCGTGGCGCGCCTCACCCCACGCGATAGGCCAGTTCCGCCAATAATTCCATCGGACGACCTATTAGCGGCGCTGGACCGGGCGGATGCGGCGCCGATTGTTCTCACCTCGCTGGCGGAAAGCGGGGGCAGGACGAGTTACGTGAAATTGCAAGGAGGAACGCCGATGAACGAGGGGGATGGGCTGCAACGAACCTTAAGTCGCAATGCCACATCGACTCAGCTTGTATTTTAGAGATCGTTTCACTTGGCAGCCCCCTATAGATATTAAGAATTATAACATTGGGAAAAAGCGATGTCTGTTACCGAGAAACAACACGGCACATAATTCCGGCGCGGTTCGCTGATTTCATCGGCAAAGTAAAAATTGCACTTCTAAAGAGCAATGAACGCCCTCGACGCCGGACGTGTAACCTACAAGACGCACTTGGATATAGGCGCTGGCAGATGTTTGGTCGATGAGACAGTCGTTGTTACCTTCGTCCGCGCGAGCAAGAACCCGAATTCAAATGCCCGCCTGCAAACGTGAACGCCTCGGCCGCATTTCACTAACAAGGTCGCTGCCTCATCGGCGGACGTCACTTGGGCTTCCCGAATTCCGGCGCGGGCAGCGAATGGTCGTATAAGCCCCAATATGGAAAGCCGAAGGTCGTTGGGCTGCGGCAACTCTTTCGTCTTTGAGGATTCTATGAAAAAAGTTGTTATTTTTCGCATGTCTAATATAGAGACTTTGTATGGAGACACAGATTGCCGCCGCTATGCTTATCGTCCTGCTGATGTTATTTGTAGACTGGATTAATATTCTTTCCAATCGCATGGACGCAGCGATGACGCTTGATGGGCGTAAGAAAGACAAAGACCAAGACGAGTATGACATGCAGGCATGGCGAAGCCTGATCACCGGCAATCACAATGTACTCCCGTGTGAGGCTAAAATATCTGCTTCTGTATTCACAAAATGACATATAAAATATTTTTATGCTGGCACTGTGTTTACCGGCTTTGTCGGCGGGTTTTTTGCAGAACGCCCCGAAAACCATCCGAAGCTAATTCCCCGACAGACACACAGTCCATCGGACTGGCTCGCCTGGAAGGCTCGCTATCGGGATCTTTGTGCCCGGAAATTGGCTCATCGCCTGTCCTCGACGATACAGATGATGATGAAAAAGGTTAGCCCGCACATGCAGGACAACAGGCCGACGAGCTGGACCAGCTCGGGAGGCGTCAATTCCTCTGTAAAGAATAAACAGAAAATACCGACAGCGATAAACGCGAACGCGAGAGCATAGCACTGTAGTGCGAATTTCATCTCAACCTCCGTTGTATGGAAATGTCACCGGCGGGGCCGGGCGCGGGACCGCGATAGGGCGGGTTGGCGTCGAACCTGCCGGCGAAAAGGCTGTCTGTGAGGTAATCGAGGCGGCGCGCGATCGCCGTGGGCTGCCGGGCGATGTGGACTGCGAGCTGTCCGCCGGTCATGGCGAACAGCGTCTCGGCGGAAATATCGCCCAGCATGTCGGCAATCTGCCGGGACATGCCCATCGACGTATGGCCGAAGGTGACGACCGCGCCGCAATTTTCGCCAATCGCCTCGTGGTCGGCGGGGTAGAGTGATTTCAGGATCCGACGGTGGGCGCGAATGGGCCTATCGGTTATGATCAGCAAGAATTGGTATAATAAGGCAGATGTTGCGCGCGGGTTACCCCCAGCGATCGGCTCCGCTTTTCGCGATTTCTCCCATGGCCGGATTGGGCACGGCCCCATTACTGCCGTTAGATTTCTTTCGGCACTATTGGCAGGTGCGCGGCGGTTTCTGGATTTTCGCAGCGCGCGCGGTCCCGCCGCGCCGGACAAGCGCTTGCGGCTCCGGGCGGGTTGCGCGGTGCCACCTTAAGCCCGTCGCTCAAAATTATGTGAGGCAACCGCTACCCAGCGCGCACGTCACTCAAGCTCGCAAGGGGACAACAATTCCGCCCCGCCGCAATTCGTCCAGCCGATCCGCCCAATAAGCCATCATTTCGACGCGCTCCGCCCAATATTCAGCGCGGGCGTAAGCCTTTCGCACCGCGTTGGCCTCGACATGGGCGAGCTGCGCTTCGATCGCGTCGGCATTCCACTTGCCACATTCGTTGAGAAGCGAAGAGGCTGCCGCCCGGAAGCCATGGCTGGACATGTCGTCCTTGGCGTATCCCAGCCGCCGTAGAGCCGCGTTGAGCGTGTTTTCCGATAGCGGCCGCGCGGGTGAGCGCACGCCTGGAAAGAGCAATTCGTATTGGCCTGTGAGCGTACGAAGCTCTTTCAGGATGGCGATGGCTTGCGGCGACAGCGGGACTCGATGCGGCCGACGCATCTTCATGCGGTTCGCGGGAATGATCCAGATGCCTGCGTCGAGTTCGAATTCTTTCCAAGTGGCGAGACGCAATTCTCCTGGCCTCGTGAAGGTCAAAGCAAGTAACTGCAGGGCGGAGCGGACTTCCAGCGTTCCATCGTATCCATCTATTGCGCGCAAAAGCGCGCCGAACGGGACGGGTTCGACAATAGCGGCGCGATGTTGGACAACGGGTGCGGTCAAGGCGCCGCGTAGGGCGCCGGTAGGGTCATTCAAAGCGCGGCCCGTTGCCACGGCGAAGCGAAAGGCTTGGCCGATGATCGCTCGGAGCCGTCGAGCCGTCTCTAATCGTCCTCTGGTTTCGACCTGACGAAGAACGGCTAAGACTTCTGGCGCGGTAATTTCAGCGATGGGGCGTGACCCCAATGCAGGGGTCGCGAGGTCGAAGAGCCACTCCGCCTTGCTGACGGTCGTCTCCGACTTTCCTTCCCGGCGCTTCTTTTCCAGAACCTCGCGGCTAATGGCCTCGAAGGTATCTGCCTTCTGACTTTCCGAGGCCAACTTTACGAGCCGCTTTTGTTGGCTCGGATCGAAACCCGAGGCCAACAGCTTCTTGGCCTCTTCCCGCTTTGCGCGTGCCTCTTTCAATCCGACGCCCGGATAAGAACCGATTGCGAGCTTGCGCTGCCTGCCCGCGAAACGATAAGCCAAATTCCAGAGCTTCGAACCCGACGGCTGAATCCACAATTGCAGGCCGCCGCCATCCGAGAGTTTAACTGTCTGGTTTGTCTTGGGTTTCGCCGCGCGGATCGCCGAGTCGGTCAGCATCTGTTGGCCTCGTGTCTCGGCCCCTTGCGCCAAGGCCAACAATAAGGCCAACAAATTTGCTGGCTGTCAACGGACACTTGCGGACGAATTAGGACGCTCCTAAACGCTATCTGTCTTATTTTATTAGGATTGTTGAACAGCTTTGAACAGTTGTGGATATGTGTTTGGTGCCCAGAAGAGGACTCGAACCTCCACGGCTTTCACCACTGGTACCTGAAACCAGCGCGTCTACCAATTCCGCCATCTGGGCATGAGGCTCTGATAGGGGCCGGTTCGAGGGTTTGTCAATACATAGCGCGGATCAACCGCGCTTTCGCGATTCCCTTGTGCGCGAAAGCGCTCTAAAACGGGACTAGCACCTAGCCTTTATTGGAGACCAGCGGCGATGGCGGATGATTTGGTAAAAACAGACCGTCTTGTGACGGTGTTTGGCGGTTCAGGCTTTATCGGCCGGCATGTGGTGCGTGCCTTGGCGCAGCGGGGCTGGCGGGTCCGGGTCGCGGTGCGCCGCCCCGATCTCGCGTTTCATTTGCAGCCGCTTGGCGACGTCGGGCAAATCCATGCGGTCCAGGCCAATCTGCGCTATCCCGATTCCGTCGCCCATGCGCTGCGGGATGCCGAGGCCGCCGTCAAGCTGGTTGGCATATTGCAGGAAACGGGCGCGCAGCGTTTTGACGCCATCCAACATCTTGGCGCGCAAACCGCCGCCAAGGCGGTGAATGAGGCGGGCTTAGGCGTTTTCGTGCAGATGTCGGCAGAGGTCGCGACCCTCAGGCGGATCAATGAATTCGTCCTCAAAGTGACCCAGCGCCGCCGCCGGCTTGTTTCGGTGTCTTTCGAACGCGCGAAACTCCTCGCTTTCGTCACCCAGGCCGTTACGAAATTGTCGCTGGGCCTCTTTCCCGAAATTTTCAGGATAACCAGGGATCAGGTCGAGCTGTTACGCGTCGACAACATCGTTTCGCCACAGGCGGTGGCCGAAGGGCGGACCTTGCGCGGTCTCGGGATAGAGCCCGAAGCCTTCGAGACCTTCGTGCCGGCTTATCTCTACCGTTACCGCAAAACCGGACAATTCGCCGGCACCCGCGCGCTCTGAGCGCTCAACTTCCCCGTGACGCCGGACGCGGCGCCTTTCTGGCCTGCCGCATGATCTTGCTGGCGATTCGCACCATGAAGGCGGTGCCGAACAGGGGCGTGAGAAGGTTTAATATGGGAACGGCAAGGAGCGCCGCCATGACAAGGCCCGCGCCGAATAGGCGAAGCTCGTTTGTCTTGCGCAGCCGCTGGACCTCCGCGAACCGAACATGCCGCGCCGCCGCAAGTTCGAAATAGCCGCGCCCGGACAAATAGGCGTTGGCGCCGAAAAACGCCACGGCATTGACGCCCGGGATCAGCAGCAGCAGAAGCGCCGCGGCATTGACAACGAGCGCCAAGGCGGCAAATTTGACCGACAACCAGAGCGCATCGCCGAAGGCCATGGCACGCCCCGGAGCTTCGCCCGGAGCGAGTTCAAGCTCGACCGCTTCCGCCAGTTCGTCAAAGAAATAGCCCGCGACGATGAAGGACACCGGCGTTACCAGAAATGCGAGCCCGGCGAAGAGTCCCACTCCACCGATGAGCGACAAAGCCGCCGCCACCCAGGAAGCGACCCAATAATCCGCCCAAGCGTGGGGGAGCGCGATGCCGGCGACGAGAAGCTTGTGGAGCCCTATCCAGACGAGGCCAAACAAAGCCAGCGTCAGCGCCAGTGTCTTCCAAAGGACGGCACGAAACGGCGGCGTGAAAATCTGGCGCGCGGCGGCGAGCGCGTCATCGATCATGATCATTCCTCTAATCCTGTCTTCAATGGATGAAACAGGATTTGCGAGCCGCTATGGGAGTAATTCGGCTCTGATAATCGATATGTTATGCTGGTTTAATCGAGGCGGCCATAGCGAGTCCATCGGGGCAATCAGCGATGCTAAAAAGCAACACCTTCACGGAAGTGGATATTTGGCGCTCAAATGACAATTGAGTACGCGAGCTAAACAATTTAGCCGATTCTCAAAGCGGACTTAAGGGCACGCGATGTTAAAACTGCTGATCGCCACGATAACGCTTGTTCTTGGCGCAAACGCTCTGGCATCGGCCGCCGATTTGCCGCCTCAAACCGTTGGGGGCGCTCAAATTGGCTACAATTACCAGACTCCATGGAGAGTGGCACTCGGCATCGAAGTCGAAGCCGAGGCGCCGGGCGTGGGTGGCAATCTGAAGATAACCGGCCGACATCTCAACGAAGATCAGCCTTTATGGGGCTTTTCGCGCTCGCTTCGGATACGCGTTCGAACGGTTCCTCGTCCTTGACAATGTGATGATCTACATAGCGTTGGGTGGCGCATTCGGTTCATTTTCCGACAAAATGGAGGCCGAAGTCGGACCAGCTTTCATCAGCTACAATCAGAGTACGACACGATTTGAGGTCTCGAAAGCCGTTGGGAGCCTTGGCATCGGAGCAGCGCATCCGATCACCCCAAATCTCTCTGTATTTATCGATTACCGGTATACGGCCCTCGGACCGGAATGGGCGCATGGACGCCAGATCGATATCACCCGCGGCGACCTTCGGAACCCGATGTATGTATCATCTGGTACGTGTCGGCGCGAACTGGAAGTTCGATCTCGGCATGTGACGTCTCGGAAGGGTGAAGCGACTGAATCCCGACTGGCGGGAGGATGCCACTACTCGGCGGCCTGCTCGATTTCCCGCATGTCTTCGTCGGAAAGCCCAAAATGATGGCCGATTTCATGCACAAGGACATGAGTGACGATGGCGCCGAGCGTCTCCTCGTGCTCCGCCCAGAAGTCAAGGATCGGGCGGCGGTAGAGCCAGACCATGTTGGGAAATTGTCCGGTCATCGGGCTCGCCGCGGATTGGGCTCGGCCGCGGCCGCGAAACAGCCCCAAAAGGTCGAATTCGCTTTCGCAGTTCATTGCATCGAGCGTTTCATCGTCGGGAAAATCCTCGACCCGGATCACAACGCCCTCGCAGAGGCGCTGGAATTCTTCCGGCAGGGTGGCGAATGCCGCTTGCGCCAAATCTGGGTCGGGGTCGGCGATCGAAGGCGCCAGGACGCCGTTCCAGCCGCATTTTGGGCCGCTCACGGCGCGCCGTTCCCGCGCGCGAGGCGGTCACGCCTTCGCAGCCGGATATAGAATGCCCCCGCTCCGCCATGCGGACGCTGGGCTTCCTCGAAACCAACGACGATCGCATGATAGAAGGGCTCGCGCAGCCAGTTCGGTACGCTTTGGCGCAAAATACCCGGTGTGGCTATCCCCGTAACACCACGCTCGCCCTTGCCGGTCACGACGAGGACGAGCCGTGCGCCTTCGATCTGCGCCTTCGCCAAGAAGTCCCGCAACGCGAAGAAAGCTTCCTGCCGGCGCATGCCGTGGAGGTCGATCGCGGCATCGGGCGCGGTGCGGCCGCGCGCAAGCTTTTGCCGAAGCCGCCGTTCAAGCGGCGCCAGCGGGGCAGGGGGAGGGGGAGAAGAATCAAGGGCGGCGGCGTCCTTGCGTTCGACCGGCGCAGGGGCCCTTTCATTGTTGGCTCCCTGTTTTATGCCCGTGGCACGGAGCTGCACGTTCGCGTCGTTTTGCGCCTCCGCCGGCGGCGGCAGACGGCTTCCCGGCCGGCGCGCGACGCCCTTCGTCACGTTCAGCCAAAGCTCGACCTCTTCCGCGCTCAGCCGCCGGAGCCGGGGCTTGCTGGAAGATGAGACGTTTTCATTCAACGGTCCGGCCCTCCGCGGCGGGCAGAAAAACAACGACATCGCCCGCATGCCGAATATCGCCTGCCCGCGCGCCCGCGTCATCCCCCGAGCCGAAGAAAATATCGGCGCGGGCCGGACCCGTGATAGCCGAGCCCGTGTCCTGCGCGATCATCAGGCGCCGGAACGGTGAAGCGGAAGCGCTCCGCCAAGGAAGCTCGGCGGCGATCCAGAACGGTAACCCATAGGACCAAAGCGCGCGGTCGATGGCGATCGACCGCAAAGCCGTCAAGCCGATCCCTTGCCCTCCGGTCGGGCCAACAGCCGAATCGTCTTCCTCCCGGAGGGCAAAAAAAACATAGGAACTGTTACGGTGCATCAGCGCCAATCCCGCGTCGCCGGGATTTTGGCCGTGGGCGCGAATCCACTGCTTCAGCGCGGCGAGCGACATATCAGTGATTTCACCGCTCTCGATGAGAATCCGTCCGATGGAGGTATAGGGCTGGCCATTGCGCCCGGCATAGACGAGCCGCAAAACCTTGCCGTCCGCGAGGCGGACACGCGCCGACCCTTGCACCTGGACAAGAAACACCTCGACACGGTCGCGCAGCCAGCCGACTGGCGTCGTGTGATGTTCAATGGCGCCAGCCTCGATCGCGGCGCGGCCGGGATAGGGCGTGAGAGAATCGAGATTGCCCGGGCGGGCGAGGACCGGCGCGGTGAAATCGCGGCTGCGACTCAGCGATCCCTCGACAATAGGTTCGTAATAGCCGGTGAGAAACCCGGAGATCGAAGGCGCCGGGCCCTTCGCCGCCACGCGGAAAGGCTGGAAATGGGTTTCGAAAAACCGCCTCGCTTGCGCGGTGTCACGAACCTCTTGGTGGAGCGCCGCGTGGGCGATGGTTTTGAGCGCCGCGGAAGCGGCGACTCCTTTTCGCGGCGGCGGTGCGCTCGCCGCGATAGAAGCGCAGGATTGCACGAAAACCCGGAAAGCCTCGAGATGATCGTCCTCGCCGAAACCGGCGAGATCCTCGAAAGTGAGGGGGGTTAGCAAGAGACCGCGTCGGTCTTGTGCCTGCCTCGTGAAAGGCGTCGCGGTCATCGGCAAAGACCCGAGCGCCGCCGCCCGCCCGACAGGCTGCGGAGCGGGGCGAAACCGCCAAAGACGCCACTCAATGCGCGGTTTCGGTCGCGGCGAGTTTCCAGTTCGGATCGCGCGAACCGGTGTCCCGGACGAAAGTCCAGATGTCGTCAACCTGAACGACTCGATCGGGGCTTCCATCGATCACTTTCCCTGATTGATCACGTGTCGCGGTGATCATCTCGCTCGTGAAATGGATCTTGATCTCGGCGGTGTTGCCAAGCAGCGCGGCCTCTTCGATTGCTACCTTGTCAATCGAGACAAAGGTTGTCGTGATCTTTTCGCCGCGCTTTTCGCGTTCCGTAAGAGCAGCAGTGAAGCTTTCGAACACGCTGGGGCTAAGAAGATTGCGCAGCACCTCGCGATTGCCCTCGGCGAAGGCGGTGACAATCATCTCATAGGCGGCTTTGGCGCCTTCGACGAAAGGCTTGACAGCAAAGCCTGGGTCGGCCGCGGCGATGGCATCGAGTCCCGCCCATGTATTCGAGCCGGGCTCGGCATAGGGCTTCCACCGGTCGACCTTGTCGGGCGGCGCCGCTGCCGGAGGCTCAGCGGCGCCGGGCAAGGTGATCACGCGGTTAAGCGAATCACGGGCCGGATCGCCGGGCCGCGGCCCGAGTCTGCTTGGCGCCCGGCTCGCAAACGGATTGCTAGGCGGCTTCTCGGCGCCATTGCGGGTGCCGAGGACCGAGCGCAACTTCCACACAACAAACGCAGCGAGGAGCGCGAAGATAATCGTCGTCATATCGAATGAGTCCTGCATCGGGGTGCCTGATGTCTCAATTGAAAATTGGCCTTGCTGGAGCAAGTTGGCCTTGATTGTGCTTTTATCATACTATTCTATTTGGGGAGCGAAAAGCTGAAGTCCACTCTTGCCGGGGGCCTAAATGCTTCGCCTTCGATCGAATGGCATTTTTATGCGTCAACCTTTCGTCCGCCTGCCGGTTCTGTTCGTGCTGTATCTCTCGCTGTGGCTCGGCGCCGAACTCGCGGCTTTCGCCGCGGTCGTTCATTTGATCGGCTTTACGGGCGCCATTGCCGCTTGCGTTTTGACGAGCGTTGCCGGTTTTGCGACTTTACGGCGTGTCGGGCTATCCGCCGCACTGCGGCTGCGCCAGGCGGTGGCGGCGAGAGCCAAGGATCACAGTGTGTTGTCGCGAGAAGCAGTGCTCGATGGCACCTTGGCCGGACTCGGGGCGGTATTGTTGATTCTGCCTGGGTTCGTTTCGGATTTGCTGGGTTTGGCGCTAGCTGCGCCTTCATTCAGATATTGGGCGGTCGACCGGCTTAGACTTGGCAAGGTTGGGCGGCCAGGTAATCGGGCCGCCCCCGCTCTCATCGAACTCGCGCCGCGGGAATGGTCGCGGCACGAAGGTCCCGGGGCGGCGCCCTGATTGGCTTGGCCTTAAGAGGCAGCCCGCTCCTCTTGGCTCTCGCGGTGACCGTCACGGTTTCTTGTGGCGCGCGGAGGCCCGCGTTCGACCAAGGATCGTGCCAGCGCGAACAAAGGCGAGACAAGCCGGCTCAAATCCTCCGCGCGCGCAACAAAACCGCTCCCTCTGGTCAATTCGCGGTCGAGCGCGGCCATGGTTGAGGCCAGGCCAGGATCGTCATCGTGAAACCAGACCCGCAGAATCCGCGCCCAGGCAAGCGCGAGGCCTTGCAGTTTGAATGCGCCAACCGGACCTTCGGATTCGATTCCGGCCGCCTCCAGCATGAAGCGCATCGAATTGACCACGACACGATTAAGCGCGCCGGCCGCCAGCGGATCGTGCCGCGCCCAGTCGAAAATAGCTTCAAGGCCAAGCTTATAGGGCGCCAGCGCATCGAGACGGCGCATCAAGACATCGAACAAACGGTCCTTGGGGGGCTCACCGGTTAAATCGCCGCCCCCGGCCGCCTCGAGAACGATGTGATCAATCCTGCGTGAAAAACCTGCAAGCACCGCGCCCTTCGAGGGATAATAATCGCGAAAGGTGGCGAGAGAGACATTCGCGCGGGCGGCGACATCCGAGATCGTGACGTCTTCCCAAATGCGCTCTCCGGCGAGTTCCAGGAGCGCGTCGATGATCGCGTTGCGCGGATCCTTGGGCGGCGCTGCTAAGGCGAGGTCCGCCGATTGGGGCTCCGCTCCGGGCTTCTCGTTTGGGTTTTCGCCAGCCATCTTCGTCTCCCGCGCCATGATTGAGGTTCGAACCTAGAGCATTTTCAAGCGAAGTGGATACCGGTTCGCATCAAGAAAATGCGATAAAATAAAAATCCATTAATTTGTAATCTAATCCCTGCAAAAGCCGTTTCCAAGCAGGGCGCCTTCCAAAGCTGTCGAAATTGTCATGAAAGCCGCTGGTGCCGCGCGCGCCCAAGCTCCGGTGCGCGTGGCCGGTTGCCACACTTTCTATTATTCGCGCGGCAAGGCCTGATGCACTGACGCACAGGATTGGTTGACAACGACGTGTTTCCCATTTTTCAAATTCAAACGGCATTTGGAGTTGCTCGTCGAAAGCAAATCGGAAACCAATGGAGGAGAGAAAAAAACCGTTCCAAACTCGTTTGGAAAGGAAATCAGGCTTTTGTTTTGCAGCGCGGCCGCGATCGATGCGCATTTTTGAAACACTCTTAATATCCTCTCCGTCGGTGAGTAACAAAATACAATTGGAGGGGCTCACGTCCGCGAAGGCCTCGATTTCCGATTGCCGCACATAGTTGATCGCGCTGGCGGCATTTGTCTGGACTGCAAGATCGGGATCCTCCTCTCCGGCGGCGATGCCAGCTCCGATCAGGAGGAGAAACGCAATCGCGACGAGGCGCCAAACAAAACGGAGGTCATGCATGATATTTGGTTTCCCGCCAATCCAGAAACGAATCGTTTGAGCATGTCCCAAGCTCCAACGCGTTGAATCTGAGCGATTCCTTTTCGATCACGCAATTCCACGTGAACGGGAAGCGCTCTAGCCGGCAAGCGCCTCGGCGCATTGTTTCGCGGCCTTCACCGCGCGCTCGATCAACGGCTTAAGGCCGTCTTGCGCCATCAAGACCTCAAGGGCGGCGGCGGTCGTGCCGCCGCGCGACGTCACGTTCTCGCGCAGTTCGGCCGCTGATTTTTCGCGGCTTTGGAACAATAATTCGCCGGCGCCCTCGACCGTAGCGCGCGCCAGCCGCGCGGCGATGGAGGCCGGCAGACCCACGCTCGATCCCGCGCTTGCCAAGGCCTCGGCGAGATAAAAGACATAAGCCGGGCCGGAACCCGAGACAGCGGCCACCGCGTCGATCAACTCCTCGCTCGCGAGCCACTCGACACCACCAGCCGCGGCGAGCAAAGCCTCGGCCGCCGCGCGCTGACCTGGCGTCGCCGCCGCGTTCGCGGCAAGCGCGGTTATGCCACGTCCAACCGCGGCCGGCAGATTTGGCATCGCACGGACAATCGCCCGCGCTTGCGGCAGCTTCGCCGAGATATTGGCGATGGTCTTGCCGGCGAGGATTGAAACGACCAGCGTGTTTGGGCTTGCGAAGGAAGCGAGCGAAGCCGCCGCCTCGTCGAGAGCCTGCGGCTTGATCGCGAGCACGAGAATTCCGGGCGGCCGCGACGGGGCCCGCAGCGCAAAGCCCTTGGCCTGCGCGAGTTCGATGAGCTCCGGCGATGGGTGCGGCTCGATGACGTCGATTTTTCGCGGATCGTAGCCCCGGTCGAGCCAGGCCCGCAGCAAGGCGCCGCCCATCTTGCCCGCTCCGGCGAGGAGGAGGGACGCCTCGAAGCGATCCGCTTCCGGCGTGGCCATGTCAGGCCCGGCCTTGCGTTTCAAGCATGATGGAGCCGAGCGCCTCGTGGCCGGTTTTGCCAGCCCAGACGACAAATTGAAAAGCTTGGTAATAGCGTTCGCAGGCGCGCACCGCGCTGGCGAGAACCGTTTGACACTGATGTCCGTTCAGCTCGGCGCCGCCGGCGAGCAGGATGGCATGCCGGAACATGATCACGCCGTCTTTCGGCCAAATGTCGAAATGCCCGATCCAAAGCTGTTCATTGATGAGCGCGACAAGCGAGGCTAGCTCCATCAGGCGCGTCACCGGAACTTTGAGGTCGAAGGCGCAGGCGACGTGCAAGGCCTCCACATCGGCGAGCCAGGTGAAGGCGATATTGTAATCGGTCCAGCCGCCGGTAACCGAGATCGATATTTCATCCCGTTCGTCGCGGTCGAAGGACCAATGATTATGCGCGGCGATTCGCTCGATGATATCGACCGGGTGTTCGCTGCGATCGAGGTCGAGTTGCAAAAGCGGCATTCCAGGGCCTCGGATCAATCTTCGGGGAACCGCGAAATGCATCCGCATTTGCGGTGGTTGGTGCTATGTGCGGGCGCGCGACTCAAAAATCATTTTTGACCGGCGAGCGATAAGGAATCACAAGGTGGCGACCTATTGCAACTGGCTTTAGACAGGTTGTCCCCCGCTGAACGGCTGTTGGGCTGAGGAAAACCGGCCGCGTGGCTGGCCGGCCAGGGCCATTCACTTCGAAAGACGGCTGCTTTCCGACTGAAATTGATGCGAAATATGCGCGTCATACCGTGACCGTGCAGACCGTAACCGTGCATAATGCAAGGGTGGCGCCTCCGGCCCCCCATCAATTTTTCATAGGAACGGAATTCATGTTGACAACGCGGGCCGTTCGGCAAAACTCACCGCCGGTCAAGGATCGAAAATCGCGGCGAGCCATCATGGGTGAACGCCGCCACCGCCGGGGGGGGGTAGTCCATGAAGGTGGCGCGGCCTTCCGTGATCTGGATTGGCACGCTAACGGCCATTGTCTTGACGGTCGTGCTGTTGCGGGAAATCCTGTTGCCATTCGTGGCCGGGATCGCCCTCGCCTATCTGCTTGCCCCCGTGGTCGACCGGATCGAGCGGATCGGGGTGAACCGCACCGTGGCCACGCTTGGCATTGTCGGCGTGTTCGTCATCGGTGTCGGCGGCGTCGCTGTGCTGATCATTCCTCTCCTTGGCACGGAGCTCGTCGCGTTCATCGAAGAAGTTCCCTCGTACATTGGCCGATTGCAGGCTTTCGCCAATAATCCGAGCCGCCCGTGGTTGCGCAAGCTCGTCGGCGAAGGGCTGAACGAAGTTGAGCTATCGGCGGGCCAGATCGCATCGTTTGCCGCCGACTGGATTCCGACGTTTCTGCGCTCGCTGTGGTCGGATAGCCAGGCCGTGATCTCGATCCTCTCCCTGATGGTGGTGACCCCGATCGTCACCATCTATTTGCTGATCGATTGGAAAAATTTGATCGCGACGATCGACCGGTCCATTCCCGCGGCGGAGCGTGGGCACATATTGGCGCTTGCGGGCGAGCTCGATGACACGATCTCCGGCTTCCTTCGCGGGCAGGGGACCATCTGCCTCATCCTTGCCATTTATTATGCGCTGGCGCTGTGGCTGATCGGGCTCAACCACGGAATTCTGATCGGCATTGCCGCTGGTCTCATTAGTTTCATTCCCTATCTCGGGTCGTTCGCCGGGCTTGGGGTGTCGCTGTGCGTGGTGATTCTTCAGTTTTGGCCGAGCTGGACGCTGATTCCAGTCGTTGCGGGTATCTTCCTTGCCGGGCAGGCGATCGCTGACTATGTGCTTGCTCCCTATCTCATCGCGTCGCGCGTTCATCTCAATCCCGTCTGGGTGATGTTCGCGATTGCCGCGTTCGGCTATCTGTTCGGCTTTGTCGGCCTCCTCATCGCGGTGCCGCTCGCCGCCGCGATCGGGGTCGTCATCCGTTTTACCTTACGGGAACATCTGTTCGATCTGCCCGAGGCCTCGGATGAACCGGCGCTGCAAGAGATCCCGCCATCGCGCAAGAAGAATTGGCTGAAAGGGGTGCTTTGGAAGTGATCAAAGTTTAGAGCGAAGCCGCTTTCGCTCTCCACGCGATGGCGGGAACGCCGAGACCTAGTGGTCTGATTCATTCGGATGATTCCCAAATCGGCCGAAGCAGTTCAAGCTCACATTATGAGAGCAGGAA